>NZ_JBSHJX010000012.1:0-89486 GCF_053619695.1 Microbacterium sp. NPDC055521 | reverse complement strand
CAGCCGCGTGACGGATGCGGTCAGCTGATGGTCAGCAGCTGGTGCCCGGCGGCCACCGTCGCACCGGGGGTGGCGTCGACGCTGCCGACGACGCCGTCCTTGTGCGCCTGCAGCGGCTGCTCCATCTTCATCGCCTCGAGCACCACCACGAGGTCGCCCTTGACGACCTGCTGGCCCTCTTCGACGGCGAGCTTGACGACGGTGGCCTGCATGGGCGACTTGACGGCGTCGCCCGACGCGCCGGCGTTGGCCGTGGCGGTGTGGCTGCGTCGCGACGGCGGCACGGCGGCCGGACGACCGGCGGTGCCGGCGACCGCGGGGACGACACGGTCGGGCAGGCTCACCTCGAGGCGCTTGCCGGCGACCTCGACGACGACGGTGTGCCGGCCGGGTGCGGGGGCCGGCTCATCGAGCTCGCCGTCCCACGCGGGGATGTCGTTGACGAACTCGGTCTCGATCCAGCGTGTGTACACGCCGAACTCGCCGTCGGCGGCGACGAACGCCGGGTCGCAGACGACCTTGCGGTGGAAGGGCAGCACGGTCGGCATGCCCGCCACCTCGAACTCGTCGAGGGCACGACGCGAGCGCTCGAGAGCTTCGGCGCGGTCGCGTCCGGTGACGATGATCTTCGCCAGCAGCGAGTCGAAGGCGCCCGAGATGGTGTCGCCGGCCGTGACGCCGGAGTCGAGGCGGATGCCGGGGCCGCCGAACGTCTTGAAGACGTTGATCGGCCCGGGCTGGGGGAGGAATCCACGACCCGGGTCCTCGCCGTTGATGCGGAACTCGAAGGAGTGGCCCTGCGGGGCCGGGTCGTCGTAGTCGATGGTGCCGCCGGCGGCGATGCGGAACTGCTCGCGCACGAGGTCGATCCCGGTGATCTCCTCCGACACCGGGTGCTCGACCTGCAGGCGCGTGTTCACCTCGAGGAACGACACCGTCCCGTCGGCGCCGATGAGGAACTCGCAGGTGCCGGCGCCGACGTAGCCGACCTCCTTGAGGATCGCCTTCGACGCCGAGTACAGCAGCTCGTTCTGCTCGTCGGAGAGGAACGGCGCGGGCGCCTCCTCGACGAGCTTCTGGTGACGTCGCTGCAGCGAGCAGTCGCGAGTGGAGATGATGACGACGTTGCCCTGGGCGTCCGCGAGGCACTGCGTCTCGACGTGGCGGGGCTTGTCGAGGTACTTCTCGACGAAGCACTCGCCGCGGCCGAAGGCGGCGACCGCCTCGCGGGTGGCGGACTCGAACAGCTCGGCGATCTCGTCGAGTTCACGCGCGACCTTGAGGCCGCGTCCGCCGCCGCCGTATGCCGCCTTGATGGCGATCGGCAGGCCGTGCTCCTTCGCGAACGTGATGACCTCGTCGGCGCCCTCGACGGGTCCCGGCGTGCCCGGTGCGAGCGGTGCGCCCACCTTCTCGGCGACGTGACGGGCGGTCACCTTGTCGCCGAGCGCCTCGATGGCCTCGGGTGGGGGACCGATCCAGATCATGCCCGCGCCGATCACGGCGCGCGCGAAGTCGGCGTTCTCGGCCAGGAATCCGTACCCGGGGTGCACGGCGTCGGCACCGGCGCGACGCGCCACGGAGAGGATCTTGTCGATCTGCAGGTAGGTCGTGGCGCTCGTCGACCCGTCGAGGCTGTAGGCCTCATCGGCGAGACGCGCGTGCATGGCGTCGCGATCCTGGTCGGCGTACACGGCGACGGAGGAGATTCCGGAGTCGCGGGCGGCGCGGATGATGCGTACGGCGATCTCGCCGCGGTTGGCGATGAGCACCTTGGCGATATCAGGCATGGGCTTCAGCCTAGCGAGATCAGCGTCGATGGTTTTGACGACTCTCCACAAGAAATACCGCCATCTGTTAGGACTGGGCCCACAAATCCGTCCAGACCACCCCGAGTTCGGCGGCGAGTCGGCGCAGCGTCGAGAGCGACATGCCCACCACCGTGGACGGATCGCCCTCCACGCGCGTGATGAACGGCCCGCCGAGACTGTCGACGGTGAACGCGCCCGCCACGTGCAGCGGCTCGCCGCTGCCGATGTACGCCTCGAGTTCGGCATCCGTCACATCGGCGGCGAAGGTGACGGCCGCCTCGGCGACCGCCGTCGCCTCGACCGGGTCGAGGTGGGGACCGACTCGGAAGACCGAGTGCCCCGAATGCAGGATGCCGGTGGCGCCGCGCATCTGCTGCCAGCGCTCGCGCGCCGCCTCGGGCGTGTACGGCTTGCCGTGCACCTGCCCGCCGATCTCGAACATCGAGTCGCCGCCGATCACGATTCCGTCGAAGCGCGGATGCTCGGCGTGGATGCGCCCGGCGACGTCGGCGGCCTTCGTCCGCGCCAGCAGCAGCACCAGCTCGTCCGGTGCGAGCGGCGTACGCCGCTCCGCGGTCGCGTCCTGCGCGACGGCGTCCTCGTCGACCGCGGGCGCCACGATGAGCGGTTCGATGCCCGCCTGCCGCAGCAGCATCAGACGGGCAGGGGAGGTGGATGCCAGGCACACGCGCATCCCTCCACGCTATCCCGTGGGCTCGGAGCGGTGTGTGGGATCCTGGAGGGATGACCTCTTCGGCCCGCACGCTCGACCTCGACATCACCGGCATCGCGCACGGCGGCACCTTCATCGCCCGCCACGAGGGGCGGGTCGTGTTCGTGCCCGACGCCATTCCCGGAGAGCGCGTGCGCGCGGAGGTGACCGAGGGGGACCACGGCAAGCGGTTCTGGCGCGCCGAGACGCGCGAGGTGCTCGAAGCGTCGCCGCATCGCCGCGACCACGTGTGGGCCGAGGCCGACATCTCCCGTGCTCCCACGGAGCGGGTGGGCGGCGCCGATCTCGGGCACATCGATCTGGCCCACCAGCGCGTGCTGAAGCGACAGGTGCTGCAGGAGGCCCTCGACAAGTTCGCCGGCGCCGGACTCGCCGCGCCGACTGTGGATCCGGTCGATCAGGGCGACGGCACCCGGTGGCGCACCCGCGTCTCGCTGCACGTCGACGACGAGGGCCGTGTGGGCCCGTACGCGGCGCGCAGCCACCGCGTGATCGACGTCGCCACCCTGCCACTGGCCCGCCCCGCCGTCGAGGCGGCGGCCTTCGGGCTGCGCTCGCAGAAGCCGGGCCGGGTCGACCTGGTGGAGGCGGGCGACGGGCGCGTGCACGTGCTCCCCCGACCCGACGGCGCACGTCGCGGGCGCTCCGAGGTGGTGTTCGAGCAGGTGGGCGGACGCCGGTTCCAGCTCGACGCGGCAGGATTCTGGCAGGTGCACCCGCGCGCCGCGGAGGCGCTGCACGACGCCGTCGGACAGGCTCTCGCCGGGCGGGTGGATCCGGATGCCACGCACTTCGACCTCTACGGAGGCGTCGGGCTGTTCGCGGCCACGCTCGCCGAGCACGGGGCGAACGACATCGTCACCGTCGAGTCGGACCGCCGGGCGACCGAGCACGCCGCGGCGAACCTCGCCGACGTCGACGTGCACGCCGTCACCGCACGCGTCGATCGCTTCCTCACGGGCATCCCGGACGGTGCCCGCGCGGGCGCCGTCGTGCTCGACCCGCCGCGCGCGGGAGCGGGACGCGGCGTCGTCGAGGCGGTCAGCGCACTCGACCCCGAGGCCGTCGTGTACGTCGCCTGCGACCCGGTCGCGCTCGCCCGCGATCTCGGCACGTTCCGTGAGCTGGGCTGGGACGTCTCGTCGCTGCGCGCCTTCGACCTCTTCCCGCACTCGCACCACGTCGAGTCCGTCGCGCTGCTGAGCCGCTGACCGGCTCGGGCACGGCGTACGGCCGTGCACTCGCTAGGCTGGCCGGATGAGCACCGTGGCCCTGATCGACGATCACGAGTCCGTCCGCCTCGGCCTGGAGGCCGCATGTCTGCGCGAGGGCGACGAGCGCGTCGTGTTCTCGGGAGCGACGGTCAAGGAGTACCTGACCTGGCGGGCGACGTCGGCCGAGCCACCCGTCGACGTGGTCGTGCTGGATCTCACCCTCGGCGACGGCACGACCGTGACCGAGAACGTCGCGACACTGGTCGCCGACGGTGCGAGTGTCGTCATCCACAGCGTCGCCGACCGTCCCGCCTCGGTTCGCGCGGCTCTCGCAGCGGGAGCCGCCGGAGTGGTCAGCAAGTCGTCGGCGCTCGGCGACGTGCTCGACGCGATCCGCACGGTCGCGCGCGGCGAGGCGCTGAACAACGTCGAGTGGGCGAGTGCCGTCGACGGCGACCGCGAGTTCGCCGACGCGCAGCTGTCGACCAGGGAGCGCGAGGTGCTGCGGCTGTACGCCGCCGGGCTGCCGCTGAAGGCCGTCGCCGAGCGTCTCGGCGTCGCGTACTCGACCGCCAAGGAGAACATCACGCGCATCCGGGTGAAGTACGTCGAGGTCGGCCGCCCCGCGCCCACGAAAGTCGACCTGCTGCGTCGCGCCATGGAGGACGGCATCGTCGAATCGGACGGTGCGCCGAGTGACGGCTGACGATCGCAGTCTGAAGGCCGCCTGGAGCAGCATCCCCTCGCAGCGCGAGGTCGGCATCGGACTGGAGCGGTTCACCGGGCAGCGGATGGAGCGCATCCTCTCGACGGTCGCGGCGATCGGGTCGGCCGCGTTGGGCGCGCAGGCCATGCTGGAGGCTCTGACCCGGACGTCGGCACCCGACGCACCGCGGCTGGGAATGATGGTGCTCGTCTTCGGCCCGCTGCTGTGGATGATCATCGCGTGCCTGGTCGGCAAGGGCGTCAGGCCTGCTGCCGGCACGTTCACCGTCGCCTATGCGCTCGCTCTGCTGCTGTGGCCGGTCGTCGTCGACCGCTCGGTGCGCGAACCGTCGAGCCAGCCGTGGATCTTCTTCCTCGTCAACGTCGCCGTCGTCGCGGCGATGCTGGCCTTCCGCCCGCGCATCCAGCTGTTCTGGGCCCTTCTGCTGCCGATCCTGTACGGGTGGGTGCGGCTGGTGCAGGGCGACTTCGAGCAGAGCTGGTGGATCACCACCGCCTTCGACGTGACGTTCACGATCATCCTCGGCATGGTGATCATCGCACTGGCCTGGATGTTCCGTCAGGTCGCAGCCGGCGTCGACGAGGCGCGTTCGCAGGCGGTGGAGGGCTACGCGTCGGCCGCCGCCGCATCCGCAGCGGAGGAGGAGCGCGTCGCGATGGCGGCCCTCATGCACGACAGCGTGCTTGCCGCGCTGATCGCCGCGGAGCGCGCCGTCGGTGAGCGCGAGCGGGCGTTGGCCGTCGCGATGGCACGAGAAGCGCTCACCCGGCTGGCGAACACCGAGGCCTCGATCGCCCAGGAGGGCAGCGACGCCCCGGTCTCGCGGGAGCAGATCGTCGCCGAGCTGCGTCGCACATTGTCGGAGCAGGGGGTCGACGCGGTGGTCGAGGAACGGGGCACCGTGTCGGCCGAGGTGCCCGGAAAGGTCGCGCGCGCGATGGTGCTCGCCGCGCGTCAGGCGATCGGCAACGCTCTCGCGCACGCGGGTGGCCACGGGCTGCACATCATCGCCGAGTCGGCGTCGGCCGACCGGCTGCGGGTCATGGTGCTCGACGCCGGACCGGGGTTCGACCCGGAGGAGATCGGCGAGGACCGGCTGGGCATCCGGGCATCCATCGTCGCGCGGATGGCGGCGGTGGCCGGCACGTCGAGGATCGTCTCGGATGCCGACGGCACGACGGTCGTGCTCACCTGGGAGCCGTCATGAGACGCTCGGTGCGCAGCATCACCACGTCGCTGGCTCTCGGGTTCGCGCTGTACTTCGCCGCGCGCGCGATCGCGTGGACCGTGCAGCCCGATGCGCCGCTGCTCATCATCGGCGCCATCGCGCTGTATCTCGCTGCGACGCTGACGGCGGTGCTGGCGCAGCAGGAGGTGCGAATGCCGCTGGCGGCGGCCGTCCTGGCGCTGGTGGCCAGCGCCGCGGTGCCTGCGCTCGTGAGCCTCGCGCTGCAGCCGTCGGTGCGCGGAGCGCCGTTCGCGACGTGGTACATCGGCGCGACCGGCCTGCTCGCCGTCGTGTGCATCGTGCGCAGGCGGCCCGTCTTCGGCTGGGTGATGCTCGGTGTGCTGATCACGATGGCGTCGGTGTTCATGGGCGTCGGCACGGCATTCACGCTGGGGCTCGTCGGCTCGGTCACCTGGGTGCTCGTCGCCCAGCTGCTGGTGCTTTTCTGGGACCGCGCGGTGCGAGACACCGAGCGGCTCGCCGATGTTCAGCGAGCGGTGTCGGCGTGGCACGCCACACAGCTCGTGCGCCAGCGCGAGCGCCGCGTGCGCGCGCAGCGTGCGCTCGCCATCGCCGGCCCGGTGCTGAGCCGCACGGTCGCGACGAGAGGGCAGCTCACCGAGGACGAGCGCCTGCAGGCGCGGCTCGCCGAGGGCACCCTGCGCGACGAGCTGCGCGGAGGGAATCTGATGAACGCCGCCGTGCGGGATGCCATCACGGAGGCTCGCCGGGGCGGCGCGACCGTGACGGTGTTCGACGAGGGCGGTCTGGACGGGATCGGCGAGGCGCGGATCGAGCAGATCCGGGCCGAGCTCGCCGGCGTGCTGCAGCGTGCGCACTCGCATCGTCTCATCATCCGCGCCGGGCGCGATGAGACGACCGCCGTGACCGTGGTCGGGCGCACCGCCGGCGGCGCGACGGATGAGGATGCCGTCGACCTCTGGCACGAGATCCGCCGCGTGGCGGAATGAGCTGCCGCGCAGCGGGACGAGAAAGGCGAGGGGCGGCAGGTGTGCCGGCCCCTCGCCAGGTGCGGAACAGCTACCCGAAAACTGTCCGCGGGTGGGCGGTACTGCGTCTGTCTACCCTGGGGACAGAGCAGCCGCCTAACGCGAAGCGTCCCTATCAGTGTCTCGGGCAGCAAGCGGCCTGTCTGTAGGTATTTCGGGGGACAAGATTCCGGCACGCGGAGGTGTCGGTCGGCTGGGGCGCCGATTCAGCCCGAGAACCTGCCCCAGGGGATGTCGCGCCGCAGCGGACGCCGGATGGCACGCTGCGTGCGCTGCCACGCCGAGGGGTGCGGCTCGTCGGCGACGGCCTCGTCGGCCTCGTGCGAATAGGCCTCGGCGACGACCGCCATGAGAGCGGCGAGCTCGTCGTCTGTGGGGTTGCCGCGCACGACCTGCATGCGCGGGGTCTCGTCGGGCTCGGTCACAGCGGGATGTTCCCGTGCTTCTTGGGCGGCAGCTCAGCGCGCTTGCCGCGCAGGGAGCGCAGCGCCTTCGCGATGGCGACGCGAGTGGCCGACGGCTCGATGACGCCGTCGATCTCGCCGCGCTCGGCGGCGAGGAACGGGCTGGTCACGCTGTAGGTGTACTCGTTGGCCAGGCGCGTGCGCACGGCCGCGACGTCTTCTCCGGCCTCCTCGGCCTTCTTGATCTCGCCGCGGTAGAGGATGTTGACGGCCCCCTGGCCGCCCATGACGGCGATCTCGGCGGTCGGCCACGCGAGGTTCACGTCGGCGCCGAGTTGCTTGGAGCCCATCACGATGTACGCACCGCCGTAGGCCTTGCGGAGGATCACGGTCACCATCGGCACGGTCGCCTCGGCGTACGCGTAGATGAGCTTCGCGCCGCGGCGGATGACGCCCGTCCACTCCTGATCGGTTCCGGGCAGGTAGCCGGGCACGTCGACCAGGGTCACGATCGGAATCGAGAACGCGTCGCAGAAGCGCACGAAGCGGCTGGCCTTCTCGCCCGCCTCGATGTTCAGCGTGCCCGCCATCTGCGACGGCTGGTTGGCGATGATGCCCACCGAGCGTCCCTCGACGCGGCCGAAGCCGATCACGATGTTCGGTGCGAACAGCGGCTGCACCTCGAGGAACTCGCCCGCATCCACCACATGCTCGATGACGGTGTGGATGTCGTACGGCTGGTTGGGGGAGTCGGGGATGATCCTGTTCAGTGTCTGATCGGCATCCGTCGTCTCCCACTCGAAGAGCGAGTCGTAGGCGGGGATCTCGGCCATGTTGTTGTCGGGAAGGTAACTGAGCAGGGTGCGCGCGTAGTCGAGCGCGTCGTCCTCGTCCTCGGCGAGGTAGTGCGCCACACCCGAGCGGGTGTTGTGGGTGAGCGCGCCGCCGAGCTCTTCCATGCCGACGTCCTCGCCGGTGACCGTCTTGATCACGTCGGGCCCGGTGACGAACATCTGGCTGGTCTTGTCGACCATGATGACGAAGTCGGTGAGCGCGGGGCCATACACGGCGCCGCCGGCCGCCGGCCCCATGATGATCGAGATCTGCGGGATGACGCCCGACGAGCGGGTGTTGTGGCGGAAGATCTCGCCGTACTTGCTGAGCGCGAGCACGCCCTCCTGGATGCGTGCGCCGCCCGAGTCGAGGATGCCGATGATAGGCATGCCGCCCTGCAGCGCGAACTGCATGATCTTGATGATCTTGTCGCCGGCGACCTCGCCGAGCGAGCCGCCGAAGGTGGTGAAGTCCTGGGAGTACACCGCGACGGTGCGGCCGTGGATGGTCGCGACGCCGGTGACGACGGAGTCGCCGTACGGACGATTGCGGTCCATGCCGAAGGCGGTGGTGCGGTGGCGCACGTACTCGTCGAACTCGACGAAGCTGCCGTTGTCGACCAGCAGCTCGATGCGCTCGCGGGCGGTCATCTTGCCCTTGGCGTGCTGCTTCTGCTGGGCGATCTTCTCGGGCTCGAGAACCGCGTCGGTGAAGCGCGAGCGGAGGTCCGCGATCTTGGCGGCCGTGGTCGAGAGGTCTGGCGTGTCCGTCACGGATTCCACCCTAGCGCCGGGGCCGTGCACGCTGTTGGATGCTCGGCACAACGGGCGAGCGGATCCTTTGGCGGATGCGTTTCAGGTGAGGGAGCGAACGGACGAGTGGAGGTGGCGGATGCTGCGCGGCGGGCCGGACTGCGGGTGCTGGCGCCGACGGATTCCGCTACGACGAGATGACGGTGGTGGCGGGAGCCATCACGCCATCTTCTCCTCGGCCTGCACGTTCTCGTGCACCAGCGCGCCGAGCAGCTGCACGAGCTGTCCGCGCTTCTCGGGGCGCGCGAGGTAGTACTCCACGATGCGGTTGTTGGTGTCGTGATTGCTCAGCACAGCATCCGTCACCGCGTCGTTCAGATCGGGCGACTCGACGAACTGCTTGCGGGTGTTGGCCGCGGCCTGCGTGCGCAGCTGCGGGTTCTCGACGAGCACCGTGACCACACCCTCGACCCAGCTCTGCACCCCGGACTCGCTGAAGTCCTCGTCGGCGAAGAGCTCGTTGATGCGCCCCAGGATCTCGGCGAGACGCGCGAACTTCGGGTCGCGCGCGGCGCCCGTGCCGCCGGCACCGCCGGGTTGCATGGCCTCGGCCGTTCCCGCGTCGAGATCGAGCGCGTGGTCGCCGCTGCGGGTCTGCTTGATGTGCGTCAGCTCGACCGTCGAGAAGTCGATGGGGTCGGTCGTGACGCGGCCGGTGAGCCGGGGCAGCAGCAGTCGCAGGTACAGTGATCGCTTCTCGAGCCCCGTGTCGGCGTAGTCGAAGATCTGCGAGAGGAAGTCGTACAGCCGGATGAACGTTCCGACGTCCTTGCGGAACAGATCAAGCTCGTCCTGCTCTGCTGTGGATCCGGATGCCACGGCCGCGGCGTACCGGGCGTTGAACCGGTCGGCGGCGGCCTTCAGCGGTGCCGTGTGCGCGCCGTGCTTCGGCGGGGTGGCGGTGGCGAGGTACGCGGCGGCGAACGCGTCGATGTCGGCGGCGGTGTAGATCGACGCGGCGTCGAGCTTGTTCTGCAGGTCGTGCACCGTGTCGGGGTCGGTGGTCGCGCTGAGCTCGGCGGTGCGGTGGTACCGGCGGAACGTCTCGAGGATCTCGGTCGGATCGTTGACGAAGTCCAGGATGTACGTGGTGTCCTTGCCTCCGGCCGGATAGGTGCGGTTCAGCCGCGACAGCGTCTGCACGGCCGTGACGCCGTCGAGCCGCTTGTCGACGTACATCGCGCACAGCAGCGGCTGATCGAAACCGGTCTGGTACTTGTTCGCGACGATGAGGATCTGGAAGTCGTCTGACGCGAAGGCGGTGGGGATGCCGCGGCCGCGCAGCTCCGAGTTGAGATTCGCCTCGGAGTACGGCGGCTCGACGCCGGCGAAGGCCACGCCGGGCACCTGATCCGCGGTCATCGTGCCCGAGAAGGCGACGAGTGTCGCGAGCCGGTAGCGCTTCTCGGTGATGTACGCGTCGATCGCCTGCTTGTAGCGGATGGCGTGCTCGCGCGACGAGGTGACGACCATGGCCTTCGCGTGTCCGTCGAGCAGGTGCCGCACGTTGGCCCGGTAGTGCTCGACGATGATCTGCACCTTCTGGGCGATGTTCGTCGGATGCAGCGACACCCAGCGCATGAGTCCCTTGGTGGCCTCGGCCTCGTCGACCTCGTCGACGAGCTGCAGGTGGCGGCGGGTCCGCTCGGCGAGCTGGAATGCCGTCGAGTAGGTGGTGTAGTTGCGCAGCACGTCGAGGATGTACCCCTCTTCGATCGCCTGCCGCATGGAGTACACGTGGAACGGCTGCGGGACGCCGTCGGCATCCGGTCTCCCGAACAGCTCGAGGGTCTTCGGCTTCGGCGTCGCCGTGAACGCGAAGAACGAGAGGTTGGGGGAGTCGGCGCGGGCGGTCATCTGCGCGGCGAGAAGTGCTTCGGCATCCACTTCTCCGCCGTCGTCGAGCGCCGCCTGCTCGTCGGACGTGAGCACCTCACGCAGCTTCTTCGAGGCTTCGCCGGTCTGCGACGAATGCGCCTCGTCGGCGATGATCGCGAAGCTGCGACCGGCGAGCCCGGCGTTCTCCTGAATGGCCTTGAGCGCGAACGGGAACGTCTGCAGGGTGACGATGACGATGTGCTTGCCTGACAGCAGCGCCTGTGCGAGCAGTGCCGACTTCGACGCCTCGCCGGCCTTACGCACCTCGTCCGGGTTGATGGTGGCGACGGTGCCGTCGACACCCTCGATCTGCTTGATCGCCTTCTGCAGCTGGTCATCGAGCACCGTGCGGTCGGTGATGACGATGACCGAGTCGAAGACCTTCCGGTTCGCCTCATCGTGCAGGTTCGACAGGCCGTGCGCGAGCCAGGCGATGGAGTTGGTCTTGCCGGATCCCGCCGAGTGCTGCACCAGGTAGCGGTTGCCCGGGCCCTCCTCGCGCACCGTCGCGAGCAGCTCGGTGACGAGCTCCCACTGGTGGAAACGCGGGAAGAGCAGATTCGTGCGCATGGTGACCTCACCCGTGATGGGATCGGTCGAGGTCGACTTCTCGATGTGCAGCAGCCGGCCGATGATGTTGAGCCAGGCGTCGCGCTGCAGCACGCGCTCCCACAGGTACGATGACGCGGCGCCCTGCGGGTTGACCGGATTGCCCCTGCCCTGATCGGCTCCGAGGTTGAACGGCAGGAAGCGGGTGGATCTGCTGGCCAGACGCGTGGTCATCGCGACCTCGTCGGTCGAGACCGCGAAATGAACCAGCGCCCGGTTGGCGAAGCCGAGCAGCGGCTCGCCCTTCGGGTCGCGGTCGTGACGGTACTGGGTGATGGCGTCGTCGATGGTCTGCGTGTTGTCGGTCTTCAACTCGAGCGTGGCGACGGGGATGCCGTTGACGAACAGCACGAGGTCGAGGGAACCGGCGTGCTTGGTCGAGTAGTGCACCTGGCGCGCGACCCGCAGGCGCACGGCGTCGTACTCCTGCAGCGACTTCGCATTGCGCGTGGTCGCCGGCATGAACTCGCACATCCTGAAGGTCGCCGGGGTCTTCTTGACGCCGCGGCGCAGCACGTTGAGCGTACCGCCGCCGGCATCCGCCGGTGCGTCCAGCGCCTTCACGAGGCGATCGAGCAGCTGCTCTTTCGCCTTGGTCTGCTCGGCATCGGACGCCGACGGCTTGACGATCTTCGCCCACTCGTCGGGCTGGGTCTGCTGGAGCCAGGCGAAGACGTCGTCGGGGAACAGCGCACGCACCTTGTCGTACCCGTGCGTGTTCTCGGGCTCGTGGATCCAGCCGTTGGCCGCGAGGTGCTCGCAGATCTCGTCTTCGAACGCCTGCTCGTACTGGATTCCCATGCGTGTAAGCATGGTGCATATAAGCGATGAGTGTGGAAAGCGCAGCGTTCGGCGTCGGCAATCGGGGGTCTCGGAGACCTGTGGTCCGGTGTGCGCAGGCTTCTTCAGAAAGTTTCTCTGATCGGCCGGATTCCACCGGTCTCAATGTCGGTGGCCCCCTGTTGAATGGAGATATGAACAGCACCGTAGCTCTCCTCGATCGGGTCGTCGCTGACCTCGATCGGCTTCTGAGTGCTGACGCGCTTTCGACGCTGACCGAGGCGGAGCGGATGCGGGTGCTGAACGCTGCCGGTGATGCTCTTCGGCGCGTGGAGGCGACCATCGTCGAGACGGTTGCGACGACGGATCCGGTGGATCTTCCGAACGTTGCCGGCTGCCGGAACATGAACGAGCTGCTGCAGCGCACGCTGCGGGTCGACTCCCGTGCCGCGGCGCAGTTCGTCAAGGCGGGCAGGGTCGTGCACCGCGAGCTCGACCTCACGTCGGGGGAGCCGCTGCCGGCGCGCTGGCCGGCGCTGCGGCAGGCCATGCTCGACGGTGCGGTCGGCGTCGGCGGTCTGCTGGCGGCGACCGCGCCGATCGAAGCGGCCGGCGACCGGATCGGCACCGCGGATCGGTGGAAGGCCGATGCGATGCTGGCCGAAGTCGCGCGCGGGTATGCCGCCGCGTCTGATCCGGATGCGGTGGCCGATGCGGCGCCGCCGGCGACGGCCGACGACCTGAAGATCGTCGCGCACGCGATCGCCGCGCAGCTCGATCCGGACGGCGCCGAGCCGGTCGAGCACCGCGCAATGACTCGGCGGTACCTGTCGATCGGGCGGATGAAGGACGGTGTGTACCCGCTGCGGGGAAACCTGCTGCCCGAGACGTATGCGCAGCTGCAGCTGCTGCTGGACGCCCAGCTGAACCCGAAGGCCGACGGCCCACCGATTCCCGAGGGGGTGGCCTTCCGGTCCTCCGACGACGACGACAGCGACACCGCCGACCAGGACGAGTTCAACAGCGATCCGCGCAGCGTGCTCGACTACCGCACCCGCGGGCAGAAGCAGCACGACGCGCTCGCCGCGGCCCTGGGCATCGCGGCCCGGCATGAGGACATGCCCTCGCTCGGCGGCGCGGCACCGACCCTCGTCGTGCACCTCGACCTCTCGGACGACTCGTGGGCCATGATCCCCGGCGTCGAAGCGCCGGTGAGCGCAGCGGCCGCCCGCCACACCGGCTGCACCGGTGCGATCCAGCGGGTCTTCAGCGACAGCGGGCGGATCGTCGGGATCACGGTCACCGACCGCGTCTTCACCGTCTACCAGCGCCGCGCCATCACCCTGCGCGACAAAGAATGCCTGATTCCCGGATGCCACGTGCCGGCATCCTGGTGCGAGATCCATCACGTGACCGAACACGCACGGGGCGGGCCGACCAGCACCGACAACGGCGTGCCCCTGTGCTGGTGGCACCACCGATCCCTGGACTACTCCGGATGGGAGATCCGGATGAACGACGGCCTCCCCGAGATCCGCGGACCCGCCTGGTGGGATCCCCTCCAGCGCTGGCGCACCCCGCGCCTGTCGTTGCCCGATTTCGCGTTCACCTAGTCGCTGTCGCGTTGGCGCACTACGATGTAGTGCGTGTCTTCCACTCCTGTGTCGGTCCGTTTCGACGACGCTCTGCTCGACCGCGTGCGGCGCTCTGCGGCGGCGCTCGACACCTCCGCGTCGAGCCTGATCCAGCGGTACGTGGAAGAGTCGCTGCGCATGCAGGACTTCCCCGGGATCGTCTTCCGCGATGGGCCGTCGGGGCGTCGCGCGGCGCTCGCGGTCGGGCCGGATGTGTGGGAGGTGGCCGCTGCGCTGCGCAATGCCGACGAGCGGGGGGATGCTGCCATCGACGCCGTCGCGCTGGATCTCAGCCTGTCGCCCGTGACCGTGCGACTGGCGCTGACGTACTACGGCACCTACGCCGACGAGATCGATGCGGAGATCGCGGAGAACGACCGCGCGGCAGACGAGGCGCTGAAGTCCTGGGAAGCCCAGCAGCGCCTCGTCTCGTGACGGAACGACTGCTGCTCGACGAGCAGTATGGCGAGGCGATCGCCGTGACGCTGCGCGAGCTCGGCCACGACGTGGTCTCGGTGGTCGCCGACGATGCGCTGCGCGCTGCATCGGATGCTGTCGTGTTCGCGTCGGCGGCAGCCGAGGGGCGCCGTGTCGTGACGGAGAACATCAAAGACTTCCGTCCGCTGCTGGTCGCGGCCCTGGGTCGGGGCGAGGCGTTCGCTTTGCTGCTGCTGGTGTCCCCGCCCCGCTTTCCGCGCGGTTCCTGCGACCGGGCAGCGGCGATCACCGCCGCGCTCGCCGCCTGGCTGGAGGGTGCGGATGCCGGCTCCAGGCCGGTAGAGGACTGGCTCGTGTGACCTCGTCACGCCGCCGGGTGTTCGATGCGGTGCACGTCGTCGAGGTCGAGGGTCTGGCGCACGTGCCACAGGTCATAGGCCTGCTGCATCGCGAGCCAGCTCTCGGCGGAACGCCCGAGTGCTTTTGCCAGTCGCAGAGCCATCTCCGGCGTGACGCGGGCCGTGCCGTTGAGGACGCGACTGAGCGTTGACGGTGCGACACGCAGTTGCGCTGCCAGCTCTCGCGCACTCATGCCCCACTCTGCGAGATAGGTCTCGGCGATGAACTCGCCCGGGTGCAGCGGGTCGTACATGGGGGAGAGGTCGTCGTTCATCAGTGGTAGTCCTCGTAATCCAGGACGTAGGCGTTGCCATCGTCGAACTCGAAGGTGATTCGCCAGTTCCCGTTGACCCAGATGGACCAGCGTCCATTCTGCTGGCCACGTAAAGGATGCAGCCGATACCCGGGGATATTCATGTCTTCAACTGAACTGGCTGTGTGGAGCGCGGTCAACTGCGCCCGCAATCGTCGCGCGTGCTGCGGTTGAACGCCGGTCGTCTTTCCGGTCTCGAACAGCACCCTCAAGCCCTTGTGTCGGAAGGACTTGATCATTTTCGCATCGTAGCGCGTTGCGCAACGCGAATCAATAGGTCGGTTCGCCGGGCGGCGGGCTCGTCGCTTCACTCGCAGAGCGGGGCCCTCCGCTGCGCTCCTTCCCGATGCTCGCTCCGCGACGACCCTTCCGCCCTCTCCGGTCGGAGCGAACGCAACGACTCGAAATGCAGGGTCTACACTTCCCGGTCATTGAGCGAGCGCAGCGAGTCGAAATGCGCCGATCCGCTTCTTCCGGTCATCGAGCGAGCGGAGCGAGTCCAAATGCGCTGACCTACTTCTTCCGGTCATTGAGCGAGCGGAGCGAGTCGAAGCGGGGTGCCCCTCAGCCGGGGATCTCCAACTGCCCGGTGACGGCCGCGGTGATCAACGCCGCGCGCCGCTCCTTCGACAGCTCGATAAACCGCTCGGCCTTGGCGACGAGGGCATCGACCTTCCGGTTCAGGTTCGTGACTGCGGCGGCCTGCGCGTCCTGTATGTGTCTGCTCGGGATGTCCAGTCGAATCTCAAACAGGTCACTGACGTTGATTCGCGGCGTCCGGACGTTGCCGCCTTCTGTTGTGCCAATGCCCTTCAAACGGGAGGTCATCTCGCCGACGAACGCAGGCGTCTTCATCGTCGCCGCGAGCCATTCTGGGTTGACCGTGCTCTCGGGTGCGAGCACGGCGTAGTCGGGGCTGACCACGCCGTCGATCATCGCCACGCCAAGCGCACCCTGAAATGCGCGCATGCGGTTGATCACGAGTTGACCGGCGCGCACGCGCTTGTAGTTGCTGAGGTCGATCGCAGTGTCATGACTTCTTGCTGAGACGCGTTCTCGGACACCCCAGGTGATTGAAACGGACAACAGCGGCCACTGGCCACCGGAGTTCCTCGCTCGTTCGTCGATTTCGTGAAGTGACCACTTGAGGCGCGTGCCGCGCGCGACATACTGCGTGAGTAAGGACTCAAGTGCGTTGTTCCGCCGCTCGCGGAGGGTGGCGATGAGCCGCTCCTGCTTCGCGATGAGCGCGTCGATCTGGGCGGTCTCGCGGTCGAGGTAGTCGGCGATACGCCCCTGCTGAACAGCGTCTGGCGCCAAGAAGCGGATGTCCGCGATCTGCTTGGACGACAGGTGTTTGACCGTCGTCGAGTAGGTCAAGTCGTTGATGGCCTTGAGCGGCGCGGGCAAAAGGTACGCGAGGAAGCGCCGGTCAAAACTCGGGTTCGTCCGGAGTGCGCAGAGACGCTGATTCAGCGCAGCCTCGCCACGGCGCCACAAGACGGCGTTGAAGTCTCCATCCATCCCGATGACGATGTCGCCGTCGTTCAGCAACACGCCTTCTGGCGCGCTGTCGCGAGGCACGTACGTCGTGAAGGCTGGTGCGACCAAGTCTCGGATTCGAACGAGAGCGAGCTCACCCCGTTCGGAGAATTGGGTCGCGTCAAAGGGATGACCATTCGTGATGCCAGCGGCGTCTTTGACTCGGTACTCGCGCCACGTCACCGCTCCACTTCCCTCAGGAGCTCCATGATCTCGCCGACGAGCTGGTTCAGTTCGGCGTCGATCTCCTCCAGCGGCCTCGGCGGCACGTATTCGTAGAAGTGCCGCGTGAACGGGATCTCATAGCCGACCTTGGTCTTGGCAGCATCGACCCAGGCATCCGGCACGTGCGGCAGCACCTCCGCTTCGAAGTAGGCCTGGATGACCTCGTCGCGGGCATCCGCTCCCGCCTCGTTGCCTCCCCAGCTGAACGGCACGTTCTCGGTGTCGCGCAGCTTGGCATCCGGCTTCGGGTTGCCTTTGCGATCGCGCACGATCTCGTCCTGCTGATCGCGCAGCGGACGCTCGACGGTGATCGTCCAGTATCCGAACGCGGAGGTCGGGAAGATCTTCGAGTGCTTCTGCTCGACGTGCTCGTCGTACAAGCGCACGATCTCGGCGCGGTCGTCCTTGCCGACCTCGCGGTTCTTCTGTCCGAGGTTCTTGCGCAGCTTCGTCCAGAAGCTCGTGCCGTCGATCAGCTGCACGGTGCCGATGCGATCGGCCGGCTTGTTGTTGTCGAGCAGCCACACGTAGGTCGCGATGCCCGTGTTGTAGAACATGTTCGTCGGCAGGGCGACGATGGCATCCACGAGGTCGTGCTCGAGCAGCCACCGGCGGATCTGGCTCGGGCCCGACTCCGCCGCACCGGTGAACAGCGGTGACCCGTTCAGCACGATGCCCGCCCGACCGCCGCCCTCATGCACCGGCCGCATCTTCGTGGCCAGGTGCTGCAGGAACAGCATCTGCCCGTCGCTGATCGGCGGCAGCCCGCCGGGGAAGCGGCTGCGCTCTCCAGCATCCTGAACATGCGCCTTCACCGCGGCCTGCGACGCCTTCCAGTCGACCCCGTACGGCGGGTTCGACAGGCAGTAGTCGAACGTCTGCCCGGCGAACAGGTCATCAGAGAGGGTGTTGCCGAGCCGGATGTTCGTGGCGTCCTGCCCCTTCGCGATCATGTCGCTCTTGCAGATCGCGTACGACTGCGGGTTGATCTCCTGCCCGTACAGGCGCAGTCGCGCATCCGGGTTCAGTCCGGCGTGCTCGCTCGTGCCGACCAGGTGCTCCTCGGCGACCGAAAGCATGCCGCCCGTGCCGGCCGTGGGGTCGTAGATCGAGCGGACGATGCCGGGCTCTGCCAGCGCCGCGTCATCGCCGGCGAACAGCAGCTCGACGATCAGGCGGATCGCATCGCGCGGGGTGAAGTGCTCACCAGCCGTCTCGTTCGACGCTTCGGCGAACTTGCGGATCAGCTCTTCGAAGAGGTCGCCCATCGCGGCGTTGGGAAGGGCCGCGGGGGAGAGGTCGACGTCGGCGAAGCGCTGCATCACGATGAGCAGCCGGTTGCTCTCGCCCAGTGCCTCGATCTGGTCTTCGAACTTGAACCGGTCGAACACGTCGATGTTCCGCGAGAAGCCCGAAATGTAGTCGATCAGGTTCGCCTGCAGCCCCTGCGGGTCGCCGAGCAGGCGAGGGAAGGTCCAATCGGTGGCGTTGTAGAAGCCGAGACCGGTCTTCTGCTTGATGCGGATGTCTCGCAGATCGTCGTTATCGGTGCTCGCCAGCACCTCGGCGATCGCATCACGGTGGGATTCCAGGATGCCGTCGAGCCGGCGCAGGATCGTCATCGGCAGGATGACGTCGCCGTACTGATGCGGCTTGAACGGGCCCCGAAGCTGATCCGCAATCGACCACACGAAGGTTCCGAGGCTACTCACTGCTTAACCATGGCATGAAAGCACAGGCATAAAACCATGGCATGCAGGCGTACAGACACAGAGCGCTTCGCCCGGATGCTGGATTGATGAAAGCCGTTCGTTCGCAGGCCAGCCTCAAGGTGGGGCTTCGTGTTCGCGAACTGCGCGACAAGCAGACGATGAGTCGCGCGAAGCTGGCGAACCGTGCCGACATGGACGTTTCGCACCTCGCCCGCATCGAGAGCGGAACCGGCAATCCGACCCTCTTCGTGCTGATCCAGCTGGCCACGGCGCTGGAGGTGTCGCCGATGACATTCGTCAAGGGTCTGACCGCGAAGGACCTGCCCGACGACCTCAAGCCCTACTCAGAAGCCGACTACCGGCGCGAGCTGCGCAGCCGCGACGCCGAGTCGCGCTGATGGCGCGCTGCTCTCCCTCACACCACGAACCGCCACACGTACTCCAGCCCGTCGGCCTGACGGAACCACGCCAGCGTCACGACCACCTCTTCCGGGTCTGAGGCGCACAGGCACAGTTCGACGGTCTCGCCGGGCAGCACCTGGCCCCACAGGTCGACCACCTGGTGATGGTCGACGTCGTCGCGGAAGACGCGCACGAAGTCGACCGCATCACGGCCGGCGTTGAGCACCACAGGGTGCGCGCAGTCGCGTCGGGTGATCACCCACGGCACGCAGTATGCGACGGGTGGCGTGGGCTCGTCAGGATCGAGGGGATGCAGCATCCCGTCACGGTAGGAGCGAGCTCAGACCTCATCCGGCGGCAGCCGACGACGATTCCCGATCCGTGGAGAACTCCGTGTCACTCCCTGGATGTGGAGGAGGTCTCAGAGGATGACTCGACCGCCTGTGGCGCGCGGCGGAGTTTCGATCGGATGAACCGGGCGCCGTTCAGCATCCGGATCTCGAGCTTCTCGCTTCCCGGCGACGGCTCGAGTTCTGCCGGCAGCGTCGCGGGCGGAGCCCCGAACGCACGGCGCGACGTGGTGAGCACGCGCCGTCCGAGCAGGTGGTTGCCGGCACCGCCGACGACCGCCCCCACGCCGAACGGCAGCGCCTTGCCGAGGATGGACGCCCCGCCGCGCTTGGCGAACTGGCGGATGAACGCCGACTTCAGGCGATCGACGATCGGGCCCATCGCCGCGCGCGGCAGCGACTTCGTCACCATCTCGCCCCAGTACGACGAGCGCGTGCCGCCGGTGCCCGCCGCCTGTCGGGCGAGCTGCGAGACGAGATCGACGCCCTCCTTGCCGAGCATGAGCATCATCACGAGCGCCCGCGCCCGCTCGGGATTGTCGACCGCGATGCCGTGCACCTCGGCGACCGACTGGGCGAACAGCGCGGTCGACTCCATGAATCCGATCGTCTCGACGCCCGACAGTGCCAGCGTGATGCCGGTGCCGATGCCCGGGACGACCGCCGTGGCGCCGACCGCCGCCCCTCCGGCCGTGACGGCGGCGAGATAGCGCGCCTCGAGGGCGCGCACGATCTGCTCGGGGGTCGCGTCGGGATGGCGGCGACGGATGCTGCGGATGTGCGCCACGACCAGCGGGCGCTGCACGCCCATCACCCGATCGAGGCTGCGCACACTGAGTGGATGCTCTGTCGAGCCGACCGGTGGGACGGGCTTGTCCCAGGGGGAGTCCTCGGGGAGCGAGTGGATCTTGTGGACCTTCTCACGCATGGGGCGATCCTATGCACCACGGCCGCGAGAAAGCCGTGAGCCCCGACCCCCTTGACAGGGCGGGGCTCACGGCTTTCTCAGGACGGGTCACACGAAGAGGTTCGCGCGCTCCAGGTCCTCTGCGAAGTCGATCTCGACCGCGTACAGGTCGGAGACGTCCATCGGCTCGAGCAGCAGACCGTCTTCGACGATGGCGAGCTCGAGACCGCGCTCGAAGTAGTCCTGGTCCTCGACGCGCTGCAGCTGACGCATGAACGCCTTCTTGTCGCGCGACGAGATGTAGTTGATGCCGACCGCTTCGCCGAGGCCACCCTTGACCGTCTTCGACAGCTCGTTGATGTAGCCCTCAGCGGTGACGGTGTACTTGACCTCTTCGTCGCTCACCTTCGAGGTGTTGACGGTGACGAACGACTGGTCGCGCTCGATGAACTCGATGGCACGGCCGAGGATGCGCGGGTCGAACACGACATCGCCGTTCATCCAGAGCACGCCGCCCTTTCCGGTGGCGCTCAATGCGCGCAGCAGGCTCTTCGACGTGTTGGTCACGTCGTAGCGCTCGTTGTGCACGTAGTTCGCGGTGGGGAAGGCCTCGATGATCGTCTCGGCGCGGTAGCCGACGACGGTGGTGATGCGAGCGCTCTTGCCGAAGGCGGCGCGGATGTTGTCGTGCTGCTGGCCCATGATCGTGCGGCCGTCGCTCAGCTCGGTGAGCGGCTTCGGCAGGGCGCGGCCCAGGCGCGAGCCCATGCCGGCTGCGAGGATGACGGTCTGAAGAGTCACGATTTCTCCTAATAAGAACTGTGTTCACTGTCGGTTCACCGACGGGACACCTCTTCGTGCCTCCGCAATGTTACCGACAGCTGCTGCATGACGACGGGGGAAGGCGGTCCCGTTGTCCTTTCGTGACCGATTGCACACGTTTCTCCCAGCGTCCGGCAAGGGGGTTGCATTCGCGATGTCGCCCGGTTTCGCCCGCCAGGGTCTGTCAGCGGCGGTTGGTACCGTAGACGGGTGACAGCTGCGCTTGAGCCTGAGGATGCCCGTATCGACGACACGGCGAGCCCGAGCGAGGCCACGTCCGAACCGTCGTCCCAGCCGAAGTCGAGCGACCCTGCGCCCACGCCGTCGGCCGAGAAGAAGCCTGCACGGTCTCCGCGGAAGACAGCCGGCGGCGCAGGCTCGAGCGCCGGTGCTGCCAAGACGGCGGCAGTGAAGAAGGCGGCGGCGACGTCGGCGGCCTCGAAGTCAGCGGCGGCGAAGAAGGCGGCAGAGGCGGATGCCGGCCGCGCGGCGGCTGTGAAGAAGGCATCCGCCACGGGCGCTGCGACGAAGACGGCCAATCGCACGACCGCCGCTCGGACCACAGCGGCCAAGACCACAGCGGCGAAGCGAGCTGAGACCGCCAAGAAGGCGTCGGCCGCAGCCAAGAAGGCGTCGGCAGCCGATTCCCCCGTCGAGGAGCAGGGCGTGACGCTCGAGGAGAGCACCACGATTCCTGCGAAGAAGACTGCTCCGGCGAAGAAGACTGCTCCGGCAGAGACCACCGCGACCAAGGCTGCTGCGGCGGAGTCCACCGCTGCGAAGGCTGCTGCTGAACCGAAGGCCACCGCAGCGAAGGCGTCAGCGACGTCTGCAGGCACGAAGAAGGCCGCCGCGAAGACGACTGCCGCGAACACCACTGCCGCGAAGACGACTGCCGCGAAAACCAGTGCTGCGAAGACCAGTGCCGCGAAGACCACTGCGGCGAAGACGACTGCCGCGAAGACCACTGCCGCGAAGAAGTCCACCGCTGCAAAGACCATCGCGACGAAGGCTGCTGACCCGATCGCTGCTGCGGCGAAGACCACCGGCGCGAAGACCACTGCAGCGAAGACCCCATCGACGAAGACGGCCAGGACGTCCAGCACGAAAGCCCCGCCGTCGGAGCCCTCCCCGGCCGACGCGTCTACGTCCGCCGTGAAGACCCCGGTGACGAAGACCGCATCGAAGACGGCATCCGTGCTGGCGCCCGCGGCAGGGGACGAGGTCGCAGGGATCATCCCGCTGACACCCGAGATCACGACGGACGCGGTCCTCGCACTCGACTCCGAACCGGTGCGCCGGATGGTCGCCGCGTCGAACAGCGCAGATCTGGCCGAAGCGCGGCCCCCGCGCAGCGGAGACACGGGTTCTGCTGTCGTCGTCGAACCAGGCGCGTCAGCGCCTGCCACGTCCCCGACCGATGCTCCGGTGACGGATGCTCCGGTGACGGATGCTCCGGCACCGGACGAGGTGACCTCGCCCGAGGGCCCCGCTTCGGACGCGCCGGCCCGCGACGCGATCCGCATCCGCGGTCTGGTGAAGCGCTTCGGCGACAACAACGCCGTCGACGATGTCGACCTGACCGTTCCTGCCGGGTCGTTCTACGGTCTCGTCGGCCCGAACGGCGCGGGCAAGACCACGACGCTGTCGATCATCGCGGGCCTGCTGCGGCCCGACGCGGGCACCGTGCACATCAGCGGAATCGATCAGCGCGAGAAGCCCCTCGAGGCGAAACGCGTCATGGGCGTGCTGCCCGACCGGCTGCGCACCTTCGACCGGCTCACCGGACGCCAGCTGCTGCACTACTACGGTCAGCTGCGCGGACTCGATCGCGCCGTCATCGAGAAGCGCACCGCCGACCTCGCCCGCGCGTTCGACCTCAACGCGGCGCTGAGCCGCGTCGTGTCGGACTACTCGGCCGGCATGACCAAGAAGGTGATGCTCGCCGGCGCCCTGATCCACTCGCCGCGCGTGCTCGTGCTCGACGAGCCGTTCGAGGCCGTCGATCCGGTCTCGTCGAGTGTGATCCTCGACATCCTGCGGTCGTACGTCGCCCACGGCGGAACGGTCATCCTCTCCAGTCACGGCATGGATCTGGTCGAGCGGGTGTGCTCGCGCGTGGCCGTGATCGTGGGGGGAGAGGTGCTCGCCGAGGGCACCATCGACGAGGTGCGCGCGGGGCGGACGCTCACCGAGCGGTTCATCGAGCTCTCGGGCACCGGCGGCGAAGTGGAGGGGCTCGAGTGGCTGCACACGTTCTCCGACTGAGGCTCGCGCTGCTCGTCGGTGCGCTGCGCGGAGAACGCAGGGTTCGCGCCGCGGTCGCGCTCGTGGCATCCCTCGCCGCGACCATCGTGGTCTGCAACGCCATCCTCGGCCTCAGGGCGGCGCCGCTGGCGACCGCTCAGACCGTCATCGTGCTCGGCGCTGCGGCGCTGATGCTGGCATTCTTCGTCGGGCCCATGCTCACGGGCACCCCCGATCAGCTCGATCCACGGCGCTTCTGGCCGTTCGGCCTCGACGAGCGCCGGCTCGGCTGGACCCTGGTGCTGGCCTCGCTGATCAGCGTGCCCAGTCTCGCCCTGATCGCCGTCACCGTGTGCGTCGTGATCGTCGTCGTCCAGGTCGGGGTGCCGTGGGCGGCCGCGGTGCTCTTCGGCGTCATCGGTGTGCTCGCGATCTCACTCGCAGCGCGGGTCGGAATGGCGATCAGCGCGATCCTGCTGCCCGAGCGTCGCTCGCGCGAGCTGACCGTCCTGTTCGCGCTGCCGGTCATCGTGATCGCCTTCCCCGTCGCGGCGTACTTCGCCTCCCTGCGATGGGACGGGCAGGTTCCCCCCGCCGTGCACACCGCCACCACCATCGTCGGGTTCTCGCCGCTCGCGGCCCCGCAGGCGTTCCTCTTTCACCTCGCCTCGGGCGAGTCCAGGGCGGCGTGGGCGAGCGGGCTGGTCGCCGCGGCGACGATCGGGGGGATGCTGCTGCTGTGGCACCTGCTGGTCAGGCGACTCCTCACCGCATCCGAGCGTCCGTACGCGACACGCGAGCGGTCGGGACTGGGATGGTTCGGATCGCTGCCCGCCAACGCATTCGGCGCCATCGCCGCGCGCAGTCTCGTGTACTGGCTGCGAGACCGGCGCTACATCGTGAACATGATCGTCGTGCCGATCGCCGGCGTGCTCACCGTGTTCCCGCTGCTCGTGGCCGGAGTGCCGCTGTGGCTCGCCGCGCTCGTTCCCGTTCCGCTCATGGCGCTGTTCTTCGGCTGGCTGCCGCACAACGATGCGGCCTACGATTCGACGGCACTGTGGATGCACATCGCCAGCGGCGTGCGCGGACTGCCCGATCGGCTCGGTCGACTCGTGCCCGTGCTGCTCGTCGCGCTTCCCGTGCTCGCGATCGGCATCTCCGTCACCCTCGCCGTCATCGCGGACTGGCATCTCATGCTGCCGCTGATCGGCGTGACGGCTGCGCTGCTGCTCACCGCGCTGGGCATGTCGAGCATCGCGTCGGTCACCTGGCCGTACGCCGTCTCACGGCCCGGCGACAGCCCGTTCCAGCAGCCGCAGCGGTCGGCGGCGCACGGCTCGTACGGCGCCGCGCTGACGTTCGTGGGCGCCCTGCTCGCGAGCGCACCCACGATCTGGCTGTTCGCACTGACCATTCTCGAAGGCGATCAGCACGCGCCGACGACGTTCTGGGTCGGGCTGATCAGCGGCACCGTCGTGCTCTTCGGCGGTGCGGTGGTCGGCGCCGTGATCTTCGAACGCAGCGGCGAGCGGCTGATGGAGTTCGTCGAGGCGACCTGACCCGGGCGCCGCAGACGCGGATAGAATCTCGGCATGAGTACTCCGCTGGACAGCCCCGATCAGGGTGGCGTGGCAACGCTCGATCGCGAACTCGAAGAGCTGCTGCAGGAAGAGCATCTCGAGCCGGGGGACCACGAGCGCTTCTCGCACTACGTCAAGAAGGACAAGATCCTCGAATCGGCGATCACCGGCAAGCCGGTTCGCGCGCTCTGCGGCAAGAAGTGGACTCCGGGTCGCGACCCGGAGAAGTTCCCGATCTGCCCGACCTGCAAGGAGATCTACGAGAGCATGGTCTCCTGACGCGACGTCGCGTCAGGACGCATCGACATTCTTCGACTCGTCGCTGCGCTCCTCGCTCAGAACCGGACGGCCGCTACAGCGCATCGACGAATAGTGTCGGGATCGCGGGATCCGACTTGCTGAGCGCCAGCGCCCGCACCGGCAGCTCCTCGCGCACCCGCAGATGATGCTCCCGAGCGGATGCCGTTCCCGCCACGCCCTCGTGCACCGTATCGATCTCGCCGGCGTCGACGAGAACCACCTGCAGCGCGCGGGCGTCAGGGTGCTCTGCGGGCGTGTCGACCTGCTCGAATCCGTCGGCGACCGACACGGTCTCGGCGACCGCGACGCCGTCGGAGAGGGCGCGGAACGCGGCTTTGCGTCCGCCCTTGGAGCCCTTGTCGGTGGACGCCTTGGCCACCGCGACCCAGCCGCCTGACGAGTCCTGCCGGGCGACGAGCTTGTAGACCATGCTCGCCGTCGGATATCCCGAGCCGGTGACCACGGACGTGCCGACCCCGTAGAAGTCGACGGGGGATGCCGCGAGAGCGGCGATCGCGTATTCGTCGAGGTCGCTCGTCACGGTGATCCTCGTCTCGGTCGCGCCGAGCTCATCGAGCTGCTGCCGCACCGCCGCCGCGACCAGCGGCAGGTCGCCCGAGTCGAGGCGCACGCCGCCGAGGCCCGTACCCGCGACGCGGATCGCCGTCTCGACGCCCTTCCGGATGTCGTAGGTGTCGACGAGAAGCGTGGTGCCGGTACCCAGGCTGGCGATCTGCGAGCGGAACGCGTCCTCCTCCGAGTCGTGCAGCAGGGTCCAGGAGTGCGCCGCGGTGCCCATCGTCGGGATGCCCCACTGCCGCCCGGCCTCCAGGTTGCTCGTCGACGCGAAACCTGCGATGTACGCGGCACGGGCTGCCGCGACCGCCGACTGCTCGGCGGCGCGGCGCGAGCCCATCTCGGCGATCGGACGCTCGCCGGCGGCGATGCTCATGCGCGAGGCCGCCGTGGCGACCGCGGAGTCATGGTTCAGCACGCTCAGCGCGAGCGTCTCGAGCACGACCGCGTCGGCGAACGTGCCCTCGACGGTGAGGATGGGGGAGCCGGGGAAGTACAGCTCGCCCTCGCGGTAGCCGCGGATCGTGCCCGTGAAGCGGTAGTTCTCGAGGTATGCCATGGCCTCGGCATCCACCACTTCGTTGTCGCGCAGGTACCGCAGCTCGTCGTCGCCGAAGCGGAAATCGCGCAGCAGCGTCAGCAGGCGCCCGGTGCCGGCCACGACACCGAAGCGGCGACCGCCGGAGAGGCGGCGCGAGAACAGTTCGAACACGCTCGGCCGTGATGCGGTGCCGTCCCGCAGCGACGCCGCGAGCATGGTCAGTTCGTAGCGGTCGGTGAGGAACGCAGAGCTCATCCGGCCAGTGTATCCAGGCGCCGGATCCGGGATACTGATCAGCGGACCCGATCCGCCCCCGACCGACCACGGAGGACTCCGGCATGCGCGACGAGCTGAACCGCCTCGTGAACGGGGTGCTGTGGCCCGGCTTCCTCGGATCCCAGGTGCCGGCCTGGCTCGGCACGGCTCTCGACGAGGGACTGGCCGGAGTGGTCTACTTCGCGCAGAACCTCGTCGGCGACACAGCCGCGCTGAGCGCCGACATCCATCGCCGCGCGCCGCATGCGCTGATCGGCATCGACGAGGAGGGCGGCAGCGTCACCCGCCTCGAGACCGAGACCGGATCGAGCGTCCCGGGGGCGGCGCAGCTGGGGGCCGTGGACGACGTGGATGCCACCGAGGCGACCGGATACGAGATCGGTCGACGTGTCGACGCTGTCGGATGCGACGTGGCCATCGGTCCGGTCGCGGATGTGAACACCGACCCGCGCAACCCCGTGATCGGCGTGCGTTCCTTCGGCGGGAGCACCGACCTCGTCTCCCGGCACACGGCCGCCGCGGTGCGCGGCATCCAGCGGGCGGGTGTCGCCGCGTGCGCCAAGCACTATCCGGGGCACGGCGACACGCACACCGACTCGCACCACGGCCTTCCGATGCTGACCCTCTCGCAGCGCGAGATCGACGAGCGGCACCTCCCTCCGTTCACCGCGGCGATCCGAGCCGGGGTGCGCTCGATCATGACCGCGCACATCAGCGCCCCGCAGTGGGGCGAGCAGCCCGCCACGCTCAATTCCGGGGTGCTCGGCCGGCTGCGTCGCGACGGGTTCGACGGCGTGATCATCACCGACGCCCTCGACATGGCTGCGATCCGCGAGCGGGTCGGCATCGGCGGGGGAGCCGTGCGGGCGCTCGCCGCGGGGGCCGATCTGCTGTGCATCGGCAATCCGACCAACCCCGGCGCCGCGATGCTGCCCGACCAGGACGAGCGCGACTACCGGGAGGCGCGTGACGCGATCGTCGCGGCGATCCGAAGCGGCGAGCTTCCGCGCGAGCGTGTGGAGGACGCCGCGCGTCGCGTGGCGCTGATGGCGGATGCCGTGCGGCAGCGCTCGGCAGCACGCGCGGTGCCGTTCGATGCTGACGGCATCGCCGATCGCGCCGTCCGCGTGCAGGGTGAGCTCCCCGTCTTCACCGACGTGCCCACGACCGTGATCGACCTGCGCCGAGCATCGAGCCTGGCGGTCGACAGCGCCGCGTCGCACGTCGCCCTCGCGCTCGCCGCGGGCGGCGAGACGGTGCGCCTCGATGCGGCCTCCGCCGGCCGAGAGCAGGTCGCCGACGCCGCTCGCCGGGCGAGCGACGGACAGAGCGTCGTGCTCGTCGACAGCATCGAGCCCGGCTCCCCGCAGCGAGCGGCGCTCGACGGCATCCGCTCTGCCGCACCGGGCGTCGTCGCAGTCAACGTCGGCCTGCCCGCCGAGTGGGGAGGGGCTCTGATCTCCTCGCCGGCCGCGAGCCTGCTCGCCGCCCGAGCCGCCCGCCGCGCCATGCTGAGACGCTGAGTCGCGCCGAGTAGGCTTGGGCACCATGAACGACGCGCCCATCGGCATCTTCGACTCCGGCGTCGGGGGACTCACGGTGGCCAGGGCGATCCGCGCGCAGCTGCCGCAGGAATCGCTCGTGTACATCGGCGACACAGCGCACTCGCCGTACGGGCCGAAGCCGATCGCAGACGTCAGGCGGTACAGCATCGAAGTGCTCGACACGCTCGTCGAGCAGGGCGTGAAGATGCTCGTGATCGCGTGTAACACGGCATCCGCCGCCGTGCTGCGCGACGCCCGCGAACGATACGACGTACCCGTCGTCGAGGTCATCGGCCCGGCCGTGCGCCGCGCCGTCTCGACGACGCGCAACGGACGCGTCGGAGTGATCGGCACGGTCGGCACGATCGCGTCGCGCGCGTACCAGGACATGCTCGAGGTGAACGAGCGGCTCGAGGTGTTCACCGCCGCCTGCCCGCGGTTCGTCGAGTTCGTCGAGGCGGGCATCACCGGCTCACCCGAGGTGCTGGCCGTGGCGGAGGAGTACCTCGCGCCGCTGCGGGATGCCCAGGTCGACACCCTCGTGCTCGGATGCACGCACTACCCGTTCCTGCGCGGTGCGATCAGCTATGTGATGGGCCAGGGCGTCTCGCTCGTCTCGAGCGACGACGAGACCGCCGCCGACGTCTACCGTCAGCTCGTGAGGCACGGCCAGCTCGCCTCGCAGGGCGCCGTCGCCAGCTACGTGTACGAGGCGACCGGCGACTCGGCGGAGGATTTCACGGCCCTCGCGAACCGCCTGATGGGTCACGAGGTGCGCGACGTGCAGCTCGTGCAGACCGGTGTGATCGACCTGCCCTACCTGCTCGACGTCGAGGCCGAAGAGGTCGGTCGCGACGGCGTCGGCCGCCCCTGAACCGGTCGCCCCGACCACCCTGAACCGTTCACTCCTGAACAGCTCCGCCCGCATCACTGAGCCGTACCGCTCCGAGAGGACACCATGACCGACATCGTCCGCGCCGACGGGCGCAGCACCGACCAGCTCCGCGAGATCACGATCGAACGCGGCTGGTCGGCCCACGCCGAGGGCTCGGCGCTGATCAGCTTCGGCGGCACCAAGGTGCTGTGCACCGCATCGTTCACCAACGGCGTGCCGCGCTGGCTGACCGGCAAGGGCAAGGGATGGGTGACCGCCGAGTACGCGATGCTGCCCCGCGCCACCAACTCACGCAACGACCGCGAGAGCGTGAAGGGCCGCATCGGCGGCCGCACCCACGAGATCTCGCGGCTCATCGGGCGCGCACTGCGCGCCGTGGTCGACACGAAGGCGCTGGGCGAGAACACGATCGTCATCGACTGCGACGTGCTGCAGGCCGACGGCGGCACCCGCACCGCGGCGATCACCGGTGCGTACGTCGCGCTCGCCGACGCCATCGAGTGGGGCCGCGAGAAGAGGTTCATCGGCCGCAACGCGAAGCCGCTGCTCGACACCGTCGCAGCCGTGTCGGTGGGCATCATCGACGGCGAGCCGATGCTCGACCTCGCCTACGTCGAGGACGTGCGTGCCGAGACCGACATGAACATCGTCGTCACCGGCCGTGGGCTGTTCGTCGAGGTGCAGGGCACCGCCGAGGGCGCGCCCTTCGACAAGCGCGAGCTCGACGCGCTGCTCGACCTCGGCGTCTCGGGCTGCGCGGCGCTGCAGCAGCACCAGCTCGCGGCGCTGGGCGAGGGCCCCTCGGCAGGCTCAGGGGCCCAGAGGAGCTCAGGGGGCCAGGACGGCTCAGGGACCCCGGACGGCGCAGGGACCCCGCAGTGAGGGTCGTCCTCGCCACGCACAACGCGCACAAGGTCGCGGAGTTCCAGCAGATCACAGCCAGCACCCGTCCCGAGCTCGAGGTGATCGGCTACGACGGGCCCGAGCCGGTCGAGGACGGCGTGACCTTCGCGGAGAACGCGCTGATCAAAGCGCGCGCGGCGTTCGCGCACACCGGGCTGCCGGCTCTCGCCGACGACTCCGGCATCTGCGTCGACGTGCTCGGCGGATCTCCCGGCGTGTTCTCGGCCTACTGGGCGGGGCAGAAGAAGGATGCCACGGCGAACCTCGAGTTGCTGCTCGATCAGCTTCGCGACGTCGCCGACCCGCACCGCAGCGCGCAGTTCCACTCCACCATCGCGCTGGTCACCGCCGACGGCGAGCGCACCGTCGAGGGGATCTGGCCGGGGCGCCTGGCGCATCGGGCATCCGGAAACGGCGGATTCGGCTACGACCCGATCTTCATCCCCGATGGGCAGGACCCGGCGGCTGAGCGCTCGGTCGGCGAGTTCACCGATGCCGAGAAACAGGCGCAGTCGCACCGGGCCCGCGCCTTCCAGGCCCTGATCCCGCTGCTCGCCGCGCTGTAGAGCCGCGGTCTCCGGCAATTGAGAAGCGTTACCGTTCCCGACTAGCGGGAACACGCCTCGGGTGGTGACGACCCGGCCTAGCCTGGAAGCATGCACGACCACGCACCCGCTGCAGGGGGAATCCGCGACGCCGGCCACCGGCGCCTGCTGGCGATCTCGCTGACGCTCACCGCCACCGTCATGGTGGTGCAGGTGATCGGCGCGATCCTGTCGGGCTCGCTGGCGCTGCTCGCCGACGCCGCGCACATGTTCACCGACTCGTCGGCCCTCGTGATCGCCCTGATCGCGACCGCGGTCGCGGCCCGGCCCGCCGATGACCGGCGCACGTTCGGCTACCAGCGCGCGGAGGTGTTCGGTGCGCTGATCAACGCCATCATCCTCATCATCCTGATGGTCGTGGTCGCCGTGCAGGGCATCCAGCGGCTGCTCGAGCCGGGCGAGACAGAGGTGGCGGGCCCGCTCATGCTCACCGTCGCGGTCATCGGCATGGTCGCCAACGCCATCGCGCTGTGGGTGCTCAGCCGCGCGCAGAAGACGAGCATCAACGTGCGCGGTGCGTACCTCGAGGTGATGGGCGACCTGATCGGTTCGGCGATGGTGATCGTCGCCGCCATCGTGATCGTGACCACCGGGTGGATGCCCGCCGACGCGATCGCGTCGCTGCTGATCGCGGTGCTCATCCTGCCGCGCGCGATCTCTCTGCTGCGCGAGGTGTTCTCGGTGCTCGCCGAGTCGGCGCCGCAGGGCATGGCGGTCAGCGAGATCCGCGAACATCTCATGGTGTACTCGGGCGTCGTCGACGTGCACGACGTGCACGTGTGGCAGCTGACCCGCGGAGCCCCCGTGTTCACCGCGCACGTGAAAGTGGATCCGGCCGTGCTCGCGTCCGGCGGGGCGTCGCGTCTGCTGCAGGATCTGCAGGGCTGCCTCGCACACCACTTCGACGTCGAGCACTCCACCTTCCAGCTCGAACCCGCCGATCACGATGAGTGCGAGGCCGCGCACGCCTGAGCGCGGTCAGCCCTCCACACGCACCTCATCCGCGGACTTGTCCGGTCGCAGCCCTCGCCAGCGGGAGTGACGCAGGATGCCACCCGGCGACCAGTTCGCGAACTCGACCTCACCGACCAGCTCGGGCCGCACCCACAGCGCGTCGGAGACATCGGGGGAGGGAACCTGCAGCGCGGCCTTCTTCACGCGCAGCGGCTCGAGCTGCGCGGCCAGGTCGCGCAGCATCCGGTCGGTGAATCCGGTGCCCACCCGGCCGACGTAGCGCAGTCCGCCTTCCGACTCCGGTGAGGGGACGGCGAGCAGCAGCGAGCCGATGCCGCTGCGGCGGTTTCCCTGGCCGGGGCGGATGCCCACGATCACGACCTCCTGTGCGTGCGTCTGCTTGAGCTTCAGCCAGGATCCCGACCGCCGCCCCGGTCGGTACCGGGATTCCGGGTCTTTGGCGACGACGCCCTCCAGGCCGAACTCCCGGCTGGCATCGAGCGCCGCCTCGAGGTCGTCGAAGACGGGCGGCACCTGCACCGGTGCGTCGAGGTCGGCGGCGAGATGCTCGAGCAGCTCGCGCCGTTGACGAAGCGGCATGCCGGTGAGGTCGTGTCCGTCGAGGCGCAGCAGATCGAAGAGCATGTAGACGATCGGCGTTCGCACGACCTCCCGCTCGATCTCGCGGCCCTTGGTGAGATGCATCCGGTTCTGCAGGCGCGCGAAGCTCGGACGGCCGTCGCCGTCGAAGGCGACGATCTCGCCGTCGACCACCGCCTCAGCGGCCGGCAGGTGCGGGGCGCCGTCGGCCGTGAGCTCGGGATAGCGTGCGGTGATGTCGGTGCCGCTGCGCGCGCGCAGGCTGAACCGGCCCGTGCCGTCTTCGCCGCGCTGCCAGGTGCCGACGGCGCGGATGCCGTCCCACTTGATCTCGGCCCACGACGGGCTGCTGAGCGAACGGGCGAGGCCCGGCGTGCCGGATTCGGAGAGCATCGGCGGAATGAACGACGGGAGCGGGGCGGCTTCGGCGCTCTCGTTCTGCGCGGAGTGAGATGCCTGCGCAGAGCGAGATGGGTTCTCGGGGCGAGACGGGTTCTCAGGGCGAGATGGCTTCTCTGCCCCACGAGCGGAGCGGTGACCGGAGTCAGGATGCGAGTCCGCATCCTTCATGCGGTGCAGGAGCCACTGCGACTTCTCGCCCTCGCCGTTGGTGCGGATCAGCGCGAGCCGTGCCGAACCGAGCCGGCCGCCGGGCTGACCGGTGAAGGTGCCGATCACCTCGTCGTCGCGCCACTTCTCCAGGGAGACCGTGCCGGTGTCCCACACCGTCATGGAGCCGGCGCCGTACTCGCCGGTCGGGATCTCGCCCTCGAAGGTGAGGTACTCGAGCGGGTGGGGCTCGGTCATCACGGCGAGGTGGTTGCGATCGGCGGTCTCGGGCACGCCCTTCGGCACGGCCCAGCTGATGAGCACGCCGTCGCGCTCGATCCGAAGGTCGTAGTGCAGCCGGCTGGCATGATGCTCCTGGATCACGAACCGCGGCGCGTCGGCCGAGCTCGCATATGCCGTCCGTGGCATGGGCTCCGGCGTCTTGTTCGCATCGCGCTTCGCGAGGTACGAGGTGAGCGCCGTGCTGGCCGGCGCGAGGGCTGCGAGCGGATCGATGCCCGCCTCCATCCGCTCGAGGACCTCATGCAGTTCGAGGTGCTGCAGATCCGGGTCGTCGAGCTCGTCCCAGGTGCGCGGAGTCGCCACCCAGGGGCGCGCGCGACCGCGCAGCGAGTACGGCGCGACGGTCGTCTTCGAGGCGCTGTTCTGACTCCAGTCGATGAACACCTTGCCGCCGCGTTGCGACTTCGCCATGACGTGGGTGGCGAGGTCGGGATGGTCGGCCTCGATCAGCCGCGCGAGTTCCTTGGCCACCGCCGAGACGTCGTCGCTGGACTGCAGCCCGGTGCCGTCGTCGGTGGTCGGCAGGCGGGCGTAGAGGTGGATGCCCTTGCTGCCGCTCGTGACCGGCATCGGCTCCAAGCCCATCCCGCCCAGGATGCCGCGGGCGATCCGCGCGATCTCGGCGCACTGGGCGAGCCCGACACCGGGGCCCGGGTCGAGGTCGAGTACGAGCCGGTCCGGCATCCCGCGCCCCCCGGAGTGCGTGAACCGCCACTGGGGGACGTGCAGCTCGAGAGCGGCGATCTGCGCGAACCACACCAGCGCGGCGACATCGTCGGCGAGCGGGTACTCCTTGGGCCCGTCCGAGTGCTCGATCGGCATCCGCCTGATCCAGTCGGGGGCGCCGCGCTCGAGCTGCTTGGTGAAGAAGCTCTCGCCGGGCGCGTCGGCCGTGCCGACGCCGTCGACCCACCGCTTGCGCGTGACGGGGCGGCCGCGCATGTGCGGCAGCATGAGCGGTGCGATCTGCGAGTAGTACGCGATCACCTCGCCCTTGGTCGTGCCCGTCTCGGGGTAGATGACCTTGTCGAGGTTGGTGATGCGCAGGCGACGGCCGTCGATCTGAACGACCTGCTCCCCGGATGCCATGGGGTCAGGTTACTGGGCATCCGCAAGCCCCTCGCCGCAGGAGCACGGCCTGGTGTTCACTGGGGGCATGAGAAGCATCTGGAAGGGCGCCCTGACGTTCGGTCTCGTGAACGTCCCGGTGAAGGTGTACTCCGCGACCGAGGACCACGACGTGCCGCTGCATCAGGTGCATCACGTGGACGGCGGACGCATCCGCTACCAACGGGTCTGCGAGATCGACGGTCAGCCGGTCGAGTATGCCGACATCGACCGCGCCTACGTCGATGACGGGCAGACGATCGTGCTCACCAAAGACGACCTGGCCTCCCTCCCGGCCGAGAGGAGCCGCGAGATCGACGTCGTCGAATTCGTGCCCAGCGAGCAGGTCGACCTGCTGACCCTCGACAAGGCGTACTACCTGGAGCCCGACTCGAAGTCGCCGAAGGCGTACGTGCTGCTGCGCAAGACCCTCGAGCAGACCGACCGCACCGCGATCGTGCGCTTCACCCTGCGGCAGAAGACGCGGCTCGCGGCTCTGCGTGTGCGCGGCGACGTGCTCGTGCTGCAGACGCTGCTGTGGTCGGACGAGGTGCGCGAAGCCGCGTTCCCCGCCCTCGATGAGGACGTGAGGATCAGCAAGAAGGAGCTCGAGATGTCAGCCGCGCTCGTCGAGAGCTACTCGAGCGACTTCGACCCCGAAGAGTACGTCGACGAGTACCAGAAAGAGCTGCGTACCCTCATCGAGGCGAAGATCGAGGCGGGCGAGGGGTTCGATGTCACGGAGACCTTCGGCGACGAGGGCAAGCCCGAGAAGGGCGGCGAGGTCATCGACCTCATGGAGGCGCTGCGCGCGAGCGTCGAGCGCACCAAGGCGGCCAGGAAGGGCGGCAAGACGGCGGCGAAGGATGGCGACGTTGTCGACGCCGACGACAAGCCGGCGCCGACGCGGAAGAACGCGGCGCCGAGGAAGTCCGCGCCGAAGAGGGCTGCGTCCAAGAAGAAGGCGGGCTGAGCCCACCGGAGCGTCAGTGCGTGCCGTCGCCGTCGAGGTCGGGTGCGCGGTCGAACACCTCGGGATCGAGCCGAAGGGCGTTCGCCTCGGCCGCGTCGGTGTCGACGTCCTCGCCGGCAGCGGCGGCCTTCTTGGCCTTGTGCCGCTCGACGAGGTAGTGCCAGAGGGTCACGATCGCGGTGCCGCCGACGGCGAGCAGCAGGATGACGTCGATGTAGTCCACGACGAGGTCGCGGATCCACGGGATGTAGGCGATCACGTAGCCGAACATCGTCAGGCCGAACCCCCACAGCAGCGCGCCGATCAGGTTGAACAGCGAGTACCGCTTCCACGGCATGTGACCCACGCCGGCGGCGACCGGGGCGAAGGTGCGCACGATCGGCACGAACCGGGCGAGCACGATGGTGAGGCCGCCGAAGCGCTCGAAGAACGCGTTGGTGCGCTCGACGTTCTTCACGCTGAACAGACCGGATTCCTTGCGCTCGAACACGGCGGGACCGCCCTTGTGGCCGATCAGGTAGCCGACCTCACCGCCGACGAACGCGGCGAGGGCGATCAGCAGCGACACCGCCCAGATGTTCACACCGAAGATGTCGCTGGTGTGCGTGAGCAGTCCCGAGATCACGAGCAGCGTGTCACCGGGCAGCAGGAAGCCCACGAGCAGACCGGTCTCGGCGAACACGATGAAGCAGACCACCGCGAGCGCCCAGGCACCGGCGCCCTCGATGATGTTCGCGGGGTCGAGCCACGGGATCAGCGACGTCGGAGCCTGGAGCATGGTGTGGAGCAAGAGTGTTCCCGTCGTTCGATATCGGCGGAGTGCTTGGGGGATGCTGTGCGGAAGATGGGACTTGAACCCACACGCCCGGGGGCACAGGAACCTAAATCCTGCGTGTCTACCGATTCCACCACTTCCGCGCGGTCTCGAGTCTAGCGATCGGGTCGGTCGGGTTTTCCGTAGATCTGCCGACAGCAGCGGCAACCGGTGCTGTGGATAACTTCCGCGCCGGATGAGCGATCTCTGTCAGGATGCCGGGCGTGAGTCATCCGTCCGCCGCCGTCGCCGAGAGAGTGCGTCGGCGTCTGCGCCTGGAGAACACCGACCCGGCGGCGCAGCCCGACGAGGCGCGACGCATCGCCCAGGTCGAGGTGCGGCGGCACAACGACCTCGCCCTGCAGCGCGGGGAGACGATGGTCGATGACGAAGCGGCTCTCGTGCGTGACGTGCTGGCATCCGTTTCGGGTTTCGGCGCCCTGCAGCCGCTTCTCGATGACCCTGAGATCGAGGAGATCTGGCTGAACGGCCCCGACCGCGTCTTCGTCGCGAAGGGCGGGGCCACCCATCGCGTCGACCTGCAGCTGACGGATGCCCTGATCCGCGATCTCGTCGAGCGGATGCTGCAGACCACGGGCCGGCGGGTCGATGTGAGCCAGCCGTTCGTCGACGCCTCGCTGCCCGACGGATCGCGGCTGCACGTCGCGATCGCCGATGTGGTGCGCGGATCGTGGGCGGTGAACATCCGCAAGTTCCTCACCCGGCATCGCACCCTCGACGCGCTGATCGCGCAGGGCTCGGTGCCGCAGCAGGTCGCCGACCTGCTGCTCGCCGGGCTGCGCGACGGCCGCAGCATCATCGTCTCGGGTGCCACGCACGCGGGCAAGACCACGCTGCTCGGTGCTCTGCTGGCCGCCTGCGCGGCCGACCAGCGCATCATCACGGTCGAGGAGACGTTCGAGCTCGCCGTCGACGGCCCCGACGTCGTGGCGCTGCAGGGACGTCAGGCCAGCCTGGAGGGCACCGGCGAGATCACCCTGCGGCGGCTCGTGAAGGAAGCGCTGCGCATGCGACCCGATCGCCTCGTCGTCGGCGAGGTCCGCGATGCCGAGGCGCTCGATCTCGTGCTCGCGCTGAACACCGGTGTGCCCGGTGCGGGGACGGTGCACGCGAACTCCGCAGCCGAGGCCCTCGAGAAGCTCGCGCTGCTGCCGCTGCTCGCCGGGCGCAACATCGACCGCGCCTTCATCGCGCCCGCCCTGGCGTCGTCGATCTCGTTCGTCGTGCACTGTCGTCGCGAGGCCGACGGGTCGCGTCGCGTCGTCGAGGTGATCTCCCCGACGGGCGAGGTCGTCGACGGCAGGATCGTCAGCACGTCGGTCTACCGGGCGGAGGGCACGACATGACTCTGCTCGTCGGCGCGCTGCTCGGTGCGGGCATGCTCCTGTGCGCATCGCCGTGGCTCTGGCCGCCGCAGCTGGACCGACCCGCTCGCGAACCGCGCAGCAGCCGCCTGAGGCGGCTCCTCGACGAGGCGGGGTACGCGCGCACGCCGACGCGGACGATCACCGCGGTCATGGTCGCGATCGCCGCGGTCTCGGCCGCTCTCGCGTGGCTGCTCACGGGCATCCCGGTGCTGGCCGGGCTCGCCGCGCTCGCGGGCGCCGCGGCGCCGGTGATGTTCCTGCGCGGCCGCCGGCTGCGGCTGCGCAAAGCACGCCGGCAGATGTGGCCCGACGTCTGCGATCTGCTGGTCGCGGCGATCCGCGTCGGGCTCTCGCTGCCGGACGCGGTGGCGAGCCTCGCCGAATCGGCCCCGCCCGCTGTGCGCGCGGCGTTCGCCGTCTTCGCCCGCGACCTGCAGTCGACCGGACGCTTCGAGTCGAGCCTCGACCGGCTGAAGGCGACCCTTGCCGATCCGATCGCCGACCGCATCGTCGAGACCCTGCGCATGGCCCGCCAGGTCGGCGGAACCGAGCTGACCGGTGTGCTGCGTGCGCTGTCGTCGTCGGTCCGCGCCGACGCCGCGCTGCGCGGAGAGGTCGAGGCGCGGCAGTCGTGGATCCGTGGGGCCGCCGTGCTCGGAGCGGTCGCCCCGTGGGTGATCCTGGGCCTGCTCGCGATGCGCCCGGAGGGACGCGATGCGTACGGCAGCCCCGAGGGAGTGATCGTGATCCTCGTCGGCGCGGTCGTGTCGGTGGTGGCCTTCCGCATCATGCTGCGCATCGGTCGTCTGCCCGAGCCGGAGCGGTGGTTCGGATGACGGTCGTGACCGATGCGGCGATCGCCGTGCTGCTGGGCGGGTCGCTCGCGCTCGGCCTGCTCGGTGTGCTCTCGGCCCTTCCACGCTGGGGTGCGCCCTCGCTGGATCGGCGGATCGCGCCCTACGTGCGCGATGTGGTCGACGATGAGGTTCTGCCGTCGGGCGCCCTCCCGGCGGTCAGCATCATGCCTGTGCACGGCCGACGGCTCTGGGACAGGCTGCGCGAGATGCTCGACCGGATGCTCGGCGGCGGCGGCACGTTGCGCCTGCGGCTCGCGCAGGCCGGCGCCGCCCAGACACCGGCGACCTTCCGCGGGCGTCAGCTCGCGTGGGGAGTGGCAGGTCTTCTGGTCGGCGCGGTAGCCGTGGTGATCATCGCGGTCTCGGGCCGCATGAGTCCGCCGGCCGCGCTGCTGCCCGTCATCGCCGCGGCCGGCGCCGCGATCACGTACGACATGCAGCTCACGGCGCGAGCGCGCGCCCGTCGGACCCGTCTCGCCGACGAGCTGCCCACCACGCTCGAGTTCCTCGCGCTGTGCCTCTCGGCGGGCGAGTCGCTGCTCGACGCGCTGCGCCGCGTGTCGGCGATCGGCACGGGAGAGTTGACCGGAGAGCTTCGCCAGACCGTGCTCGCGGTGCACACCGGCTCGCCGCTGGCCGATGCGCTCGGCGAGACCGCCACGCGGCTGCAGCTGCCCGGCCTCTCGCGCGCGACCGACCAGATCATCGCCGCGCTCGAGCACGGTGCCCCGCTCGCCGCGGTGCTGCATTCGCAGGCCGCCGATGCGCGCGACGAGGCGAAGCGCGTGCTCATCGAGCAGGCAGGGCAGAAGGAGATCCTCATGCTGCTGCCGCTCGTGTTCCTGATCCTGCCGCTGAGCGTGCTCTTCGCGGTGTATCCGGGCCTGTTCATCCTGCGACTGGGGCTCGGCTGAGACGAGATCGACGATCCGGAGGGAAGAGACATGAAGACACTGCAGAACTGGTTCGCGGCCGGCCGCGATCTGGCGGAGGATGACCGGGGCGACGTGCCGGGCTGGGTGCTGGTCACGCTGATGACCGCGGCGCTCGTCGTGGTCATCTGGGCGGTCGCCGGCCCCGCGCTGGTCGACCTGTTCGAGCAGGCGATCTCGCGCGTCTCGGGCATCTGATCGCGCTTGAGATGCGTGCGCGCTCGCTGCTCGCCGATGAGCGGGGTTCGAGTCCCGTCGAGTTCGTGCTCGTCGGTGCGCTGCTGACGGCGCTCACCCTCGCCGTGCTGCAGATCGCGCTCGCGATGTACGTGCGTAACGTCGTGCACGACGCGGCCGTCGAAGGCGCACATCACGCGGCGCTCGCCGACACGACGCTCGGCGAGGGTGCCGCGCGCGCGGAGGCCGTGATCACCCGGGCCGTCGGGTCGGAGTACGCCGGCGACGTCGCGATCGGGGAGGACACGAGCCTGGGCCATCCCAGTGTGCTCGTGCGGGTGCGCACCACGCTGCCCGTGCTCGGCCTGCTCGGGGTCCCGTTCGGATTGGAGGTGGAGGCTCGTGCGCCCGTCGAATCGTTCGGAGACGACTGAGTCGCTGCTCGACGACGAGTCCGGCTCCGCTGCGCTGGAGTTCATCGTCGCCGGAGTGCTGCTGCTCGTCCCACTCGTGTACCTGGTGCTCGTGCTGGGCGCCGTGCAGGAGCAGACGCTCGGCGCCGAGGCCGCCGCGCGCCACACCGCGCGGGTGATCGGTCAGGCGCCGGATGCCGAGGCCGCCGCCGAACGAGGCGATGCCGTGCTCGCGGGGGTGATCCGCGAGTACGGGATGGACGGGGGCGCGGTCGACGTGGGGATCACCTGCCGCCCGGCATCGGCCGCGTGCCCGAGTGCGGGGGCGACGGTGATCGTCACGGTGCGCTCCGAGGTGACGCTGCCACTCATGCCGCCGATCTTCGGACTCGATGAGCTGGCCGCCATTCCCGTCGAGGCGCAGGCGGCACAGAAGATCTCGAGGCTGTGGGGCAGCGGATGAGCCTGCGCACCCGGCTTCGCGCCGCGCTCGCCGATGACGACGGCAGCGTGCTGCCGCTGGTGCTCGGCTACGTGCTGCTCGCCATCGCGGTGATCTTCGTGTGCGTGTGCGCCACCGACCTGTACATCGCGCAGAAGCGCCTCGACTCGCTCGCCGACGCTGCGGCGCTCGCCGGATCAGACGGGTTCACCCTGCGGGCCGAGGGTGACGGGGTACGGGCCCAGCTCACCGACGACGGCGTGCGCGAGCAGGCGGCGGCCGTGATCAGCGCCGTCGACGGCGACTCCGAGCTCGTCTCGGCGGGAACGCCCGACGGGGTGTCCGCGCGCGTCACGGTCGCCGCGGCCTGGCATCCGCCGCTCTTCTCGCCCTTCGTGCCCGACGGCGTCCCGCTCGAGGCGACCGCGACCAGTCGCACCGCGTTGCGCTGACGGTGCCGTCAACGCTCGTGCCGCGGCAGGAACTTCGGCGTCCACACGGCGAAGCCCGTCGCCCCCAGCAGTGCCACGCCGCCCATCACGCCGGTCGCGAGGGGGAGCGAGGCGAGCGCGACGATCGACGCGACCACGACCGGGGCGGCCGCACCGCCGGCATCCGTCAGCGTCCGCCACGCGCCCAGGAAGGTCGCCGGATCCCGCTCGGGGGCGAGGTCGGCGCCGTAGGTGAGCAGGATGCCGCTGGAGAGGCCGTTTCCGAGGCCGAGCACGGCGGCCATCAGCACGAACCACATCGTCGCTCGATCGAGGTCGTGCGTGACGGAGAGGGCGATGAGGCCTGCGCCCATGAGCAGCATGGCGGGCAGCGCCGCCCAGATGCGCCCGAAGCGGTCCATCACCTGGCCGCTCGCATAGAACAGCGCGAAGTCGATGGCACCCGAGACGCCCACCACGATCGCGATCGTGCTGGCGTCGAGGCCGAGAGATACGCCCCACAGCGGCACGATCACCTGACGGGCTGAGCGCACCGCCGACAGCGCGGCGGCCGACAGGCCCAGGCGCATCAGCACGCCGCGGTAGTACGAGATCGTCTCGAACACGCCGTACCGGTCGCGGGTCGGGATCGACCCGGTCACGACCTCGCCGGTGTCTTCGGCGACGGCGGCACCGGTGGGCTTGAGCAGCACCGGACTGGACTTCTCGGGGTCGGGCCCGAACAGCACGAGCGGAACGATCGCCGCGCAGCACGCGATCAGCGCCCAGATCGTGGACTGCTCCGACCCGGTCAGCCCGATCAGCGCGGCCGCGACGAAGGGCCCGATGAAGACGCCGAAGCGGAAGCTGCCGCCCAGCAGCGACAGTGCCCGGGCGCGGAACCGGGGCGGCACGCGCGTCGTCATGAACGCGTGCCTGGCGAGCCCGAATGCCGCCGCGCAGAAGCCGAGAACGAACACCGAGGCGGCGAACAGCGTGAGGTCCTCGGCGAGCAGCATCCCGGCACCGGCCGCGATCGACAGCGTGCCGGCGACGACCATCGTGAACCGTTCGCCGAGCTTTGCGACCAGCGCACCGGCGGGCAGGTTTCCGCACAGCTGCCCGATCACCAGCGCGGCGGCCACCAGCGCGGCGAGCGACACGTCGGCGCCGAGCCGGGTGGCGATCACGGGGATGAGGGGGATGACCGCGCCCTCGCCCAGCGAGAAGAGCACGGTCGGTGCGTAGACCATCGGTCCGAACCGCCTCAGGACACTCGCGGCACTGTCAGTCACGACGTTCACGCTAGCCGCGCCCGCACGTCGACCGACGCAGGGACATACCGCGGTCAGGGAGACCGGCACCTGGCGCGATAGGGTGGACTGCCATGTTCGAACTCGATCTCTCCGCCGACATACAGGCCCTGCGACACACCTTCGGCGACATCCGCGAGGTCGTCGACGTCACCGCCCTGCGCGAGGACATCGCGCGACTCAGCGAGGAAGCGGGCGCCCCCGACCTCTGGGACGACCCTGAGCAGGCGCAGAAGGTGACCAGCGCGCTCAGCCACAAGCAGGCCGACCTCAAGCGCGTCACCGAGGTCGAGCGCCGCCTCGACGATCTCGACGTGCTCATCGAGCTGGCGAACGAGATGCAGGACGAGGACTCGGCCGCCGAGGCGCGCGCCGAACTCGAGTCGCTCACGCAGACCATCAACCAGCTCGAGGTGCAGACGCTGCTCGACGGCGAGTACGACGACCGCAACGCGATCATCACGATCCGCTCGGGCGCCGGCGGCGACGACGCCACCGACTTCGCCGAGATGCTCATGCGCATGTACCTGCGCTGGGCAGAGCATCACGGCTATCCGGTGAAGGTGATGGACACCTCGTACGCCGAGGGTGCCGGCATCAAGTCGGCCACCTTCGAGATCACCGCACCCTACGCGTTCGGCACGCTGTCGGTCGAGGCCGGCACCCACCGCCTCGCCCGGATCAGCCCGTTCGGCTCGGCCGACAAGCGCCAGACCTCGTTCGCCGCGGTCGAGGTCATCCCGCTGATGGAAGAGGCCACCGAGGTCGAGATCCCGGAGAACGACATCCGCGTCGACGTGTTCCGCTCGTCGGGCCCGGGCGGACAGTCGGTGAACACCACCGACTCCGCGGTGCGCCTCACCCACCTGCCCACCGGGATCGTCATCTCGATGCAGAACGAGAAGTCGCAGATCCAGAACCGTGCCGCGGCGATGCGGCTGCTGCAGACCCGTCTGCTGCTGCTGCAGAAGGAGCAGGAGGCGGCGAAGAAGAAAGAGCTCGCCGGCACGATCACGGCCAGCTGGGGCGACCAGATGCGCTCGTACTTCCTCTACGGCCAGCAGCTGGTCAAGGACCTGCGCACCGGACACGAGTCGGGCAACCCCGCGAGCGTCTTCGACGGCGACCTCGACGACTTCATCTCGGCGGGCATCCGCTGGCGCAAGCGCAAGGACGAGGACTGATCCTCACCGACCACGAAGAACGGCCCCGAGCTCGAGCTCGGGGCCGTTCTTCGTCTACGCCGATGTCGAGGGGCGCCGGGTCACTGCATCGCGCACGTCGAGGCCGCGTCGGTGAGGGTCGAGCCGAACTCCATCGCGTCATCGGGGTCGGTCAGCGCCAGGTCGCCGTCGGCGATCTGCTGCAGCGAGGCGTCGCTCATGTCCGATGCGACGAGCTCCTCGCCGAGGCACAGCAGCATGCCCTCGGGGTACTCCATGTCCTGCTGCTGGAGCATGATCTGCTCGAGTCCCAGCGCGACCTCGTCGGCGGTGGGACGCTCGCCGGTCGCGTCGGGCGCGGCCGACTCCTCGGGCGCGGCCGACTCGTCGGCGTACGGCGACTCCGAGGCGTAGGGCTCCTCCGAGGCGTACGGGTCGGGGGACGACTCCCATGAGCTGTCGGCGATGGTCGCGAACAGGGTGATGCTGAGCACGATCGTGGCGACGATGCCCATCACGATCGACAGGATCAGACCGACGATGCCGGGCCACTTCGCGGTGTTCTTGATGAACAGCGCGATGATCGACACGACGAACGCGGCGAAGAGCAGGAACGAGCCGATGCCGAACGTGACGAAGTTCGGGATGCACGCGATGATGCCGCCCACGACGGCGAGCCCGAGCCCGACGTATCCGAGCACCGGGGTCTTGCGCGGTCCGGCATCGGATGCCGGGTAGGCGCCGGCGTATGCCGGGGCGCCGCCGTAGGGTGCGGGCGCACCGTACGGGTTCTGCGGGTCGACGTTCGCGGTGCCTGGGTAGCCCTGCTGGCCGTAGTCGGGCTCTCCGTACGCGGCCTGTCCGTAGGGCGCCTCGCCGTAGCCGCTCTGCGGATAGCCGTCCGGCGTGACAGCCGGGTAGACCTCGGTCGGCTCGGCGGTGTCCCCGGCACCGGGCGCGACCGGCGGGGTGTACTCGCCGTACGGATCGGCGGATGCCCCGGCATCCGGCACCGCTTCCGCGTCCGCGGTCGGCTCCGCGGGCTCAGCGGCAGCGCTCTCGGGTGCGTAGTGCTCGGTCCACTGCTCGCCGTCCCACCAGCGCTGGCGTCCCGATCCGTCGTCGTACCATCCTGCGGGAACGCTCATGGCCTTCTCCTCGTCTCCGTCTGCGCCGTCGGCTCGAGCCGCGGCCTGCCCTCGTGGCGCATGCGCGCCTCTACGTGTATACCAGTCGCGGTCGACGGGAACGCCTCGGGGGAGTGTCGCTGGCTGCCCCGGCTCGGTCCGCGCCTAGGCTCGAATGGCCATGATCCGGTTCGAGAACGTCACTAAGCGCTATCGCGGCACGAAACGCCCCGCACTGTCAGAGGTCGACTTCAACGTCGAAGCAGGGGAGTTCGTCTTCCTGGTCGGAGCTTCGGGCTCCGGCAAGTCGACGTGCCTGCGGCTGGTCCTCCGTGAGGATGTCCCCACCACCGGCCGCGTCGCCGTGCTCGGCCGCGACCTCCGCTCACTCGCCAACCGCAAGGTGCCGTACTTCCGCCGGCACATCGGCTCGGTCTTCCAGGACTTCCGTCTGCTGCCGTCGAAGACCGTCGCGCAGAACGTCGCCTTCTCGCTGCAGGTCATCGGCTCGTCGCGCGGATTCATCCAGCAGGCGGTGCCCGAGGCCCTCGCGCTCGTCGGCCTCGACGGCAAGGCCAAGCGGATGCCGCACGAGCTCTCGGGCGGCGAACAGCAGCGCGTCGCGATCGCGCGCGCCATCGTCAACCGGCCCAAGGTGCTGCTCGCCGACGAGCCCACCGGAAACCTCGACCCTGCGACGTCGGTTGGCATCATGCAGCTGCTCACCCGCATCAACGCGGGAGGCACGACGGTCGTGATGGCCACGCACGAGGCGGCGTTCGTCGACCAGATGCAGCGCCGCGTGATCGAGCTCAAGGGCGGCGAGATGGTGCGCGACGAGGTCGGCGGCGGCTACGGCGACACCTCCAGCATCCCGCGGCTCATGCCGGAGGCGGTGCCCGGCGCCGCCGTGGCCGCGGCGCTCACCGCGGTGCAGGAGATCCAGCGCGAGACGATCACCGGCGTCGTCTCGACGCCGCCCGTCGAGCAGTCGGCAGCCCCGCATCCGGCCTCCCGCACGACGTCGGACCCGGATGCCGTGCAGCCGACCGCACAGGGCGCGCAGCGCCCGCCCGCGGTCGCCACACCGCCCGAGGAGCAGGCGGAGGTCGCCGCTCCGCGAACCACCCCGATCGTGATCCCGGAGGTGGAGGTCGCCGAGCTCGGCATGGCCGACCGGCTCGGCCTCTCGCGTGACGACGACGAGGAAGTGGGCCCGACCTCATGAACTTCGGACTCATCGTCGGCGAGGCGCTGATCGGCCTCCGCCGCAACATCTCCATGGTCATCTCGGTGGTGCTCGTCACCTTCGTCTCGCTGACGTTCGTCGGCGCGGCCATCCTCATGCAGACGCAGATCCAGACGATGCGCGGCTACTGGGGCGAGAAGGCCGAGGTCACGATCTACATGTGCTCGCCGCTGTCGACGTCGCAGAACTGCACGTCAGACGAGGCGACCGAAGAGCAGATCACGACCGTCAAGGACGACCTCGCCGGTCCCGCGCTCAAGCCGCTGATCAGCGAGGTCGCCTTCGACGACAAGGAGACGACCTACCAGAACTGGATCGAGCGCTTCGGCGAGGAGCAGGCGAACGCGTTCGGCGTCGAGAACATGGGTGTCGCATTCCGCGTCACCATGAAGGATCCGCAGCAGTCGCGCGTGCTCACCGAGGCGTTCTCGGGAGTCGCCGGCGTCGACGAGGTGCAGGATCAGCGCCGTCTGCTCGATCCGCTCTTCTCGGCGCTCACCGTGGCGACGTACATCGCCGTCGGCGTCGCGGCTCTCATGCTCATCGCGGCCGTGCTGCTGATCGCCACGACCATCCGGCTGTCGGCGTATGCGCGCCGCAAGGAGATCGGCATCATGCGTCTGGTGGGCGCGTCGAACCGCTCGATCCAGACGCCGTTCGTGCTCGAGGGCGTGTTCGCCGCGTTCCTCGGATCGGTGTTCGCCAGCACGGCCGTGCTGGCCGGGGTGAAGTTCGGCGTCGAAGGATATCTCGCCGAGCGGGTCCCGTTCATGCGTCCCCTGGTCGACATGCAGGATGCCGTGTTCGTCGTGCCCGTGCTGATCGGCATCGGCGTCGTGCTGGCGGCCCTGTCTGCCGGCTTCGCGATCCGGCGCTGGCTGCGCACCTGACCCGGTAGGCTGAGGGGCTGTCCATCGTCAGGAGAAGAACATGCCCAGGGAACGCGGGGAGAAGGTCATCGCGACCAACCGTCGCGCGCGTCACGACTACAACCTCGAGAAGTCGTACGAGGCGGGCCTCGTGCTCACCGGCACCGAGGTCAAGTCGCTGCGCCAGGGGCGCGCGAACCTCAGCGACGGCTACGCGTACGTGAAGGGCGGCGAGGCGTACCTCGACGCCGTGCACATCCCCGAGTACTCCCAGGGGCACTGGACCAACCACTCCGCCAAGCGCATCCGCAAGCTGCTGCTGCACAAGGACGAGATCCGCAAGCTCGAGCACGCCGTCTCCGCCGGCGGCTACACCCTCATCCCGCTGAAGCTGTACTTCTCGGACGGCCGCGCCAAGGTCGAGATCGCGCTGGCGAAGGGCAAGAAGGAGTACGACAAGCGGCAGACCCTGCGCGAGCGCCAGGACACCCGCGAGGCCGCGCGCGCCATGCGTCTGCGCAACCGCGTGGGGGAGTAGCGGCTACAGCGCGGCGTCGAAGCCGAACGTGCGACCCAGGAAGCGCAGTTCGGCTTCCAGTGATGCGATGATCGTCTCCGCCGAGCGGAAGCCGTGCCCCTCGCCCTCGAACAGCAGGTACTCGTGCGGCACGCCGCGGGCAGCCAGCGCGTCGCGGATCGCCTCTGACTGCGACGGCGGCACGACCCGGTCATCCGACCCCTGCTGCAGCAGCACCGGCACGTCGATCCGGTCGGCGTGCGAGAGCGGCGACCGCTCGATGTACACGCTCTCCGCCTCGGGCAGCGGTCCGACCAGGCCGTCGATGTAGTGCGCCTCGAAGTCGTGGGTCTCGGCGGCCAGCATCCGCAGATCCGCCACGCCGTATCGCGAGATGCCGGCGGTGAACGTCCCGCCGCGCACCAGCGCGCACAGCACCGTCCAGCCGCCGGCCGATCCGCCGCGGATCGCGAGGCGGGAGGGGTCTGCGAGTCCGGCGTCGGCCATGCCGCGCGCGGCGGCGATCACGTCGTCGACGTCGACCACGCCCCACTGCCCGTCCAGACGCTCGCGGTAGGCGCGGCCGTAGCCGGTCGATCCGCCGTAGTTCACGTCGAGCACGCCGATGCCGCGGCTGGTCCAGTACGCGTACGCGGTGGATGCCGCCCCCGAGACGTGCGCGGTGGGGCCGCCGTGCACCATGACGAGGTACGGCGGCAGCTCGCCTTCGGGCGCTGAGACGTCGGGGCTGGTGGGCGGGTAGTCGAATGCGTGCACCGGTCCGTGCGGGCCGTCGAAGGTCACCGGGCGGGCACGGGGAACCCAGCGGGCATCGGCCTCGGCACCGCCGGTCACCGTCGTGATCGTGCCGTCGTCGAGGTCGACGCACCACAGCCCCGCCCCGACCGTCCGGCCCGCGCCCGAGATGAGCACCCGCGATCCCTGCGCGTCGTCGATGCTCGCGCCGGCCGTGATCGGCAGGGTGAGCAGCTCGACGACCTCGCCGTCGGGCGAGATGAGCACGATCTCGTCGGATCCGTTCGTGCGCACGGCGACGATGCGGCCGTCGTCGAGAGGCTGGTACCAGCGGTTGCCGAGCACCCAGAGCCCGCCGCCGGTGTCGGCGTCGGCGGCGGCGAACGCGGTCGTGGCGCCCCCCGACCGCAGCCGCTGCAGATTCCAGCGCCCAGACGGGTCATCCAGGTACAGCAGCTCGTCGTCGTTCATCCATTCGGGCTGCAGGGCCGCACGCGTGGGTGTCGACTCGATCTCGTCGCCGTGAACCGGCGCGACGTGCAGCAGCGCCTGCTCCCAGGGCATCCGGACGGTGCTCCACTGCACCCACGCCAGCCGCTTCCCGTCGGGAGAGAGCGCAGGATGTGCGACGAAGCCGCTCGCCGAGACGAGCGTCCGCACGGCGGACTCGTCGTCGGCCGCCGTGCCGTCCAGCGGGATCTCGACGATGGCGCGCAGATGCTGCTCGGGCCGGAGATCCTCGCGCACCGCGAGCAGCCGGCCGTGCTGCAGCCGCAGGCCGCCGTACGAGGGGCCGGCAGCGGTCAGCGGCTCGGGGGCCCCGCCGCGTGGCATCCGGCGGATGCGCTGGTCGCCGCCGTGCACGAAGTACAGCGTGCCCTCGGCATCGGCTGTCCACGCTCCGCCGCCGTACTCGTGCACGCGCGAACGCGCGCTCCACGGCGCCGGCAGGATCTCGTCGCCGCCCGAACCGCGCACCGTCACCCGGCCGCCCTCGGCGGGAACGGATTCGCCCCACCACACCTCGTCGCCGACGAAGCGGGCTCCGTCGATGCGGGGGGATGCCTGCGCGATCATCTGCGCGGTGAACGGTGAGGGCCACGAGCCGAACGGTGCGGTCATGATCCGAGCCTAGCCAGACCCGCAGGTGACACACGGCGTCACACATGTGCGCCGTGCCGATCGGCTGTCCTACCGTCTGAGGACACCCCGCCGCACCGGTCCCGAAGGAGAATCGCCATGAGCAGCATCCCGTTCTCCTTCGAGCTGTATCCGCCGCGCACGGCTGAGAGCACGCGCGCCCTGCGCGACACGATCGACCGCCTCGCCGACGCAGGGCCGGAGTTCATCTCGGTCACCTACGGCGCGGGAGGCTCGACCGGCGGCCGCTCGCTCGACGTGCTGCGATACATCCGCACGCACACCGACACCGAGCCGCTCGCGCATCTCACGTGTGTGGGCAACACCTATGCGGGCGCCGCCCGTCTGATCCGCGAGTTCCTGGATGCCGGGGTCCTGAGCTTCCTCGCGCTGCGCGGCGACCCGCCGGCGGGCCGGAGCGAGGACGACGTGTTCCTCGGCGACCTCGAGAGCTCGGCGCAGCTCGTGCAGCTGATCGACCGCGTGCAGGCCGAGCGGGCGCCGTACGAGGAGTCGCCGGTGCGCGGCAACCCGGGTGCCGTGCGGGTCGCGCCGCGCCGCAAGGTGAACATCGCCGTCGCAGCCTTTCCCAACGGCCACCCCCGCTCGGCGTACAGCAGCCAGCACGTCGACGCGCTGCTCGCGAAGCAGGCCGCTGGGGCGACCGTCGCGATCACGCAGCTCTTCTTCCACTCCGACCACTACCTCGCGTTCGTCGAACGTGCGCGCCGCGCCGGTGTCACGATCCCGATCCTTCCCGGCATCATGCCGATCACCTCGCCCGCGCGCCTGGCGCGCGTGCTCGAGCTGACCGGCGAAGAGCTGCCGAGCGAGCTCGCGATCGAGCTCGAGGTCGAGCCGACCACCGAGGGGCGCCGGCAGATCGGCATCCGCTGGGCCGCCGACCTCATCCGTGCCGTCGTCGACGGCGGGGCGCCCGGTGTGCACCTGTACGCGTTCAACCAGCACGAGACCGTGCTCGACGTCCTCCAGTCCGCCGGGGTCATCCCCGCGCGCCAGCTCTCCGCAGCATCGAAAGGAACACCATGACCGCTTTCCCCGCAGGGACGATCCTCGGCTACCCGCGCATCGGCCGCCGTCGCGAGCTGAAGAAGGCCGTCGAGGCATTCTGGGCCGGCCGCGCCGACCAGGCCGAGCTCGAGCGCACCGCCGCCGAGCTGCGTGCGACGACGCGCGCCCGTCTCGCCGAGCTCGGCCTCGGCCGCGATGACTCGTCGATCCCCGAGTCGTTCTCGTTCTACGACCAGGTGCTCGACGCCGCGGTCACCGTCGGCGCCATCCCGACCCGCTTCGACGATCTTCGCGATGCCGACGGCACCATCGGACTGGATGCGTACTTCACGGTCGCCCGCGGCGAGGGCGAGCGCGCACCGCTCGAGATGACCAAGTGGTTCAACTCGAACTACCACTACCTCGTGCCGGAGATCGGCCCCGAGACGGCCTTCTCCCTCGCCAGCGAGCATCTCGTGCAGCAGGTCGCCGAGGCTGCGGCCGCCGGGTACGTCACCCGCCCGGTGATCGTCGGACCGGTCACCCTGCTCGCCCTGGCGAAGGCGTCGGATGACGCACCGGAGGGCTTCGAGCCGCTCAGCCGACTCGATGACCTGCTGCCGGTCTACGCCGAGCTGCTGGCCAAGCTGAAGGCAGGCGGCGCCCAGTGGGTGCAGCTCGACGAGCCGGCGCTGGTCAGCGAGTCGCTGCCGGTCGACACCGCGACCCTGGCGGATGCCGCAGCCCGCGCCCTCGCGGTGCTCGGCGGCGCGAGCGCGCGCCCGCAGATCTTCGTGGCAGCCCCGTACGCCGCGCTCGGCGCGACGCTCGACGTGCTGGCCGCCGCGCCCGTCGAGGCGATCGGCGTCGACCTCGTCCGCGGCGAGGTGCCCGCCGCACTGCCCACGCTCGAAGGGAAGACCCTCGTCGGCGGCGTGGTCGACGGACACAACATCTGGCGCGGCGACCTCGACGCGGCGTTCGCGAAGCTCGAGTCGCTGCGCGCGCTCGGCGCGGCCGCGGTGTCGGCATCCACCTCGACCTCGCTGCTGCACGTGCCGCACGACGTCGACGACGAGACGGCACTCGATCCGCGTCTGGTCTCGTGGCTCGCCTTCGCCGACCAGAAGGTCGGCCAGGTCGTCACCCTCGCGCGGGGGCTGGGCCGGGGCCGGGAGGCCATCGCCGACGCGCTGGATGCGGCATCCGCAGCCCTCGCCGACCGGCATGCCGCCCCCGGCGTGCGCGACGGGGCGGTGCGCGGGCACGAGGTCGCCGAGGCGGAGTTCTCGCGCGTCTCGTATGCCGAGCGCGAGAGCGCGCAGCGGGCGCTGAACCTGCCCGCACTGCCCCTGACGACGATCGGCTCGTTCCCGCAGACCGGCGACATCCGCAGGGCCCGCGCCCAGTTCCTGCGCGGCGAGCTGCCCGCCGACGACTACGACGACTTCCTGCGCCGCGAGATCGACCAGGTCGTCGCCCTGCAGGAGGAGCTCGGCCTCGACGTGCTCGTGCACGGCGAGCCCGAGCGCAACGACATGGTGCAGTACTTCGCCGAGCACCTCGACGGGTTCGCCGTCACCCAGCACGGCTGGGTGCAGTCCTACGGCTCGCGCGCCACCCGGCCCTCGATCCTCTGGGGAGACGTGTCGCGCCCGGCGCCGATCACCGTCTCGTGGGCCGCGTACGCCCAGTCGCTCAGCGCGAAGCCGGTCAAGGGCATGCTCACCGGTCCCGTGACGATTCTCGCGTGGTCGTTCGTACGCGACGACCAGCCGCTCGGCGAGACCGCCGATCAGGTCGCCCTCGCCCTGCGAGACGAGATCACCGACCTCGAGGCCGCCGGTATCGCGATCATCCAGGTCGACGAGCCGGCGCTGCGCGAGCTGCTGCCGCTGAAGGCGGCGGATCAGGCCGACTACCTCGACTGGTCGGTGCGCTCGTTCCGCCTCGCGACCGCCGGTGCCGCTGCGGCGACGCAGATCCACACGCACCTCTGCTACTCGGAGTTCGGCGTGGTGATCGATGCGATCCGCGCCCTCGACGCCGATGTGACCTCGATCGAGGCCGCGCGCAGCCGCATGGAGGTCGTCGCCGACATCGCGCGCTTCGGCTTCGATCACGGGGTCGGCCCCGGCGTGTACGACATCCACTCGCCGCGGGTGCCCAGCGTCGACGAGATCGAGGCTCTGCTGCGCCGCGCCGTCGACGAGCTGCCGCTGCGGCAGCTGTGGGTGAACCCCGACTGCGGTCTGAAGACCCGCGCCTACGAGGAGACCGTCGAGTCGCTGCGCAACATCGTCGAGGCCACCCGGCGCGTCCGTGAGGACGTCGCGGTCGCCGTCTGACGCCCGTCCAGCAAGAGAGGCGCCCCTTCCCGACCGGGAAGCGGCGCCTCTCTCCGTCGCAGGCGCGCGATCAGACCGAGCGGAGCACCGCGACGACCTTGCCGAGCACGACCGCCTCGTCGCCGAGGATGGGCTCGAACGCCGAGTTGCGGGGCAGCAGCCAGGTGTGCCCGTCTCGCCGGCGGAAGGTCTTCACCGTCGCCTCCCCATCGATCATGGCGGCGACGATCTCGCCGTTCTCGGCATTGTTCTGCGTGCGCACGACGACCCAGTCGCCGTCGCAGATCGCCGCGTCGATCATCGACTCGCCGTTGACTTTCAGCATGAACAGATCGCCCTTGCCCACCAGCTGCCTCGGCAGCGGGAAGATCTCCTCCACCTGCTGGTCGGCCGTGATCGGCACTCCCGCGGCGATCTGGCCGACGAGGGGCACCAGCGCGGCGTCCCCTACGGACGGGGCGGTGTCGGCGGGGTTCTCGGTACCGCTGCCGGGAAGGTCGATCAGCACCTCCATCGCGCGGGTCTTGCCCGGGTCGCGGCGCAGGTAGCCGCTCAGCTCGAGCTGCCCGAGCTGGTGAGTGACGCTCGAGAGCGACTTCAGCCCCACCGCGTCGCCGATCTCGCGCATGCTCGGCGGGTAGCCGTGGCGGGCGATCGAGGTCTGGATCACCTCGAGGATCGCCATCTGCTTGGGGCTCAGGCTCTTGCGGCGTCGCGTGCGGGGAGCCTCGGCTGCGGTCTCGGGGGTGTCGCTCATGGATGCTCCTTCATACCCTCACACGGTCGGATCCGCGTCGTCGCGGGGATCCGGTTCGAATGTCGGTGGCCCATGGTGGGCTGACTTCATCGAAACCGTATCCGAGTTCGCCCGGATAACGGAAGATCTGTTCGAGCGTGTCGCAGAAGTGACGGCACGGTATTCGAAGAATTCTTGACAGATGTTCGATATCGAAGATACATTCGGAACGTAGCTTCGCATCCGGCATCCCCGGCCGGATGCCGGATGCGAAAGCTGCACCCCTTCCGCCCGAAGGGCGGAGGAGAGCGAAGAGGAGCATCACATGAGCACCACCAGCATCCAGGCCCCCGAGACCTTCACGGTCACGGCCGCTGCACGGCGTTCTGTCTCGACCCGGCTGCGCCTCACGGCGCGCGGTCGTCGTCTGCTCGCCGCCCTCGCCGCCGCACCGGTCATCGCAGGCATCGCCGTCTCCCTTCTGGCCGGCGGCTCGGCTGTCGCGTCCGGTGAGAGTGAGCCGGTCGCCTTCGAGACCGTGACGGTTCTGCCCGGTGACACGCTGTGGTCTATCGCAGCCGAGGCAGCACCCGCCTCCGATCCGCGCGACGTCATCGACGACATCAAGCGTCTCAACGACCTCACCACCGGCATGATCCAGGTAGGCACGTCGATCGCGATCCCGACGGCCTACTCCGGGTGAGCGCGCCGTCATCCGCGGCGGCGCGCGCGATGCGCGGCCTACGATGGAGCATGTGACATCCCTCGATGAGCTGCCCCTCCGCGCCGACCTGCGCGGGCTCACGCCGTACGGTGCCCCGCAGGCGCCGCTCCCGGTCGCTCTGAACGTCAACGAGAACACGCATCGGGTTCCCGACGAGGTCGCCAGCGACATCCTCGACGACATCGCCCTCGCGCTGCGCGACGTCAACCGCTACCCCGACCGTGAGTTCACGCAGCTGCGAGAGGCGTTCGCCGCGTACCTCGGTCACGGGCTGACGGCCGAGCAGATCTGGGCGGGCAACGGCTCGAACGAGGTGCTGCAGCACATCATGCAGGCGTTCGCCGGCCCGGGCCGCACCGCCTTCGGGTTCGCGCCCACCTACTCGATGTACCCGCTGATCACGCAGGGCACGGGCGCGCAGTGGCTCGCGGGCGCCCGGCACGACGACTTCACGCTCGACCCCGATGATGCCGCGCGGCAGGTCGCCGAGGCAGACCCCGACGTCGTCATCCTGTGCACCCCGAACAACCCCACCGGCACCCCGCTGGGACTCGACGTCATCGAGGCCGTCTACGACGCGACGCGCGGCGTCGTGATCGTCGATGAGGCCTACCAGGAGTTCGCCCCGCACGACGCCCCCTCGGCGCTGAGCCTGCTGGCCGGCCGGCCGCGGCTCGCCGTCTCGCGCACGATGAGCAAGGCCTTCGCCTTCGCCGGCGCCCGGGTGGGCTATCTGGCCGCCGACCCGGCGTTCATCGATGCGCTGCGGCTCGTGCGCCTTCCCTACCACCTCAGTGCTCTCACGCAGGCCGCAGCCGTTGCGGCGCTGCGCAACTCGTCGACCATGCTGCAGATGGTCGACGAGATCGTCGAGCAGCGTGAGCGCATCTCGGCCACGCTCGAGGCCCTCGGATACCGGCCGCACGCCTCGTGGTCGAACTTCGTGCTGTTCGGCGGAGTCGACGACCCGCAGGCCCTCTGGCGTGCACTGTACGACCGCGGAGTGCTCATCCGCGACGTCGGAATCCCGCATCACCTGCGTGTCTCCGCCGGCACCGAAGCCGAGACCACCGCATTCCTGGAAGCCCTCGCGTCGATTGGATCGCCCGCATGACCACCCGCACCGCCCGCCGAACCCGCAGCACCTCCGAGTCGACCGTCGAGGTCGTCATCGACCTCGACGGCACGGGACGCAGCGACATCGACACGAGCGTTCCGTTCTTCGACCACATGCTCACGGCGTTCGCGAAGCACTCGCTCACCGACCTCACGGTGCGCGCCACCGGCGACACGCACATCGACGCGCACCACACGGTCGAGGACATCTCGATCGTGCTCGGCCAGGCGATCCGCGAAGCGCTCGGCGACAAGGCGGGCATCTCGCGCTACGGCGATGCGCTGGTGCCCCTCGACGAGGCTCTCGCTCAGGCCGTGGTCGACATCTCGGGCCGCCCGTTCCTCGTGCACGACGGTGAGCCCGCGGGCTTCGAGTTCCACCTCATCGGCGGTCACTTCACCGGATCGCTGGTGCGCCACGTGTTCGAGGCGATCACCCTCAACGCCGGCCTGACCGTGCACGTGCGCCTCCTCGGGGGCCGCGACCCGCACCACATCGCCGAAGCCGAATTCAAGGCGTTCGCCCGCGCGTTCCGTCAGGCAAAGGCCGTCGACCCGCTCGTCGACGGCATCCCCTCGACCAAGGGCGCGCTGTGACCGAGCGTCGTGTCGTCGTCTTCGACTACGACTCCGGCAACGTGCACTCCGCCGTGAAGGCTCTGGCCGCAGCGGGGGCCGAGGTCGAGCTCACGCGTGATCGCAGCCGGGCCCTCGAGGCGGACGGACTGCTCGTGCCCGGCGTGGGCGCCTTCGCCGCGGTTCGCGACGCGCTGGTCGCACACGGCGGTGACGAGATCATCGACCGGCGCCTGGCCGGCGGACGCCCGGTGCTCGGCATCTGCGTCGGCATGCAGGTGATGTTCGAGCGCGGCGTCGAGCGCGGCCAGCCCGCCGAGGGGCTGGGTGAGTGGCCGGGCACGGTGGCCGAGCTGGACGCCCCCGTGCTGCCGCACATGGGCTGGAACACGGTCGAGCCGGGGGAGGGCAGCGTGCTCTTCGACGGTATCGAGGACGAGCGCTTCTACTTCCTGCACTCGTACGCCGCCACCGCGTGGGAGCTCGACGTCATCGCGCCGTTCCCGCAGCCGGCCGTGACGTGGGCGACTCACGGTGAGCGCTTCATCGCCGCCGTCGAGAACGGTCCGCTCTCGGCGACGCAGTTCCACCCCGAGAAGTCGGGGGAAGCGGGCATCCGGCTGCTGCGCAACTGGATCGGATCGCTCTGATCGGACCGCGGGTGTGACGAGCGCACCGAAGGGCGCTCGTCCCCGTGATCAGAGCCCGCGTGCGACGGCGGCGCCCGCCGCCAGCCAGGCCGACTGCGTCGCCGGCGCGAGGGCGCCCAGCCTCAGATGGCCGTCGACCATCTCGTGGTCGAACGGAATCGCGACCACCTCTCGTGCCAGGTCGCGGTAGCCGGACACCACCTGGTCGACATCGGCCGCCGTGGCCTTGGGGTCGGCCTGAGTGACGACGACCACCGATCGGCGGGCGAGCCGCGCCGACCGCTCGTCACGGTCCTCGAGCGCCTCGAGCAGCAGAGCACCGGCCTCGGCGTGATCGTCGCGAGTCGTGGTCGCCACGACGAGCTGATCGGCGTGGTCGATCATGCGCAGCCACATCGGGTCGGACTCGTCGTTGCCGGAGTCGATGATGATCAGACGGTAGTACTTCGCCGCCACGGCGTGGATCGCATCGATGTCCTCCGAGCGCAGACGGTTCTCCTGCGCGAGCCGCATGGGCTTCGAACGCAGCACGTCGTACTTCTCACGCGCCTGGTGATGCACGTAGCGGGCGAGGTCGGCCGACTGGGCTCCCGCGCCCAGCAGGCGATCGGTCTCGGGGAGCAGCTCGAACAGCGTGTGATCGTGCGGGCCGGTGTCGGTGCGCCAGCCCAGGGTGCCACGGGTCTGATTGTTGTCCCAGGCGAGCACTCCTGCCCCGCCGAACCGCGCGAAGACGGCGGAGAGCAGAACCGTCGAGGGAGTCTTGCCCGCGCCGCCCTTGCCGTTCACCACGGCGATCGTGCGCGGACCAGGCCAGTGCTGGCTGACAAGCAGCTCGTTGTCGCGCACTGCGCGCTCCGCTGCGCCGGGGGCGAGCGAGAACCCGATCCGGTTCAGCATGCCGCGGGCGCCCGTCTTGGCCGGCTCCTCGTGGGGCTCGTGCTGCAGGAAGGACGGCCGCTCGCGCTGTTCACGTCGCGATGCGGACGCCGGGGATGCCGGGGTCGCGACGGACGGGGAGGCCGACGCCGGAGCGGGTGCGGGCGTCGCGGTTGCAGGCACGGATGCGGCATCGGGGACGGATGCCGGTGCCGGGACTGTTGGAGCTGCAGGAGCCGCCGAGGATGCCGGCTCCGGAGCGCTGGACGCGCGGTGATACCGGGGCGCCTCGGCGGGCCCGTCGGGCGGCGTCAGTGGCACTTCCGAGACCAGCGGCTCCGACTCGGCCGATGACCGGCGCGTCGCGCCCGTCCGCCGGCGCAGCGGACCTGCGCCGCTGCCGTTGTACGCGTCGGTCATGCCTCACGTCCCTCCGTGTCGATGGCACACGGGCGAAGATGCCCCGCTCGTGCGCATCCGATCGTACCGTCGGGGGCCTGCGAGATACCCGGTGGCCCGTGGCCCGGCGTCACGTCGTTTGAGACGGTCTCCCTCCCCGGCTACGCTGATCTCTCGTGCCCGCTCGGGCCGCCTCCACCCCTTTCGAAGGACGACATGAACGACTTCGCACAGTCCCCCTCGCTGATCCTGCTGCCCGCGGTCGATGTGGCCGGCGGCAAGGCGGTGCGCCTGACGCAGGGCGAGGCGGGCACCGAGACGAACTACGGCGACCCTGTCGACGCAGCAGGCGAGTTCGTCGACGCCGGCGCCCAGTGGATCCACCTCGTCGACCTCGACGCGGCCTTCGGGCGTGGCAGCAACACCGCGATCCTGCGCAAGGTCATCAAGCAGTACCGTGGCGTGAACATCGAGCTCTCGGGCGGCATCCGCGACGACGCGAGCCTGGACGCCGCTCTGGAGGCGGGCGCGACGCGCATCAACCTCGGCACTGCAGCGCTTGAGAACCCGGAGTGGTCGGCCGACGTCATCAGCCGCTACGGCGAGGCGATCGCCGTCGGTCTCGACGTGCGCGGCACGACGCTCGCCGCCCGCGGCTGGACGAAGGAGGGCGGCGACATCTGGGAGGTGCTCGAGCGTCTCGAAGAGGCGGGCTGCAGCCGCTACGTCGTCACCGACGTCACGAAGGACGGCACTCTGCGCGGTCCGAACCTCGACCTGCTGCGCGAGATCACCTCGCGCACGCCGAAGCCGGTGATCGCCTCCGGTGGTGTCGCGAGTCTGGACGACATCGCGGCGCTGCGCGAGCTCGTGCCACTGGGCGTCGAGGGCGCCATCGTGGGCAAGGCGCTGTATGCCGGGCAGTTCACCCTCGCCGAGGCGCTGGATGTCGCCGGCGACTGACGACGCCTGCGACCACGGGCACGAGAACTCAGGCGACTCGGCCGGCATGCCGTGGGAGGGGCGCAGCTTCCAGGCGAACCCGCACGCCGCCGACGACGGCTCGGCCGATCCCGCACTGCTGGCCGCACTGCTGCGATTCCGCCGTGGTGAGGGCTCGCAGGTCGAGGTGGTCGATGCCTTCCGCGACGCGCGCGTGCTCGTGCCGCTCATCGCCGAGAGGGGCGATGAGGGTGTGGGGCCGACCGGCCTGACGGTGGACAAGACGCAGGAGCTCTCGATCGTCACGGTGGCCGCTCCCGACGGTCGTCGGGTGCAGCCGGTGTTCTCATCCGTCGACACGATGCGCCGCTGGGATGCCGCCGCGCGTCCGATCCCCGTCGAGGCGATCCGCGTGGCGCTGTCGGCGTCGAGCGAGCAGACCGACCTGATCGTGCTCGACCCGGCATCCGACACCGAGTTCGTCGTCCGCCGTCCCGCGGTCTGGGCGATCGCTCAGGCGCAGCGCTGGGAGCCCAGCCACCTTTCGCCCGAGGTCTTCACCGCCCTGCGTGAGAGCATCGCGCACGAGCTGGCGGTGATCGACGTGTCGGTCGCCGCGGGGGATCCGGATGCCAGGATGCGCGGCCCCGAGCTCATCGTCACGCTCGAACTGGTCGACGGCCTGGAACGCGAGACCCTGGACGCTGTGCTCGCACGGCTCGCGCAGCGCTGGGCGGCCGACGACCGGATGGCCGTGCTCGTCGACTCCCTGACGGTGAAGCTGACACGCTCGGAGGGCTGACGATCCGGCCCGGCTGCGCCGGATCGCTTCCCCGATGCTCTCCCCGCTCAGGGAGGGGCGGGGGAAGGATCACCTCGTCGTGGTGGCGGCCCGACGATCCGGAACCGACCGGGACGGTCGTCGCCACCACCAGTACGCGGAGATCGCCGCGCCGATCAACAGCCACGCCGCGCCCAGGATCTGCGCATGCGGGTTGGCGTTCGCCAGCGCGTAAGCGAGGACAGCCGTTCCGACGACGGGTGAGATCCAGTGCAGGAAGAACCGTCTGCTCCGACCGCGAACGCCGAAGTGCACGATGACGGCGACGTTGAGCAGGATGTATGCGGTCAGCGCGCCGAATGTGACGAGCGTCGTCAACAGCTCCTGCTGTGCTGTGCCGGTGATGCCGACGACCAGGGACAGAGCGGCGATCAGGAGCATCGCGTTTCGAGGGACCTGGCGCCCGTCGACGAAGGCGAGAAAGCGCGGCAGCTGCCGGTCGCGCGCCATGCTGAACACCAGCCGGCTGGATGTCGCCTGCGATGCGATGGAGTTTGCGAAGATCGCGATGAGCGCGGACGTGAGCGTGATGACCACCTGGAACCACGGTCCGACGATGTCGCCCGCGATGTAGTAGAACGCGTTGTTGGTCGCGTCGCCTTCGGCGAATCGAGTCCCGGTCGGAACGAAGACCGCGGCCAGGTATACCTGCGCCACGAACAGGAGGGTGACGACGAACAGAACGATCATGGTGGCGCGGGAAACCGCCGCACCTCCGCCTTTCGCCTCCTCGTTCAGCGTGGAGATCGCGTCGAAGCCGATGAAGCTGAGAGCAGCGATCGGTATCGCGCCGAAGACGATGCCCCAGGAGAAGTTGCTCGAATCGAACACCGGTGCCAGAGACAGCTCCGCTCGTCCCTGACACACCGCGATGATCGCACCGGCCACGAAGACGGCCAGCACGATCAGCTGGGTCGCGAGGAAGATCTTGTTCATTCCCGATGTCAGTCTGATGCCGCGCAGATTGATCGCCGCGGCGAGGACGACGAACAGGATCACCCACACGAACTCAGGCACTGCGGGAACGATGCTCGTCATCGCCGCCGCCGCGAAGACCGAAAGCAGCGCGGGAAGCAGAAGGTAGTCCAGCAGGATGGCCCATCCGGCGACGAAGCCGACGGCACGGTTCAGGCCGAGCCGGACGTACGAGTAGACCGAGCCTGCAACCGGAAACCGCTTGGCCATCTCCTTGTAGCTCAGTGCGCTGAAGACCATTGCGAATGCGGCTACCAGGTAGACAAGAGCGGGCATGCCCTCGGAGAAGTTGAAGATGATGCCGAACACGGCCATCGGTGCCATGGGAACCATGTAGATCAGGCCGTAGACGACGACATCGGTCAACGACATCGACCTGCGCAGCTGCTGCTCGTAGCCGAGATCCTCGAGCTGCTCGGAGGCCGATTCCGCGTTGTTCTGCGTTTCCGCGTCGTTCTGCTGAGTGTGATGCATCTTCGCAGCACGTTCCTTTCGGGTATGGGAGATCCGTATGCGGGTCAGTCGCGATCTGCGACGTGCAGGAAGCTCCGGAGAGTGGACTCATAGGTCGAGGGGTTCTCGAGATGGGTGCAGTGCGTGCCTGGCAGAACGCGCACTTCACTTCTCGTGGTCAGCGATGCCATCTCCCTGATCGTCTCCGGGCGGGCTTCGTCATCGGCGCCGGTGATCCACAGACTGGGCACTGTCAGGTCTCGTACGACATCCACGCGGCTCTGTCCGCGCAGCACGCCCGTGTTGGTGAACTCGTTGGGTCCCCACATGGCGTGGTAGGAGGCGGTGTCCTGACTGTCCGCCGCACGCTGCAACGGTGACGGCCACGGCTCGATGCTGCAGAAGTGCCGGCGATAGTACTCCGCTTCCGCGGCCGCGTAACCAGGATCGGTCGGCCCGGCGATGAGGCTTCTGCGGTCGGCATCCGGCAGACGCTCGATCAGGACCGCCGCATCTCGCATCCATCGGTCGGAATCGACCAGCGGGCTCGAGAGGGTGACGGACGCCACGCGGTCAGGGTGAGCGTCGATGTAGCTCAGCGCGAGAAAGCCGCCCCAGGAGTGACCGAGAAGGTGGAATCCGGTGAAGCCGAAGTGGTCGCGCACCTGCTCCAGATGCTCCACATGGGCTTCCACCGTCCACGCGGACCGGTCTGACGCCGGATCAGATCGCCCGGCCGAGATCTGGTCATAGCGGATCACGGGGCGCTCGTCTGCGAGCGCGTCGAGGGGTTGCAGGTAGTCGCTCGGAAAACCGGGTCCGCCGTGCACGATGACCAGCGGCACACCTGCGGCCGTTGCTGGTCTGCGGCTGTGCGCCCACACGCGCCCGTGTGATGTCGGAATCAGGCACTCCGACTCGATGATGTCGCCAGCGTGAGCGTCGTCATTAGCAGTCATCCGAGAACTGCACCTCTCCTCGTCTTCGGCACGATCACGCCAGCATGCCACATAAGGTTCGATCATAGACCTTTGAGAATGTGTCTAAATGGTTCCATGTCAGCCGAACCCGCCCCTGCGCCCGACGATCCGACCCCGCCGGCTCGTCGCGACGGCAGAGTCGCGCAGCCGCTGCGCGACGACGTCCTCGATCGGCTGGTCACAGCCGTGGCGATAGGCGAGTACGCGCCCGGCGAGCGATTCCCTTCAGAGCGTGAGCTCGCCGCGACGCTGGGGGTCGGTCGCGTGACCGTACGGGCCGCGATCGCGAATCTCGTCGAGCTCGGCCTGCTGCGTTCGCAGCGAGGACGAGGCGGCGGCACATTCGTCGTCGAACCCGAGTCGCCGAGCGCGCGGCGCGTGGTCGACCACGCACTGACGCAGGCGTGGAACCGGCTGCTGGATCAGCATGAAGCCGAGTGCTGGTTGCACGGGGCCATCGCCGCCGCGGCAGCGGAACGTCATACCGCGACCGACGCCCGAACCCTCTCGGAGCGTCTGGAAGCGTATCGCACCGCTGCTTCCGGCGCACCGGCGCGGGAGGCCGACGGACTGCTGCATCTCGCCATCGCGGCCGCCGCGCACACATCCACCCTCTCCGACGTGCTGCTGTCGCTCGAACGGAAGATGCACATCACGGCGCCAGCACACCCCTGGGGGCAGTCGTCCGGGTGGCCGGAGCTCGAGGCGAGGTCCCTGCAGGACCACGAACGACTCATCGCTGCGATCCTCGCCCGCGATGTCGCCGAGGCGCACGAGGTCGGTCGCCGACACGCCCGGATCAATATGGAGCTGCTGGAGAACGCTCGGCGGAGAGCGCGGGGTGAGCGTCCGCACTGACCCACCGCCTGCTGCCTCGTGCGGCTCCGCACGAGCGGACCGAGCCCTAGTTGACCGGACCGGTCCACTTCTCGCCGGGACCCTTGCCGATCGGGTCGGGGATCACCGACGCCTCGCGGAAGGCCAGCTGAAGCGAGCGCAGACCGTCGCGCAGCGAGCGGGCGTGCATGTCGCTGATCTCGGGTGCTCCCGCGGTGATGAGACCGGCGAGGGCGTTGATGAGCTTGCGCGCCTCGTCGAGGTCGGTCTGCTCCTCGGGGGAGTCGGCCAGGCCGACCTTCACGGCCGCGGCGCTCATCAGGTGCACGGCGGTCGTCGTGATCACCTCGACGGCGGGAACATCCGCGATGTCGCGCGTCGCGGAGCTCGCCGCCTGCTCCTGCTGCTCCCAGCGCTCGTGGCGGTCATCGTGGTGCTCAGCAGGAATCGTCACTTCGAGATGCTTTCTGGTAGACTTCTGCGGGCTTCGGAGTGTCATGCTCCGATACGAAAGAGGATTCTCATCCCACCCGCGCTTGCCGTTCCAGGCTACCGGGTTCAGCACCCCGCCGGTTCCGGTGGAAAGGGTGTCACAAGCCGGTGTGTCTGATCACGCCGGCGGGTGGGGAGAACTCCGATTTCGCCCGAGATGCGACCCGCGTCCCGGTGGCCGAGAACCCACGTCTTAGGAGCTCCGCATCAGCGATCCCCGTACCAATGAGCGCATCCGCGTCCCCGAGGTCCGCCTCGTCGGTCCCGCGGGTGAGCAGATCGGCGTTGTCCGCATCGAGGCAGCGCTGCGTCTTGCCCAGGAGGCGGACCTCGATCTCGTCGAGGTGGCCCCCAACTCCAAGCCGCCCGTGGTCAAGATCATGGACTACGGCAAGTTCAAGTACGAGGCCGCGCAGAAGGCCAAGGAAGCACGCCGCAACCAGGCGAACACCATCCTCAAAGAGGTGCGCTTCCGCCTGAAGATCGAGGCTCACGACTACACGACCAAGCTCAAGCGCGCCGAGGGCTTCCTCAAGGCCGGTGACAAGGTCAAGGCGATGATCCTGTTCCGCGGCCGCGAGCAGTCGCGTCCTGATCAGGGCGTGCGTCTGCTGCGCAAGTTCGCCGAGGACGTCGCCGAGTTCGGCACCGTCGAGTCGAACCCCACGATCGACGGCCGCAACATGGTCATGGTCGTGGCTCCGCTGAAGAACAAGTCCGAGGCGAAGGCAGAGCAGAACGCGGTCCGCACCGCGAACAAGCAGGCCGCGCGCGAGGCCAAGAGCGGCACGGACTCCGACCCGTCCGACGAGCCCGCGGCGTAAGCCGCCCCCACGCTCCCGCTTCCGAGCGGGTACCCACCGTCGCCCGCCAGGGCGCCACACGAAGGAAGAGAAGATGCCGAAGCAGAAGACCCACTCGGGTGCGAAGAAGCGCTTCAAGATCACCGGCAGCGGAAAGCTGAAGAAGCAGCAGGCCGGCATGCGCCACAACCTCGAGCACAAGTCGAGCCGGCGCACCCGTCGCCTCAACCAGGACCAGGTCCTCTCCAAGGCCGACACCAAGGTCGCGAACAAGCTTCTCGGTCGCGGCTGATCGCCGGACTGAACGTAGGAATAGGAACACACGAAAATGGCAAGAGTCAAGCGCGCAGTCAACGCGCACAAGAAGCGTCGCGTCATCCTCGAGCGCGCGTCCGGTTACCGTGGCCAGCGTTCGCGCCTGTACCGCAAGGCCAAGGAGCAGGTCACCCACTCGCTCGTCTACGCGTACCGCGACCGTCGCAAGCGCAAGGGCGACTTCCGTCGTCTGTGGATCCAGCGCATCAACGCCGCTGCCCGCCAGAACGGCATCACGTACAACCGTTTCATCCAGGGGCTCGGCCTCGCGGGTGTGCAGGTCGACCGCCGCATGCTGGCGGACCTGGCCGTGACCGACGCCGGTGCGTTCACCGCCCTCGTCGAGGTCGCCAAGAAGGCTCTGCCCTCTGACGTCAACGCGCCGAAGGCCGCTGCCTGATCCGAGTGATGTGAACGGGCGTCTCCCCTGGGAGGCGCCCGTTTCGGCATTTCCGGCCCCGATAGACTGGGCTCGTGCTCGAGAACCCCCGCTCTCCCCGCGTCCGTGCCGTCGCCAAGCTGACCAAGCGCAGCGCCAGGGTCGAGACGGGGATGTTCCTGCTCGAGGGTCCGCAGTCCGTGCGCGAAGCGCTGCAGTATCTGCCCGACGCGATCGTGGAGCTGTTCGCGACCCCCACCGCGTGGGAGAAGCACGCCGACGTGCGCGCTCTCGCCGACGAGCACGATGTCGAGGTCGAGTACGTCACCGAGGCGGTGCTCGCCGCCATGGCCGACACCGTGACCCCGCAGGGTCTCGTCGCCGTCACGCGCCAGACCCCGACCTCGATCAAGGACATCTTCGCCGCCGGGCCGAAGCTCATCGCGATCTGCGAGGAGGTGCGCGACCCGGGCAACCTCGGCACCATCATCCGCGCCGCGGATGCGGCCGGGGCGGATGCCGTGGTGCTCACCGGCCGCACCGTCGACCCGTACAACCCGAAGGTCGTGCGCTCGACAACCGGCTCCCTGTTCCATCTGCCGGTCTCGGTCGGGGGAGACCTCGACGATGTGATCCGCCGGGCGCAAGCCGCCGGGATGAACGTCGTGGCCGCAGACGTGAAGGGCGACGACCTGCTCGCCGCTCGCGCAGCCGGCCTGCTCGCGCAGCCCACAGCCTGGCTGTTCGGCAACGAGGCGCGCGGACTCGAGGACGATGCGCTGTCGCAGGCCGATCGAGCGCTGCGCCTGCCGATCTTCGGCCGCGCCGAATCCCTCAACCTCGCCACTGCTGCGAGCGTCTGCCTCTACGAGTCGGCGTTCGCGCAGCGCGCGACCGACTGAGCGGCCGCCGGCATCCGACCGGGACCGGGCATCCGACCGGGACCGGGCACCGATCACGAATCGGTAAACCCGCGTGGGACGGCGGCGGCGCGACCCTGCTCTGGCCTAGTCTGTAGCTCATGGCAGAGCGCACTGACGCCCTCGTGGTTGTCGAGAACGTCCAGAAGCACTACGGCGATTTCCACGCCCTCAAGGACATCGATCTGACGGTCGACCGTGGCGAGGTGGTCGTGGTCATCGGTCCCTCCGGGTCGGGCAAATCCACTCTGTGCCGCACGATCAACCGTCTCGAGACGATCACGAGCGGCGAGATCCGGATCGACGGCAAGACGCTACCCGCCGAGGGCAAGGGCCTCGCGAAGCTGCGTGCCGAGGTCGGCATGGTATTCCAGTCGTTCAACCTCTTCGCGCACCTCACCATCCTCGAGAACGTCACCCTCGGCCCGATCAAGGTGCTCGGCAAGAGCAAGGCCGAGGCCGAGAAGGAGGCCATGGCGCTGCTCGAACGCGTCGGCGTCGCGCAGCAGGCATCCAAGCTTCCCGCTCAGCTGTCCGGCGGCCAGCAGCAGCGCGTCGCGATCGCGCGCGCCCTCGCCATGCACCCGAAGGTGATGCTCTTCGACGAGCCGACCAGCGCCCTCGACCCCGAGATGATCAACGAGGTCCTCGACGTCATGGTGGGCCTCGCCAAGGACGGCATGACCATGATCGTGGTCACGCACGAGATGGGCTTCGCCCGCAAGGCCGCCAACCGCGTCGTCTTCATGGCCGACGGGCAGATCGTCGAAGAGGCGGCGCCCGAAGAGTTCTTCACGAACCCGAAGAGCAACCGCGCCAAGGACTTCCTCTCCAAACTCCTCACCCACTGACCCGCATCGATACGCAATCACAGCACAGAAGGAGACGCACATGCGACGCACACGAGCTCTCGCAGGGATCGGAATCGCCACGGCGGCGCTGCTGGCCCTCACCGGCTGCAACAGCGGCAGCCCCAGCAACCCGGGCGGCACCGACGCCGGTGACGGCGGCGACAAGCCGCTGTTCGAGGTCGCGAAGGACGTCAAGCTCGACGGCAGCCCCACGTTCGACAAGATCGAGAAGGCCGGCAAGGTCACCATCGGCGTCAAGGAGGACCAGCCCGGTCTCGGCTACCTCGACGCGACGACCGGTGAGCGCACCGGCTTCGACGTCGACATCGCGCGCTGGATCGCCGCCTCGCTCGGCTACGGCGAGGAGAAGATCGAGTTCAAGCCGATCGCGTCCGCGAACCGCGAGCAGGCGATCGTGAACGGCGACATCGACTACTACGTCGGCACCTATTCGATCAATGACAAGCGCAAGGAGCAGATCGACTTCGCCGGTCCCTACTTCATCACCGGCCAGGGCCTGCTCGTCGCGAAGGACGCACCGGAAGCCGACAAGCTCGAGGACTTCAACGGCAAGACCGTCTGCTCGGCGACCGGCTCCACCCCGATCCAGAACATCAAGGCGAACTTCCCCGAGATCAAGACGCAGGAGTACGACCTGTACTCCGCCTGCGTGCAGGACCTGATCGACGGCAAGGTCGACGCGGTGACCACCGACCAGGCGATCCTGATCGGCTACGCAGCCCAGTACCCGGACGAGGTCAAGGTCACCGGCGGACTGTTCACCGAGGAGCGCTACGGCGTCGGTCTCGCCAAGGGCGATGACGTGCTGCGCACGCACATCAACGACCTGTTCACCGACAACAACGACATCTGGCAGGCCATCTTCGACAAGAACCTCGGCGACTCGGGGATCAAGGTCGAGCAGCCTGAGGTCGACGCGTACTGATCACCTTCGGGGCGGCCCTGAATGCAGGGCCGCCCCGCACACATCCTGAGAAGGGAAGACGGCGTGGACGTCATCTTCGGAAACCTCGACCTCTGGGGTGGGGCGATCGCGAACACGCTGCTGGTGTTCTTCGTCGGCGGGCTGATCGCCCTCGTGCTCGGCATCATCGTCGGCGCGATGCGCGTCTCACCGGTGCCGATCGCCCGCGGCGTGGGCACGGCGTACGTGAACATCGTCCGCAACACCCCGCTCACGCTGGTCTTCTTCTTCTTCGTGTTCGGCTACCCGCAGCTCGGGCTTCCCGACCTGTCGAACACCGTGCTCGGCATCCTGGCCATCGGCATCTACACCGCCACCTATGTCGCCGAGGTGCTTCGAGCCGGTATCAACACCGTGCCGGTCGGCCAAGCCGAGGCCGCACGCGCGATCGGGCTCCCGTTCGGGCAGGTCATGACGCTGATCGTGCTTCCGCAGGCGTTCCGCTCGGTGGTCCCGCCCATGATGAGCGTCTTCATCGCGCTGCTCAAGAACACCACCGTCGCCGCCGGCTTCTCGATCGCCGAGCTCGCGGCGCTGCGCGCCACCATCAACGACGCGCCGGGGCGTCCGGGTAACCCGATGGAGGTCCTGCTCTGGGTCGCCGTCGTGTTCGTGGCGCTCGTGCTCGCGATGAGCGCGGTGCAGCGCCACCTCGAGAACAAGTGGAGGATCGCACGATGACCTCAGTGCTCTACGACGTCCCCGGCCCCCGGGCGATCGTTCGCAACCGCATCCTCGCCGTCATCACCATCCTCGTCGTGCTGGCCGCGATCGGCTTCGTCGTCTTCCGGATGTACACGACCGGCCAGTTCGAGCCGCAGAAGTGGTACGTCTTCACCTTCGCCAACGTCTGGAACGGCATCTTCGGAGCCCTGGGCAAGACACTCGGCGCCTTCGCGCTCGCAGCCGTGCTGAGTCTCATCCTCGGCTTCGTGCTCGCCATCGGCCGCCTCTCCGACCACGCCTGGGTGCGCATCCCGGTGGGTGTGATCATCGAGCTGTTCCGCGCCGTGCCGGTGCTCGTGTTCATGATGCTGCTGTACTACGGCCTGCCCGTCATCGGCGTCGACATGGACCCGTACTGGGCGGTCGTCATCGGCCTCACGGTCTACAACGGGTCCGTGCTGGCCGAGGCGCTGCGCGCCGGCATCGAGTCGCTGCCCAAGGGGCAGAAGGAGGCCGGCTACGCGATCGGCCTGCGCAAGAGCGGCGTCATGCGCCTCATCCTGCTGCCGCAGGCGGTGCGAGCCATGCTCCCGGTGATCGTCGCGCAGCTGGTCGTCACCCTCAAGGACACCGCGCTCGGCTTCATCATCACCTACCCCGAGCTGCTGTACTACGCGAAGCTGCTCAGCTCGCAGCAGGGCCGGCCCATCCTGCAGTCCGCGTTCGTCATCGGCGGCATCTACATCCTGCTCTGCCTCATCCTCGCCGGCGTGGCGAAGTGGGTCGAGGTCAAGACCCGGCACTCGCCGAAGCTGAAGGGCTACACCCCGGATGCCGGTGACGACCCCCGCATGCGCGACGAGTCGACGGTGACCGAGGTCATCGCCATGCAGAAGGGCGCAGGGCGCTTCGATTCGACGCAGATCTGACACCCGCCTCATCGACGAAGGCGTCCCCGATCGGGGGCGCCTTCCTCGTTCCCCGCGGACGGGTCGGCCGCTGGGGCGCCGGTAGACTCTTCTCTCGTGTCAGAGTCTCCTGAAATCACTCCCGAAGCGGTCGAGGCCGCGGTCGAGGCGGCGCTGGCCGCGATCGCCGCTTCCGCCGACACCGCCGCGCTGAAGCAGGCCCGCCACGACCACGTCGCCGAGGGCTCGCCGCTGGCCGTCCTGAACGCGTCGATGCGTCAGGTCGCTCCCGAGCACAAGGCGACGTTCGGCAAGCTCATCGGGCAGGGCCGGGGCCGCGTGACCCAGGCTCTCGCCGCGAAGGAGACCGAACTCGCCGAGGCCGAGACCGCTGCTCGCCTCGAGGCCGAGCGCGTCGACATCACCGCCATCGCGTCGCGCTCCCGCGTCGGTGCGCGACACCCGCTGCCGCTCATGCAGGAGCAGATCAGCGACATCTTCGTCGGCATGGGGTGGGAGGTCGCAGAGGGACCCGAGCTCGAGCACGAGTGGTTCAACTTCGACGCGCTGAACTTCGACGAGGATCACCCCGCCCGCCAGGAGCAGGACACCTTCTACGTCGACCCGACCTCGCGCCACCTCGTGATGCGCACGCACACCAGCCCCGTGCAGGTGCGCTCGATGCTCGACCGCGAGGTCCCCATCTACGTGCTGTGTCCCGGCCGGGTCTACCGCACCGACGAGTTCGACGCGACCCACCTGCCGGTGTTCACCCAGGTCGAGGGTCTCGTCGTCGACAAGGGCATCACGATGGCGCACCTGAAGGGCACGCTCGACCACCTGGCGAAGCAGCTGTTCGGCGCTGAGGCGAAGACGCGTCTGCGCACCAACTACTTCCCGTTCACCGAGCCCTCCGCGGAATTCGACCTGTGGCACCCGACCTTCACGGGCGGCGCGCGCTGGATCGAATGGGGCGGCTGCGGCATGGTCAACCCGAACGTGCTGCGGGCGGCGGGGATCGACCCCGAGGTGTACAGCGGGTTCGCATTCGGCATCGGCGTCGAGCGGGCCCTGATGTTCCGCAGCGACGTGAAGGACATGCGCGACATGGCAGAGGGCGATGTGCGCTTCAGCGAGCAGTTCGGGATGGTGGTGTGATGCGCGTTCCGATCTCGTGGCTGCGCGAGTACGTCGATGTGGCACCGGAGGCCACGGCTGAGGACGTTCTGGCCTCGTTCGTGTCGGTCGGCTTCGAAGAGGAGGACATCCACCACTTCGAGATCTCAGGCCCCGTCGTCGTCGGGCAGGTGCTCTCGGTCGAGCCCGAGCCGCAGAAGAACGGCAAGACGATCAACTGGTGCCAGGTCGACGTCGGCGAGGCCGAGCCGCGCGGCATCGTCTGCGGTGCGCACAACTTCGTCGTCGGCGACAAGGTCGTGGTGAGCCTCCCCGGCGCCGTGCTGCCCGGGCCCTTCCCGATCTCGGCGCGCAAGACCTACGGCCACGTCTCCGACGGCATGATCGCCTCGGCCCGCGAGCTGGGTCTCGGTGACGAGCACGACGGCATCATCGTGCTCTCGACGCTCGGTCTCGACCCTGAGGTCGGGACGGATGCCATCGCTCTGCTGCACCTCGACGACTTCGCCGTCGACGTCAACGTCACGCCCGACCGCGGCTACGCGTTCTCGCTGCGTGGCCTCGCCCGCGAGTATTCGCACGCCACCGGCGGAGAGTTCCGGGATCCGGCCGAGCGCGACTTCGCAGAGCTGCAGCCCGGATCAGGGTTCGAGATCCGCGTGGACGACGCGGCACCCATCCGCGGAGCTGTGGGAGCCGCGGAGTTCGTCGCGCGTGTCGTTCGCGATGTCGACCCGTCGCGCCCCACTCCGCCGTGGATGATCGCGCGGCTGGCGCTCGCCGGCATGCGCACGCTGGGCATCCTCATCGACATCACCAACTACGTGATGCTCGAACTCGGCAACCCGATCCACGGGTACGACCTCGACAAGCTGCAGGGCGGCATCGTCGTGCGACGTGCGACCGACGGCGAGCGGATGACCACGCTCGACGGCCAGGACCGTGCCCTGCACGTCGAGGATCTGCTGATCACCGACGGCTCCGGGCCGATCGGTCTCGCCGGCGTGATGGGCGGCGGCGCCACCGAGATGAGCGAGGCGACCCGCAACGTGCTCATCGAGGCGGCCACCTTCGACCCGGTCACCATCGCCCGTACGGCTCGCCGGCACAAGCTGCCCAGCGAGGCGTCGAAGCGCTTCGAGCGCGGCGTCGACCCGCTGATCCCGTTCGTGGCCGCCCGCCGCGTGGCCGACCTGATGGTCGAGCTCGCCGGGGGACGGCTGACCGACGAGGGCGGCGCCCTCTACACCGAGGTCGAGATCGCGGGCATCGACCTGCCCCGCGGCTTCACGCAGGGCGTCGTCGGCGTCGACTACACCGATGAGGAGATCGTCGGCGCGCTCGAGATGATCGGCGCCGAGGTCGCGGAGGCCGACGGCGGATGGTTCGTCATCCCACCGAGCTGGCGACGCGACCTGACCGACAAGTGGACGCTCGTCGAGGAGATCGCGCGGATCCACGGGCTGGACCGCATCCCGTCGATCCTGCCGACCCCGCCGTCCGGCCGCGGGTACACGGCGCTGCAGCAGGGCCGCAAGCGGGTGGCGGACGCCCTCGCCGCGGCAGGTTTCGTCGAGACCCCCTCGTTCCCGTTCACGACCGAAGAGTACAACGACTTGCACGGCTCGGCCACCGGAGCGCACCTTCCCAGCATCCGCCTCGCCAACCCGCTCGACGGTCAGGCGCCGTTCCTGCGCCGCTCGCTGGTGCCGGGCCTGCTGCAGACCGCGCACCGCAACATCTCGCGCGGACTCGTCGACCTGGCGCTGTTCGAGGTCGGCTCGGTGTTCGCGCCCGAGGAGGGCGTCACGTACGGCACCGAGGTCATCCCGCCGCTGGGAGAGCGCCCCTCCGACGAGACGCTCGCCGAGCTCAACGCGTCGATCCCGCCGCAGCCGCGCCTGGTCTCGGCTGTGCTGACGGGGAACATCACCTCTCGGCAGCCGGGTCGCGCCGCCGAGCACGTCGATCTGTCCGATGCACTCGACGCGGTCCGCGTGATCGCGGTCGCCGCGGGCGTCGAGATCGACGTCGCCCAGACCGAGCGTGCAGCACTGCACCCGGGCCGCGCCGGTGCGCTGAGCGTGGGCGGCGAGCAGATCGGGTACGTCGGCGAGCTGCATCCGCAGGTGTCGGCCGACGCTGATCTGCCCGGGCGCGCGTACGTGCTCGAGCTCGATCTCGACCGGGTGCTGACTCTCGCCGGTCACCGCGTCGTGGCCGAGTCGCTGTCGACGTTCCCCGCCGCGACGCAGGACGTCTCTCTCGTGGTCGGCGTCGAGGTCCCGGCCGCCGAGGTCCGCGCCGCGCTCGTCGAGGGCGCCGGCGCTCTGCTCGAGTCCGCACGACTCGTCGACGACTACCGCGGTGACGGGCTGGCCGAGGGGCGGAAGAGCCTCAGCTTCGCGCTGCGGTTCCGGGCATCCGACCGCACCCTCACCGCGGCTGAGGCGACCGAGGCGAAGCTCGCCGGTGTCGCCGTCGCGGCCGAGCGGTTCGGTGCGAGCATCCGCGACTGATCTTGCTGCCGCAGCCCTCCTGAGCCGATCGGCTCAGGAGGGCTGCTCCGTTCTCGTCTGCGCGGCGTCCGGTCTGCTCTGAGCGGAATCGCTTCCCCTCATCGGATGACAGTGCTGTCATGGCCGCATGACTCAGGTGCTCGTGCTCGGTGGAACAGGGTGGCTCTCGGGGCGGATCGCGCGACGGTGGCGGGATGCCGGCGCCGACGTGACCTGTCTGGCACGGGGCGCGCGACCGGCGCCCGAGGGCACCACCCTGCTCCACGGTGATCGCGACGACCCGCATGTGTTCGACGAGCTGCACGGCCGGGAGTGGGACGAGGTCGTCGACATCTCCTCCCGCGCCGACCACACAGCGATGGCCGTCGACGCGCTGGGCGACCGCGCCGCGCACTGGACGTACGTGTCGTCGATGTCGGTGTACTCCGACGACGTCACCGAGGGGCTCGACGAGTCGGGCGCCAGGCACACGCCCGCCCAGCCCGGTGACGAGTACGACTACGCGGCCCAGAAGGTCGCGGCTGAGGACGCGGTGATCACGATCGCCGAGCGGGCGCTCATCGTGCGCCCCGGACTCATCGTCGGCGCGGGCGATCCCAGCGACCGCTTCGGGTACTGGGCGACCGCGTTCGCGCGAGCGGGCATCGAACCCGTGCTCGTGCCCGAGCTGGCCGGACGCTCCGCTCAGGTCATCGACGTCGACGACCTCGCCGCCTTCCTCACCGCCGGGCTGCGCCACGGCATCGTCAACGCGATCGGAGACGTGCATCCCCTCGTCGAGCTGCTCAGCGGCATCCGCGCCGCCGCCGGCCACTCCGGGGAGCTGCTCGAGGCGAGCGACGAGTGGCTCGAGGCGCACGGCGTGCAGTACTGGATGGGGGAGCGGTCGCTGCCGCTCTGGCTGCCCGCTGACATGACCGGGTTCATGCGCCGCGACAACAGCGCGTACCGCGCGGCAGGCGGATCGTTCCGCCCGCTGGAGAAGACGATCCGCGTTGTGCTCGATGATGAGCGCGCCCGCGGACTCGAGCGCGAGCGGCGCGCGGGGCTCCGTCGCGACGACGAACTCGCGCTCATCGACCGGCTGACGTCTTCCTGACACGGGGCGGGATGAGCGGCGCCGGCCGACCGCCTCGCTAGACTCTCCCGCAGTGACACGGGGTGCCGCATCCGCGGCTGAGAACACACCCGTCGAACCTGATCTAGTTCGTACTAGCGAAGGGATGTCGCCCATGAGCGATCGCCTCTGCCCATCCACCCGTATCCCGGCGGCCGCCGCCGCGCTGCTCGCCCGCGTGCGGCACGCTCCGCCGCTCACGCACTGCGTCACGAATGCGGTCGTCACCGGATTCACGGCGAATGTCCTCCTCGCCACCGGCGCGTCGCCCGCAATGGTCGACATCGTCGGAGAGGCCGGGATGTTCGTCCGAATCGCCTCGGGGCTGCTGATCAATCTCGGCACTCCGTCGCCCGAGCAGCGTGCGGCGAGCCTCGAAGCCGTCGCCGGCGCGACCGACGCAGGCACGCCGTGGGTCCTCGACCCGGTCGCCGTCGGCGCCCTCCCGGTGCGCACCGCACTCGCGGTCGAGCTGGTGGGCATGCGCCCGACGGCGGTGCGCGGCAACGCCAGCGAGATCCTCGCGCTGGCCGGCGCCGGTGCGGGCGGGCGAGGGGTGGATGCCGTGGATGCTCCGGATGCCGCGCTCGACGCGGCTCGCGCCCTGGCCGCGCGATCCGGTGCGGTGGTCGCCGTATCCGGACCGGTGGATCTGCTCACCGACGGCGAGCGCGTGATCCGCATCGCGAACGGCGACGCCCTCCTCACCAGGGTGACCGGCGGCGGCTGCGCCCTGGGCGCGCTCATGGCCGCCTTCCTCGGCGCCGCCCGCCACACCGACGCGGATGCGCTGGACGCAGTGGCCGGGGCGACCCTCGTGTACACGCTCGCGGCCGAGCACGCCGCCCGTGTCGCCGACGGCCCCGGAAGCTTCGCCGTGGGACTGCTCGACGCCCTCGCCGGGATCGACCAGACCGACATCACCGCCGAGGCACGTGTCGACGAGCAGGGCGCGCCTGTCGAGGAGGGCGCAAGATGAACCGCGATCTGTCGATCCACCTGGTCACCGATCCCGAGCTGTGCGGCGACCGCGGCGTCGTCGACACCGTCCGCGAGGCCGTCGCGGGCGGGGTGAGCGTCGTCCAGCTGCGCGACAAGAACGCCTCGGATGAATCGGTCGTCGAGCAGCTCGTCGTTCTCAGCGACGTGCTCGCCGGGCGGGCGCTGCTCGTCGTCGACGATCGCGTCGAGGTCGCGCTCGAGGCGCGGCGGCGCGGCGCGCGAGTCGATGGAGTGCACGTCGGGCAGTCGGACATGCCGGTCGCCGAGGCCCGGCGCCTGCTCGGACCCGACGCCCTGATCGGCCTCACCGCGAACACACCGGCCCACCTCGACGCCGTGCGCGCCCTGCCGAACGGCACCGTCGACTACGTCGGCATCGGAGTGATCCGGCCCACCAGCACCAAGGCGAATCACCCGCCCGCTCTCGGAATCGACGGATTGCGCGCGCTCGCCGCCGAGAGCCCGGTGCCGGTCGTCGCGATCGGAGGCATCCGGATCGACGACGCCGCGGCGCTGCGCGAGGCGGGGGCCGCAGGGATCGCGGTCGTCTCCGCCATCTGCGCCGCACCCGATGCCCGCCGGGCGGCGCGGGACTTCCGGCGTCACTGGGCGGCGCGCACCACCCCGCGTGTGCTCAGCATCGCGGGCAGCGACCCGTCCGGCGGTGCGGGGATCCAGGCCGATCTCAAATCGATCGCCGCGCACGGCGGATACGGGATGGCCGCAGTGACCGCCCTGACCGTGCAGAACACCCGCGGCGTGCACGATGTGCACGTGCCGCCGGCCGCGTTCCTGCGCGCGCAGCTGAACGCCCTCTCGGACGACATCGCGATCGACGCGGTGAAGATCGGGATGCTGGCGGATGCCGAGATCATCGATACCGTCGCCGACTGGCTGCAGGCGCACCGCCCCGCGACGGTCGTGCTCGACCCCGTGATGGTCGCCACCAGCGGGGACCGTCTGCTCGACGCGCGGGCCGAGACCGCACTGCGCGGACTCGCCGCCCTTGCAGACGTGATCACGCCGAATCTCGACGAGCTCGCCATGCTGGCCGGGCGGGGGATCCGCGGCTGGGACGATGCACTCGACGCCGCGCAGCAGCTGTCGACCGAGACGGGAGCACTCGTGCTCGCGAAGGGCGGTCACCTCGGCGGCCCGACGGCGCCGGACGCCCTCGTCGGGCCCGACGGGATCATCGCCGCGTTCGATGGTCCCCGCATCGACACGACCAGCACGCACGGCACCGGATGCTCGCTCTCGTCGGCGCTCGCCGCTCTGCACGCGACGGGGCGGGACTGGCCGGATGCCCTGCGCGAGGCTCGCGCCTGGCTGCGGGAATCGCTGCGCGCGGCCGACACCCTGGTGGTGGGGCGCGGACACGGACCCGTGAATCACTTTGCCGGACTGTGGCAGCGCGGCGGTCTGGGCACCCGCCCGACAGCCGAGGAGATCCGCGACGACTGGTGGCGCAGCGTCGCCACGGTTCGACAGGGCATCGACTCGCTGCCGTTCATCTGCGCGCTCGCCGACGGCTCGCTCGATCGCGAACGGTTCGTCGTCTACCTCGCGCAGGACGCCCTGTACCTGCGGGAGTACTCCCGCGTGCTCGCAGAAGCCGCCCGTCTGGCGCCCACGCCGGCCGAGCAGGCGTTCTGGGCGGCCTCGGCCCAGGGGTGCATCGTCGGCGAGCTCGAGCTGCACGCGTCGTGGCTGACGCCCCGCACCGGCGTCAGCGCGCAGACGTTCGCCGCCGAGCCCAGTGCGGTGACCACCGCCTACCTCGACCACCTGCGCGCGGCGGCGTTCTCGGGCGACTACGCGACCCTGATCGCCGCGGTGCTTCCCTGCTTCTGGCTGTACACCGACCTCGGCACGCGGCTGCACGCGGGGGAGCTCGGCTCGCAGGCGCTCGATCCCCGGCATCCGTACGCGTCATGGCTGGCGACCTACGCCGACCCCGGCTTCGCCGAAGCGAACGAGCGCGCCATCGGCTTCGTCACCGCCGCGGCGGCGAGTGCCGACGACCGACTCAGCCAGCGCATGCACCGTGCGTTCGTCGTCTCGTCGGAGCACGAGCGGGCGTTCTTCGACATCCGCTGACGACGGGTCGCCGAGGGCGCGGATTTGCGGATGCCGAGCCCTCGGCGATACCTTCGCCGCATGCCCCCGGTCGCACAGCCCTCGCAGACGCTCGTCTTCAGCGTCGCTCCTGCGCGACGACGCCGCCGCGACGGCCGCCGACTCTAGGCGACCCCCGCGCTCTCCGCCCTTCGACAGGCTCAGGGGCCCATATCGGGAGAGAGCCGGTGTCGCCGCCCCGGCCCACCCAGCGCTCGCAACCCGCGCCATCGTCGGGGCCGACCGAGCACCGACCGTTAAGGTAGAAGCATGACGTACTCCGTCGCCGTCTCCGGCGCATCCGGCTATGCGGGAGGCGAGATCCTGCGGCTTCTCGCCGCCCATCCCGACATCGAGATCCGCACCGTGACCGCGCACTCCAACGCCGGTCAGCCCCTCATCGATCACCAGCCGCACCTGCGCTCCCTCGCGCATCTGACGCTGCAGGACACCACACCCGAGATCCTCTCCGGACACGACGTCGTCTTCCTCGCCCTGCCGCACGGTCAGTCGGGGCAGTACACGGATGCCCTGGGCGACGCGCCCCTCATCATCGACGCCGGCGCCGACCACCGGCTGACCTCGCAGAACGCATGGGATGCCTTCTACGGTGGTACCTTCCACGAGCCGTGGGCCTACGGTGTTCCCGAGCTGCTCACCGCCGCCGGCAAGCAGCGCGAGAACCTGCGCGGCGCCCGCCGGATCGCCGCGCCGGGCTGCAACGCCTCCACGGTGAGCCTCAGCCTCGCGCCCGGCGTCGCGGCCGGAGTGATCGACCCGTCCGACATCGTCAGCGTGCTCGCCGTCGGTCCGTCCGGTGCGGGGAAGAGCCTGAAGACCAATCTGCTGGGCAGTGAGATCCTCGGCACGGCGAACCCGTACGCAGTCGGCGGCACGCACCGGCACATCCCCGAGATCCGTCAGGCGCTGGCCGCCCTTCGGCAGGCTCAGGGGCCCGATGGGGCGCAGGCCGAGCACATCCGCATCTCGTTCACTCCCGTGATCGTGCCGATGGCCAGGGGCATCCTCGCCACCTCCACCGCGCCGATCATCGCGACCGCCACCGATGCTCAGATCCGCGACGCGTGGCAGAGCGCGTACGGCGATGAGACGTTCGTGCAGCTGCTTCCCGAAGGCCGCTTCCCCCGCACCGGCGACGTCATCGGCGCGAACACCGCGCTGATGGGCCTCGCCATCGACCGCGCGGCGAACCGGGTGACCGTCGTCACCGCCGTCGACAACCTCATCAAGGGCACGGCCGGCGCCGCCGTGCAGTCCATGAACATCGCGCTCGGTCTGCCCGAAGGCCGCGCCCTCACCGTGAACGGAGTCGCGCCGTGAGCGTCACCGCCCCCCAGGGATTCGAAGCATCCGGAGTTGCCGCAGGCCTGAAAAGCACCGGCAAGCCCGACGTCGCCGTGGTCGTCAACCGCGGCCCCCGCAAGATCGGCGCCGCCGTCTTCACCACCAACCGGGCGAAGGCGAACCCGATCATCTGGTCGCAGCAGGTCATCGCCGATCGCGTGGTCGAGGCCGTCGTGCTCAACTCCGGCGGGGCCAACTGCTTCACCGGCGCCTTCGGCTTCCAGACCACCCACCTCACCGCCGAGAAGACAGCCGAGCTGCTCGGAGTCAGCGCGGGCGACGTGCTCGTGTGCTCGACCGGCCTCATCGGCACCGGCGACGAGGTGTTCCGCGGGAAAGTGCTCGACGGCGTCGAGCGCGGAATCGAGGCGCTCACCGCCGACGGCGGCGACGATGCGGCGGCGGCCATCATGACGACCGACAGCGTGCCGAAGACCGCCGTGGTCACCCGCGACGGCTGGACCATCGGCGGCATGGCCAAGGGCGCGGGCATGCTCGCACCGGGACTCGCGACCATGCTCGTCGTGCTCACCACCGACGCCGACCTCGAGGCATCCGAGGCCGACGCAGCGCTGCGCAGGGCCACCGCCGTCAGCTTCGACCGCCTCGACTCGGACGGATGCATGTCGACCAACGATCAGGTCACGCTGCTCGCGAACGCCGCCAGCGGCATCCGTCCCGATCTTGATGGGTTCGCCGCCGCGCTCACCGAGCTGTGCCGCGATCTCGCCGGGCAGCTGCAGGCCGACGCCGAAGGCGCGAGCCACAGCATCGCGATCGAGGTGAAGAACGCCGTCACCGAGACCGAGGCCGTCGAGGTCGGCCGGTCGGTCGCGCGGAACAACCTGTTCAAAGCGGCGATCTTCGGCAACGACCCGAACTGGGGTCGGGTGCTCGCCGCGATCGGCACCACCTCCGCCCAGTTCGACCCGTACGACGTCGACGTGTCGATGAACGGCGTGCGCGTGTGCACCGCGGGCGGCCCGGATCGCCCCCGCGAGGAGGTCGACCTGACGCCACGCGAGGTGCACATCGAGATCGACCTGAAGGTGGGCGACGCCACGGCCACCATCCTCACCAACGACCTGACGCACGACTACGTGCACGAGAACAGCGCCTACGCCTCATGACAGACATCCAGGACACCCCGCCCGAAGAGGCGGCCGTCAAGGCCGCCACGCTCATCGAGTCGCTGCCGTGGCTGAAGAAGTTCCGCGATCAGATCGTCGTCGTGAAATACGGCGGCAACGCGATGGTCTCCGACGAGCTGCAGGAGGCATTCGCGCAGGACATCGCCTACCTGCGCTACGTCGGTGTACAGCCCGTCGTCGTGCACGGCGGCGGCCCGCAGATCTCGAACATGCTCGATCGGCTCGCCATCCCGAGTGAGTTCAAGGGCGGCTACCGGGTCACCAACACCGAGGCGATCAGCGTGGTGCGCATGGTGCTCACCGGGCAGGTGAACCCGCAGCTCGTCGCGAAGATCAACTCGCACGGGCCGATCGCCACCGGGCTCAGCGGCGAGGACGCCGGTCTGTTCGGCGGTCGTCGTCGTGGCGTCATGATCGACGGCGAAGAGGTCGACCTCGGCCGCGTCGGCGACGTCGTGCAGGTCGATCCCACGCCCGTCCTGGATCATCTCTCCGCCGGGCGCATCCCGGTCGTCTCGTCGATCGCCCCCGATCTCGACCACCCCGGCCAGTCGCTGAACGTGAACGCGGATGCCGCGGCATCCGCCCTGGCCGTCGCGCTCGACGCCCGCAAGCTGGTGATCCTCACCGACGTGCCGGGTCTCTACGCGGACTGGCCGAACCGCGACTCCCTCGTCTCGCACCTCACCTCGAGCGCGCTGGCCGACATGCTGCCGACGCTCGAGTCCGGAATGATCCCGAAGATGCGGGCGTGCCTCGACGCCGTCGAGGGCGGCGTCGACGCCGCCGCGATCATCGACGGCCGGGTGCCGCACTCGGTGCTCGTCGAGCTGTTCACGAGCAAGGGAATCGGCACGGAGGTGGTCAAGGATGTCTGACTGGAACGATGACGCCGCACGCGATCTGATGAGCCTGGGCGGGCGCCTCGCGCTGCTGACCCGAGGTGAGGGCTCGTGGGTGTGGGATGCCGATGAGAACCGCTACCTGGACTTCCTCGGCGGCATCGCGGTGAACTGCCTCGGGCACGCGCACCCGGTCTTCGTCGACGCCGTCTCACGGCAGGCGGCGACGCTGTCGCACGTGTCGAACTACTTCGCGTCACCGGCTCAGCTGGAGATCGCCGCCCGGCTGAAGCGTCTCGCCGGCACCGGCGAGCAGGGGCGGGTGTACCTCGCCAACTCCGGCGCCGAGGCGAACGAGACGGCCATCAAGCTGTCGCGACTGCACGGCGCGCGCTTCACCGAGACCGAGGGCAGGGCCCGCACGACCATCCTCGTGGTCGAGGGCGCCTTCCACGGGCGCACGATGGGCACGCTGTCGCTGACGCCGAAGGCCGCGTATCGCGACCCGTTCCAGCCCGCGATCCCCGATGTGGTGACCATCGAGCGCTCCATAGAGAGCCTCGAGTCGGCGTTCTCGTCGCACGCCGTCGCGGCGATGATCGTCGAGCCCATCCAGGGCGAAGCCGGCGTCGTCGAGCTGCCGACGGGTTTCCTCGCCCGTGCCCGCGCGCTCGCCACCGAGAACGACGCGCTGCTGATCCTCGACGAGGTGCAGACCGGCTCGGGCCGCACCGGAGAGTGGTTCGCGTTCCAGCGCGAGGGCATCACGCCGGATGCCGTGACCGTGGCCAAGAGCATCGGGGCGGGGTTCCCGCTCGGCGCGCTCATCACATTCGGCGGGGCCAGCGACCTGTTCTACCCCGGCACTCACAACTCGACCTTCGGCGGCAACCCGCTCGCGAGCGCCGTGGCCAATGCCGTGCTCGGACACATCGAGAGCGAGAACCTGCTCGAGAACGTCACCGCGCGCGGAGCCGAGCTGCGCGACGCTGTGTCCTCGCTGCCCCTGGTCGCCGGCACCACGGGGGCGGGACTGCTCATCGGCATCCGGCTCACCGCACCGGTCGCCGCCGAGGTCCGCGCGGCGGCGCACGAGCGCGGACTCATCGTGAACGCGCCCACGGCCGACGTCATCCGCATCGCCCCCGCCTACACGATCGGCGATGACGAGGTCGTCGCGTTCGTCACGCGCTTCACCGCCGCGCTCGCGGCCGTCGCCGAGACGGTTCAGGCACACACCGCAACGACCCCCACGGAGGCTTCCGCATGACCCGCCACCTGCTGCGTGACGACGACCTGACCCCCGCCGAGCAGGCGGAGATCCTCGACCTGGCTCTCGAGCTCAAGAAGGACCGCTGGGCGAACAAGGCGCTCGCCGGCCCGCAGACGGTCGCGGTGATCTTCGACAAGTCGTCGACTCGCACCCGCGTCTCGTTCGCGGTGGGCATCGCCGACCTGGGCGGATCGCCGCTGATCATCTCCACGGCGAACAGCCAGCTCGGCGGCAAGGAGACACCCGCCGACACCGCGCGCGTGCTCGAGCGCCAGGTCGCGGCCATCGTGTGGCGCACCTACGCCCAGGCAGGCCTGGAGGCGATGGCGCGCGGCACCCGGGTGCCGGTCATCAACGCGCTGTCCGACGACTTCCACCCCTGTCAGCTGCTGGCCGACCTGCTCACGATCCGGGAGCACAAGGGCGACCTGAAGGGGCTCACCCTGTCGTTCTTCGGCGACGGGCGCAGCAACATGGCGCACTCGTACGTGCTCGCCGGGGTGACCGCAGGGATGCACGTGCGCATCGCTTCGCCCGAGGCCTACGCCCCTCGCGCCGACGTGGTCGCTGCGGCCGAGGCCCGCGCGGCGCAGAGCGGCGGCTCCCTCAGTCTGGTCTCCGACCCGCGCGAGGCCGCCGTCGGCGCCGACGTGGTCGTCACCGACACCTGGGTGTCGATGGGCAAGGAGGAGGAGAAGATCGAGCGGCTGCGCGATCTCGGCGGGTACAAGGTCACCACCGAGATCATGGCGCAGGCGGCACCGGATGCCATCTTCATCCACTGCCTGCCTGCCGACCGCGGCTACGAGGTCGACTCCGAGGTGATCGACGGCCCGCAGAGCGTCGTCTGGGATGAGGCGGAGAACCGTCTGCACGCCCAGAAGGCTCTGCTCGTGTGGCTGCTCGGCAAGCAGGAGGCAGCGGCATGAGCGGCAACGGCACGAACGACGGCGCACTCTGGGGTGCACGCTTCGCCGGGGGTCCCTCGCCGGAGCTCGCCGAGCTGAGCAGGTCGACGCACTTCGACTGGATCCTCGCCCCGTACGACATCGCCGGCTCGCACGCGCACGCCACGGCTCTGGAGGCCGCGGGATACCTCGAGGCCGACGAGGCCCGCATCATGCACGAGGGACTCGATGCCCTCGCCGCGCGGATCGCCGACGGCACGCTGCTGCCCGACCCGGGTGACGAAGACGTGCACGGCGCCCTCGAGAAGGCGCTCATCGCCGAGGTCGGCGCCGAGATCGGCGGGCGTCTGCGCGCCGGTCGCAGTCGCAACGATCAGATCGCGTCGCTCGTGCGCATGTACCTCATCGACCATGCCCGGATCATCGCGAGGCACCTGCTGCGCGTGATCGACGCGCTGGTCGCTCAGGCCGAAGCGCATCCCGGCGCGATCCTGCCGGGGCGCACGCACCTGCAGCACGCGCAGCCGGTGCTGCTGGCCCATCACCTGCAGGCGCACGCCTGGCCCCTCGTGCGCGAGCTCGAGCGGCTCGTCGACTGGCGGCGTCGCGCCGGAGTCTCGCCGTACGGTGGCGGAGCGCTCGCGGGCTCGACACTGGGCCTCGATCCGGCTCTCGTGGCACGTGAGCTCGGGCTCGACCGTCCGGCTGAGAACTCGCTCGACGGCACCTCGGCCCGCGATGTCGTGGCGGAGTTCGCCTTCATCGCCGCGATGACCGGCATCGACCTGTCCAGGCTCAGCGAGGAGATCATCCTCTGGAACACCCGCGAGTTCGGCTTCGTCACGCTCGATGACGCGTACTCGACCGGGTCGAGCATCATGCCGCAGAAGAAGAACCCCGACATCGCCGAGCTCGCCCGGGGCAAGTCGGGCCGGCTGATCGGCAACCTGTCCGGGCTGCTGGCGACGCTCAAGGGCCTGCCGCTCGCGTACAACCGCGACCTGCAGGAGGACAAGGAGCCGGTCTTCGACTCGGTGCAGACGCTCGAGGTGGTGCTGCCCGCGTTCGCCGGCATGATCGCCACGCTGCGTTTCGACGCCGAGCGGATGGCGGCCCTCGCGCCCCAGGGCTTCTCGCTCGCGACGGATGTCGCGGAATGGCTGGTCAAGCGCCGGGTGCCGTTCCGGGACGCCCACGAGATCTCGGGTGCGCTGGTGCGCGCGTGCGAGGAGCGGGGCATCGGCCTCGAGGATGCGGATGAGGAGCTGCTGCGCTCGGTGTCCGGTCACCTGACTGCCGAGGTGCGCGAGGTGCTGTCGATCGAGGGATCGGTGGCATCGCGCTCGGGTGTCGGCGGCACGGCTCCGGACCGCGTGACCGAGCAGCGCGCCGAGCTCGTCGCGCGGGCGCAGGCCGCCGCGCACGCCCTCGGCCTCTGACCTTCGGCATCTTCGATGCTGATGAACCGAGAACATCAGCAATTGACTTATTACTTCGGGATATCAGTGATAACCTTATGCCATGGTGATCGCAGTCACGGCCGACATCATCGGATCCCGGCAGCTCGATGACCGCGTCGGGGCGCAGCGGCACTTCGACGCGGCGATCGCTCGCGTGCAGCGCGATCTTCCTCTGACCGCGCAGCCGCTCCGGCCCACGGTCGGCGATGAGCAGCAGGGCGTGTATCCCACGCTGGATGCGGCCCTGGCCGCACTGCTGCTGATCCGTCTCGCGCTGCCGGACGGCGTCGAGTTCCGTTTCGGGCTGGGCGTCGGCGATGTGGGGCGCATCCCTTCGACCGCGTCGCGCGAGGGCATCTCCGACGGGCCGGGCTGGTGGGCCGCGCGCAGCGCCATCGAGCACGTGCAGGCGCTGCAGAGGCGCGCGGCGCCCGAAGCGCGCAGCTGGATCGTCGTGCATGAGAGCGCGCGGATGCCTCCGGAGCAGGTGCGGTGGGCGAACGCCTACCTGCTGGCACGGGACGAACTCGTCGGCGCGATGCGGGAGCGCCTGCGCCGGCTGACCTACGGCCGCTGCCTCGGCCGCACCCAGCGTGAGCTCGCCGAGCAGGAGGGGATCACGCAGTCCGCGGTGTCGCAGGCGCTGACGGCCGCCGGGTCGGCAGCCGTGGTGGAGGGATTCCGGCTGCTCGATATCGACTGACGGGCGGGCTCAGCCCAGGCTGAGGCGCAGGATCAGTCCGATCGCGCCCGCCCAGAGCAGGCTGGCGAGGGTGCCGATGATGAATCGCTCCCGGGCCTCGGCCTCGGCCAGCTCGGGGAAGCGGCCGATGCCCTTCACCGCGATGATCGCCGCGATCGCCTCGGGGAACCCGACGGCGATGGCGAGCACGGTGCAGATCCGCTCGAGGTAGCCGATCACCGTGCCCCCGCGCATGAGCGTCCGCGCGTGGGCAGGATCAGCGTGCTGCGCCGCGATGATGAGGATGCCGCCGTCTTCGGTCTCCCGCACACGCTTGCCCGTGGCGATGTCCAGCGCCCGCCGAGTGAACGGGTTGCCTCCGAGGGTCGCGGCGCCGATGCCGACCACCGTCATCGGCATACCGATCGCGGGCAGCGCGATCGGGCGGATGACGATGACGGTGGTCACCGCAGCCACGAGCAGCACGGCGCACAGCACCATCGTCGCCGTCGACGGCCTGCGCACGCCGAGCACCGAGAACACGAGCACGACGAGCAGCACGACGACGATCATCGCCGAGAGCACGGTGGAGGTGAGGGGATCGACCGGCGACATGTCGACAGCATCGCACGGGCGTCCGACACCCGGCGGGGTCGGGGCGCGTGTCGTGCGCTGATAGCCTGGAACGCGTGTCGAATCCCGCTCTGACGACCGCCCCCGTGGCGCTCGACCCCACCTTTGAGAACGTGTGGGACGAGCTGCTGTGGCGCGGCCTCGTCCACGTGTCCACCGATCAGGAGGCGCTGCGCGACCTTCTCGCCGGGGACCCGATCACCTATTACTGCGGATTCGACCCGACGGCGCCGAGCCTGCACCTGGGCAACCTGGTGCAGCTGCTCACCCTGCGCCGCATCCAGCTCGCCGGCCACAAGCCGCTCGGTCTCGTCGGCGGCTCGACGGGGCTGATCGGCGACCCGCGACCCACGGCCGAGCGCACGCTCAACACGCGTGAGACGGTCGAGGAGTGGGTGCAGCGGCTGCGCGCGCAGGTCGAGCGCTTCCTCAGCTTCGAGGGCGAGAACGCCGCCCGCATGGTGAACAACCTCGACTGGACGGCGCCGATGAGCGCCATCGACTTCCTGCGCGAGATCGGCAAGCACTACCGCGTCGGCACGATGCTCAAGAAGGACGCCGTGGCAGCGCGGCTGAACTCGGATGCCGGCATCAGCTACACCGAGTTCAGCTACCAGATCCTGCAGGGCATGGACTTCCTCGAGCTGTACCGCTCGTACGACTGCGTGCTGCAGACCGGTGGCAGCGACCAGTGGGGCAACCTCACCAGCGGAACCGACCTCATCCACCGTGTCGAGGGCGTCTCGGCGCACGCCATCGGCACGCCGCTGATCACCAACAGCGACGGCACGAAGTTCGGCAAGAGCGAGGGCAACGCGGTCTGGCTCGACGCCGACATGTGCAGCCCATACCGGATGTACCAGTTCTGGCTCGGCACCGCCGACGCAGACGTGATCGAGCGGCTCAAGGTCTTCACGTTCCTGACTCGCGCCGAGATCGAGGAGTACGCCGCTCTCGTCGAGAGCGAGCCGTTCCGCCGAGCGGCGCAGAAGCGTCTCGCCCTCGAGGTGTGCGTCACGGTGCACGGCATCGAGGCGACGGCCGCGGTGATCGCGGCGTCGGAGGCGCTGTTCGGGCAGGGCGACCTGAGCCAGCTCGATCCGGCGACCCTGCGCACGGCTCTCGGCGAGCTGCCGAACGCGACCGTGCCGGCCGGAGCATCCGTGGTCGAGGCGCTCGTCGCGACCGGTCTGGTCGCCAGTGCGTCCGAGGCGAGACGCGCCATCTCGCAGGGCGGCGTCATGCTCGACGGCGCGAAGGTCGTCGACGACGAGACCGTCGTCCAGGGCACGCTGCCCGGCGGCGTCTCGGTGCTGCGCCGCGGAAAGAAGACCCTCGCGGGCGTCTTCGTGAACTGAGCCCGTTCGGCGTGGTGACCCAGCTCGGCGGCGGGGGCCTGCAGTAGCATCGGACAGCTGACGCTGTCCGCAAGCACTCGAGGAGCTGGTCCCCTTGCCCAAGGAAGCACATGTCCGCCGTACCGTCCCGCGCCGCGCCACCCGCCGGCTGCAGGTCGATGACGTTCTGGTCGTCCGCAAGAGCCGTCTGAGAACGGCGATCTCCGGTACCGTCGTCGGCAACTTCATGGAGTGGTTCGACTTCGGGGTCTACGGCTACCTCGCCGTCACGCTCGCCGTCGTCTTCACCGGCGACCTGCCGGGCGCGTGGGGGCTGCTGATCACCCTGCTCGGCTTCGCGATCTCGTTCCTCGTGCGACCGCTGGGCGGGCTCGTGCTCGGGCCGCTGGGCGATCGGATCGGCCGTCAGCGCGTGCTGTTCGTCACGATGGCGATGATGGCGGCGGCGACCGGTCTCATCGGCGTGCTGCCCACCTCGGCGCAGATCGGGCTGTGGGCGATCATCCCGCTGTACCTGCTGAAGATGGTGCAGGGCTTCTCGACCGGAGGCGAGTACGCCGGTGCGACCACCTACGTCTCGGAGTTCTCACCCGACCGCAGCCGCGGTTACTGGTCGTCGTTCCTGGACGTCGGCTCATACGTCGGCTTCGCGGCCGGAGCCAGCGTCGTGGCGCTGACCACCTGGATCACCGAGAGCCTGTCCGGCCCCGACGCCATGACCGAGTACGGCTGGCGCATTCCGTTCCTCATCGCCATCCCGCTCGGTGCGGTCGCGATCTGGTTCCGGCTGCGCATTCCCGAGACCCCTGCCTACGAAGCGGAGGAGAGCGCCGGGCTCACCCGCACCGACGCCGACGACCCGTTGGCGCGCCAGGGGATCGCGGGCATCTTCCGCCACTACTGGCGTCAGATCCTCATCGGCGTCGCCCTCGTCTCGGCGACGAACACCGCCGGGTACGCCCTCACCAGCTACATGCCGACGTACCTCGAGAAGGAAGTGGGCGTGTCGAACCTCATGGCCGCGCTCGCCACCGTGCCGGTGCTCGTCGTGATGAGCGCGTGCCTGCCGTTGATCGGGCGACTGTCCGACCGCATCGGCCGACGGCCGGTGTACGGCATCGCCGTCGGGTCGACGATCCTGCTCATGGTGCCCGCGTTCGCGGTCATGCAGATCGGCGAGGAGTGGGCCGTCATGATCGCACTCGCCATGGTCGCCATCCCGGTGGCGTTCTATGTGGCGATCTCGGCCTCTGCGCTGCCGGCGCTCTTCCCGACGGCGTCGCGGTTCGGCGCGATGGCCATCGCGTACAACCTCGCCGTGTCGCTGTTCGGCGGCACGACGCCGCTGTTCAGTCAGGCGCTGATCGAGCTGACCGGGAACGTGTACATGCCCGCGTTCTACATCATGTTCTTCGCGGCACTGGGCGGCATCGCGCTGCTGAGCATGCGCGAGACCGCGCAGCGGCCGCTGCTGGGTTCGGTGCCGACGGTCGAGAGCGTGGCGGAGGCGGAGGAGCTCGTGGCGGGGCAGGACGAGAACCCGTTCATCGACACCCGCACGATGCCCCTCGCCGTGGTCGGCGCCGAGACCGACGGCGCCGACGCACGCGAGCGGCCGATCGACGTCTGAGCCACGCCCCGACCGGAGGCCGCATGCCGTTCACGCCCAGTCACGCCGTCGTGGCGCTGCCGCTGCTGCGCACACGGCTGGTGCCGGCCGCCCTCGCGATCGGGGCGATGACACCCGACCTGCCGCTGTTCACCCGCGGCCTCGGCCCGGGATACCTGTTCACGCACTCGGCGGCGAACGTCGCGTACACCGCGCTGCTCGCGCTCGTGCTGCTGCTGATCTGGCGGGTGGTGCTGCGGCCAGGGCTCGTCGCCCTCGCACCGGCCGTCCTCGCGCGGCGCCTGCCGGCGGAGTGGGCGCTCTCCGGGCCGGCGACAGCACGGGATGCGCTCCGCGGGCGCGGGGGCCGGGCCGGGCCGTGGCTGCTCGCGGCGTCACTCGTGCTCGGAGTGCTCTCGCACATCGGCTGGGACCTGTTCACCCACGACGGGCGCTGGGGCGTCGAGGCGCTCCCCGCGCTGCAGCAGATGTGGGGACCGATGCCGGGATACAAGTGGCTGCAGCACGGCTCGAGCGTCATCGGGCTGCTGCTGCTCGCCGGGTTCGCGCTGCAGTGGCTGCGCAAGCGCCCGGCGAGACCGCTGCCGCACCGCGCCCCCGGGTGGCTGCGGTGGCTGTGGATGCTGGCGCTGCCCGCCCTGCTCGGCGTCGCGTGGATGCTCGGGTCGGCGGCATCCGGGCCCGACGTCACGCTGCAGCAGCTGGCCTATCGCACCCTGCCTGCCGCATCCGGGCTGTGGGGAGCGCTGACACTCGGACTGTGCGTTCTGGTCGTCACCATTCGGCGAGGTCTCCGCCCCACGGCCGAGGGGGCGCGAACCACTCCGGCGACCCGGGCCAGCGCACCGCCGGAGCGACAGTGGTGACGACGTGGCCGGCCACATCGAAGTCCTGCGTGAGCACCGCGGGGGGCGCCGGCACCATCGGATGCTCGCCGCGCGGCATTCCGAGCAGCTCCGCTGCCACTCGCCGCAGAGAAGTGCCCACGTGCCAGCCGCCGCCTCTCCGTGCGCGCCGATGCAGGGCGTCGACGATCGCGGCGGCGAGCAGATAGCCGGCGGAATGATCCAGCACCTGAGCGGGCAGGGCGCCGGGCGTGGATCCGTCGGCCGATTCGAGCCACGAGATGCCGGATTCGGCCTGCACCAGACTGTCGAAACCGCGCGGTGAGTCCTCACCCGGCCACGCGCTCAGCTGGGCGATGACGAGGTGCGGATGCCGTTCGGCGAGCAGCTCGGCTGACAGACCGAGCCGGCGCATCGCCGTCGGCCGGTAGCCGAGCACGACGACGTCGGCATCGGCGAGCAGCCGGTGGAGGCGGGACGCTTCCAGCACCCCGTCGAGCAGCGCGGAGCGCTTGCCGTGCCCGGTGTCGAAGTGCTGCCAGTCGGGTTCGGGAATGCGTGGCGGATCGAGACGCAGCACGTCCGCTCCCGCGAAGGCGAGCGTGCGGGTGGCGACGGGGCCGGCGATCACCCGCGTGAGGTCGAGCACGCGCACACCGGCCAGGGGAGCGGTCATCGAGTCGGACGGCAGTAGACGCGCGGGGGAGTCCGCGATGCGACGCACCTGCACGAGCGGATGCTCTCGAAGCATCGAGTCACGCTGCGGATCCTCGCGGTGCACGACCACGCACAGTCCGCCCGCCCCGATGATGTCTCGGCCGGCTTCGTGGGCCGCCATGGTCGCCAGCCTGGTGGAGACATCCTCCGGCGAGGCGTCCGGCGGCAGCCCGAGGCCGGCCCGGAGCGCGGATGCGTGATGAGGATAGTTGCCGTGGGTGCGGACCCAGCCATCGGCCGTGCGCCAGAACCGCGACAGAGGCGACCACACGTCGGGCGCCTCGCCGTCGACGAGCAGGTGCCGGTCGCTGCGATAGGCGGCCGCGATCCTGTCGGGGTCGGGCGGGGCGACGTCATCGGGGGAGAGCGCCGCGCCCACGGCGCAGACACTCCGCCACGCGAGCTCAGCCGCCGCCAGCCGGGAGGACAGCGGCACGGGATGCCGGGGTGCCATCTGCTGCATAGGCCGACACTACGCCCGGAAATCCCGGCGAACACGGGCGATCCGGTTGGTCGGGTGCGGTGCGACACGCCCGGGGGTGGGTGGTGATTTGCCGGATGCGTGGGATCGGCGTAACTTATTACTTGTTCGCCCCAAGCGGTTGAGCGGAAGGC
>NZ_JBSHJX010000011.1:0-96241 GCF_053619695.1 Microbacterium sp. NPDC055521 | reverse complement strand
GGGGGCCGGCGTCTGGCGCCCCCCCCCCCCGGGGGGGCGGGGGCCCCCGGGCCCCCCGCCGCTCCCCACCTGCGCCCCCCCCCCGCCCCGCGGCCGGCCCCCCCCGATCGCGGGGCGCGCCTTCCGCGTCTGCGGCGTGCAGTGTCAGACGACGCCGACCGCGTGCATCGCACGGGTCGCGTCGGTGATGCTGGTGGTGAGCGACGGGTACGCGGCGAACACCCGCGCGACCTGGTCGACGGTGAGGCGCCGCTCGACCGCGATCGCGATCGGGTAGATCAGCTCGGATGCCCGCGGCGCGACGATCACGCCGCCGACCACCGTTCCCGAGCCCCGCAGTGCGATGATCTTCACGAAGCCGTCCTTGATGCCCAGCATCTTCGCGCGGGGGTTGGCCGCCAGCGGCAGCTTGTGCGCGATGCCGTCGCCCTGGCCGTTCGCGATGTCCTGCTCGGAGAGGCCGACCGTCGCGATCTCGGGTGCGGTGAAGATGTTGGCGGTGATCTTGCGCACCTCGAGGGGGATCACGATGTCGCCGAACGCGTGGAACACGGCGGTGCGCCCCTGCATCGAGGCGACGGATGCCAGCGGGAAGAAGTTCGTGCAGTCGCCGACGGCGTAGACGTTGGGCACCGATGTGCGCGCCACGCGGTTGACGCGCACGTGACCGGACTCGGTGAGCTCGATGCCCGCCTCCTCCAGGCCGATGCCGGCCGTGTTCGGGATCGACCCGACCGCCATCAGGCAGTGACTGCCCTCGACCGTGCGCCCGTCGGAGAGGGTGACCAGCACGCCGTCGTCCGTGCGCTTCACGCTGTCGGCGCGGGACTTGGAGAGCACCTGCATGCCGCCGCGCGTGAACACCTTCTCGAGCACCTTGGCGGCGTCCTCGTCCTCACCGGGCAGCACCTGGTCGCGACTCGAGATCAGCGTGACCTTCGCCCCGAGGTTCATGTACGCCGACGCGAACTCCGCACCGGTCACGCCCGAGCCCACGACGATCAGGTGCTCGGGCAGCGCCTTCATGTCGTACAGCTGGGTCCAGGTGAGGATGCGCTCGCCGTCGGGCTTCGCCGACGGCAGCTCGCGCGGCGAGGCGCCGACCGAGACGATGATGGTGTCCGCCTCGATGCGATCGAAGTCGGTGCCCCCGGGGCCCGTGGAGACCACGATGGCGTTCGGCCCCTCGAGTCGGCCGTGTCCGGAGAGGATGCGCACACCGGCCTCGAGCAGGGTCGTTCGCATGTCCTCGGACTGCTGACCTGCGAGGGCGAGCAGCCGCTTGTTGACGGCGGCGAGGTTGATGGCGATCTCGGGCTTGAGCGGCCGGTCGTCCGCGCCGCGCGCATAGAACTGCACGCCGAGGTCGGTCGCCCCGGCGATGGCGACCGCCGCGTCGGCGGTGGCGATGAGGCTCTTCGACGGCACCACGTCGGTGAGCACGGCCGACCCGCCCACGCCCACACGTTCGACGAGCGTGACATCCGCCCCCAGCTGCGCGGCGGCGATCGCCGCCTCGTACCCACCGGGACCGCCGCCGAGGACGGCGACGCTCTGCCTGTTCGCGAAGGAAGTCTGAGACATGAACTCCATTCTTCCGCAATCCTGGCCGCGGCCCCGCCACCTTCCTAGAGTGGAGGCATGCGTGACAACTCCGTGAACCCTCTGGACGACCCGACGGCCGATCCGTTCGCCGTCGCCGCCGCCGCGGCCGCCGACATCGCTCGCCTGACAGGGGTCGACCACCACGACATCGCCCTGACCCTCGGCTCGGGCTGGGGCAAGGCCGCCGAGCTGATCGGCGAGACCGTCGCCACCGTGCCGGCCACCGAGGTGACCGGCTTCTCGAAGCCAGCACTGGAAGGGCATGTGGGCACGCTGCGCAGCATCCGCACCCCCGGCGGCAGGAACGTGCTGGTGATCGGCGCCCGGACCCACTACTACGAAGACCACGGCGTGCGCCGGGTCGTGCACTCGGTGCGCACCGCGGCCGCCACGGGCGCTGCGATCATGGTGCTCACCAACGGCGCCGGCGGCATCCGCGAGACGTGGCAGCCCGGCCAGCCGGTGCTCATCAGCGATCACATCAACCTCACCGCCGACTCCCCGCTCGAGGGCGCCACCTTCGTCGACCTCACCGACCTGTACTCGAAGCGTCTGCGCGACATCGCCCGTACCGTCGACCCCACTCTCGACGAGGGCGTGTACACCCAGTTCCGCGGCCCGCACTACGAGACGCCCGCAGAGGTGCAGATGGCGAAGGCGATCGGCGGTCACATCGTCGGCATGTCCACCGCCCTCGAGGCGATCGCGGCCCGGGAGGCGGGAATGGAGATCCTCGGCCTCTCCCTCGTCACGAACCTCGCCGCCGGCATCCAGAAGACCCCGCTCAGCCACGAGGAGGTCATCGAGGCCGGTCGTGAGGCCGAGCCGGTGATCTCGGCGCTGCTGGCCCGAGTGATCGAGGCGCTGTGAGCGAGCGGCTGTCCCAGGCGCGCGCCTGGCTGCGACAGGATCCGGATGCCGAGACCCGTGACGAGCTCGCGGGAATCATCACCCGCGCCGCCGGCGGTGACGCCGCGGCTCTCGCCGACCTCGAGGACCGCTTCGGCCGACGCCTGGCCTTCGGCACCGCGGGCCTGCGCGGCGAGCTGGGTGCGGGCAGCAACCGCATGAACCGGGTGCTGGTGACCCAGGCGGCCGCCGGCTTCGCGGGCTACCTGCTGCAGCGCGCCACGACCCGCCCGACGGTGGTCATCGGCTACGACGGCCGGCGCAACTCCCGGCGCTTCGCGCTGGACTCCGCCGAGATCCTCGCCGGTGCGGGCCTGCGCGCGATTCTGCTGCCGCGGCTGCTGCCGACACCGGTGCTCGCGTTCGCCGTGCGTCATCTGCAGGCGGATGCGGGGATCATGGTCACGGCCAGCCACAACCCGCCGAACGACAACGGCTACAAGGTGTATCTCGGCGGCGACGACGGCGGTTCGCAGATCGTCGCTCCGGCGGATGCGCAGATCGCCGCGCACATCCAGCGCGTCGCCGACGCGGGCGATGTGGGACTGCTGCCGCGCTCGGATTCCTACCAGATCGCCGGTGAAGACGTCGTCGACGCGTACATCGCGGCGACCGCGGCGGTGGCCCCGGCGCCCTTCGGCGTGCAGGAGATGCGCTGGGTGTACACCGCCATGCACGGCGTGGGCTGGGAGACCTTCTCGCGCGTCGTCAAGGCGGCCGGCTACCCGGCACCGCGGATCGTCGACGCGCAGCGCGACGCCGACCCGACGTTCCCCACCGTCTCGTTCCCCAACCCCGAGGAGCCGGGCGCGATGGATCTCGCGGTCGCCCGAGCGCGGGAGGCCGATGCCGAGTTCATCATCGCGAACGATCCTGACGCCGATCGCCTCGCCGTCGCCATCCCGGATGCCGCAGCCGACGGCGGCTGGCGCCGCCTGACCGGGAACGAGGTCGGGCTGCTGCTCGGCTGGCGCGCGGCACGAGCCGCGCAGGGCACACCCGGGGCGTCGCTCGCCTGCTCGCTGGTCTCGTCCCCGGGACTGGGCGCGGTCGCCGAACGCTACGGGCTCGACTTCCACGAGACGCTCACCGGCTTCAAATGGATCTCTCGTGCGCCCGGCATGGTGTTCGGCTTCGAAGAGGCGCTGGGCTACCTGGTGAACCCCGACACCGTGCGCGACAAGGACGGCATCTCCGCCGCCGTCGCGCTGCTCGGACTCGCCGCCGAGGCGCGGGTGCGCGAGACCGGCATCGCCGGTCTGCTCGACGAGCTCGGCGCGGAGATCGGCCACTTCGCGAGCGGCCAGGTGTCGGTGCGCGTCGACGATCTGGCGCTGATCGGCGCGACGATGGCGTCGCTGCGTGCCCAGGCGCCCGCGGCGTTCGGCACCCGCACGATCGCATCGGTGGAGGATCTCGCCGCCGGCGACACGGGTGTGCCGGCCGGAGACGTGCTGCGCTACCGCCTCGACGACGGCTCACGCGTGATCGTGCGTCCGAGCGGCACCGAGCCGAAGCTGAAGGTGTACATCGACGCCCGCGGCGACTCCCCCGCCGCAGCTGCCCGGGCGGTGACCGAGCTCGACGCCGCCGTGCGGGACATGCTCGCGGAGCGGCAGTGACCCTGCTGCGACGACGCATGACGGTCCACGTGCACAACGGCGTGCACGCCCGGCCGGTCGCCGAGCTGGTGCGGCTGGCACAGGCGCACGGGTCGCCTGTGCGGGTGACGACGGATGCCGGCGACAGCGCCGACCTCTCCAGTGTGCTGGCGCTCATGGATCTCGCGATCGAGTCGGGGCACTCGGTGACCGTCGAGGTAGCCGACGCTCCGGGTGCCGCGGCACTGCTGGACGCGATCGCCGAGGTGCTCGCCCCGCTCAGCCGTCGATGACCGCGACCAGCTCGTCGAGGAACGCATCGAAATCCGCCGCCCGCCGCACGATCCGCTGAACGCTGTCGCGTTCGCTGAACACCTCCACGAGCTGCTCGAACACCGTCTGGAAGGCATCGCGGTCACTCTCGCTGAACGCGGCGAGCGCCACGACCTGCACACGCCCGCCGCCCCACGCCACCGACCCGTCGGCGATGCCGATCGCGATCGCCGTGCGGCTAGCGGTCATCTGCAGGGCGTGCGGAACCGCCAGCGCGTCGGTGAACGCGGTCGACGACATGCGTTCGCGCACGATCGTGTTCTCGACGTAGTCCTCGCCGATGAGCCCGGACGCGGTGAGCAGTCCGCCCAGATGGCGGATGATCCGCTCCTCTCCCGCGTCGGGCAGCGGCACGAGGAACGCCTCCGGAGAGAAGTACCGGCGCAGCTCGTCACGTAGCCGGCCGAGTCGGCGGGTGCGCCGGATGCGCGCGGCCGCCTGCTGGACCCGCTCGATGTCGGCCTCGCCGAGGAACGGCTGGATGCGCACGATGCGCTCATCCGAGCCCGAGACCGGCACCGTGCTCAGCACGAGGTCTGTGTCGAGTGCGGCCCACTCCGGGTCGACGCTGGTCTCGACTCTGGTGACCTCGATGAGTCGGCCGAGCGAGCGGTCGACGCTCGACCGGAGCAGCTCCTGCAGCTCCTGGTAGCCCGGGCAGATGATCGTGGCGGTGAGGATGGCATCCGCCGCCCTGCTGCGCTCCAGGCGCCCTCCGACGTGCATCGCGATGTACGCGATCTCATCCTCCTGCAGCGGAACCCCGAGCCGCTCGTGCAGTCCGCTGGCTATCGACACCGCGACCTCGAAGATCATCGGATACGACGACTTCAGCGACCGGGTGAGCGGATTGCGGGTCCACGCCTGCTCCTGCGAGCGGTGCAGCAGGTTCTGCACGTGCAGGCTGAGGCGCACGATGAAGGCGTCGTCGACGAGATCCACCTGGTAGTCGTGCGCGGCCTGCGCTATCTCGGCGCGCACCGCCCGCTCCACCTCGGCATCGGCGGCGCGGCGCGCGCGCGGCTGCGCGTGCTCTCCGGGGGTGACGACCCGGGTGAGTACGAGATCGGCGAGGTGCTCTCGATCGCCGTGGCCCAGCGCCACGCCGAAATGGCTCTCGGCGAGGCGCGCGATCGCACCGCCGACCATCGCGACGGCTTCGTCGATCGGCTCGACGCGCGAGGTCAGCGCACGCCCGCCCGCCACCCGCTCGGCGGCGATGGTGATGTGCAGCAGCACGTCGCTGATCGCCAGCTCGTTCACGTAGTACCCGAGTGCGCCCAGCTCGCGCACGAGCGCGGTCTTGAACGGCCCGACCGCCCGCGCCGGTACCGCCTCCGGTTCGAGCGCTCGCTGCAGCGCATCCGGTCGCAGCGGGCCTGCATCCATCTCATCCTGCGCGAGCCTGCTCAGCAGCCGGCGCAGCGCCTGCTCATCGCCACGCAGCCGCACCCGGTCACGGTCGCGCTCCAGGCGCACGCCGCCGCCCTCGAGCAGGGCACGCACGCGGCCGAGGTCGCTCTCGAGAGTGGTCTCGCTGATGTGCAGCGCGAGGGCGGTGTCATAGACGTCGACGCCGTCGACCTCGTCGATCAGGGTGCGGATCAGACGATGCAGTCGCGCACGCGGCGTGCCGGGATCGGCCTCGCCGACCAGGTCGATCGCTCGGGTAGCGGCGCGGTACCCGGCCGGCCCTGATTCCACGGCGTCGGCGGAGCGAGCGTTCAACGCCGCGACGTAGGAGCGGATGCTGCGGGGCGTGACCCCGAGCTGGTCGGCGAGGCTGGCCGCCGTCGCCCACCCGTCCTGTCTCAGGAGGATGCCGAGGAGCTGATTCTGACGCTGACGCGACATCGCTCCGCCTTCCTCGTCGATCACCCCGTGCGCTCCATGATGCCAGCCCCTCGCACGACGGGCGCGGAAGCCGATGTTCCGCCGGGGCGGAAGGAAGCCTGCTGGAGAGGCCGCGCGCGGGCGAGCCACACTGAACGAGGAAAGGGGGATCGATGCGGATTCTCGTGGTGTGCGGCGCCGGAGCGTCGAGCACGTTCGTCGCCCAGCGGCTCGCCCGTGCCGCCGACGGCGCGGGCCTCCCCTGGTCGGCTGAGGCCGGCACCGAGCGCACGGCGCTCACGGCTGCGGGAGTCGACCTGGTACTGGTCGGCCCGCACCTCGCCGAGCACGCGGATCGCATCCGCACCGCTCTCGCCGGCCGCTGCCGTGTCATCGCCCTGCCACCCGACGCATTCACCGACTTCGACGGCAGCCGCACGCTGCGTCTCGTCCGCGACGCCATGATCGCGCCGCACGACCGGAAGGAACACCCATGACCGTCTCCTCGCGCACCGTCCGCATCGGCTCCTCCCACGGCCTGCACGCCCGCCCCGCCAAGCTGTTCGCTCAGGCAGCCAAAGAGGCGGGCATCCCGGTGACCGTCGCGAAGGACTCCGGAAAGGCCGTCAACGCCGCGAGCATCCTCTCGGTCATCGCGCTCGGCATCGACTTCGGCGACCACGTGGTGCTCACCGCCGAGGGCGAGAACGCCGAGGCGGTTCTCGACCACCTCACCGAGCTGCTCACCACCGATCACGATGAGGCGTCATGAGCCTGCTGCGCGGAGTGGGCATCGGACAGGGCATCGCGGCCGGTCCCGTCGTGCGCATGGCCGAGGCGCTGCCGGCGCCCGAGAAGCAGAGCAGCGCGCGGGGGATCGACGAAGAGCGCGTCCGCGCCCGCGAGGCCGTGGCCCACGTCGCGGCCGAACTGCAGCAGCGGGCGGATGCCGCGGGCGGAGCAGCCCGGGATGTGCTCGAGGCCCAGGCGATGATCGCTGAGGACCCGAGCCTCGAGGAGGAGGTCGACGCCCGCCTCGACGAGGGCAGCACCGCCGAGTGGGCGGTGCACGACGCATTCGCCGGGTTCCGCGCGACCCTCGAGGCGGTCGGCGGCTATCTCGGCGAACGGGCCGCCGATCTCGACGACATCGCGCAGCGTGTGCTCGCCCGTCTGCGAGGCGTCGCGGCTCCCGGTGTGCCCGATCCCGGGCATCCGTTCGTGCTCGTCGCCCGAGACCTCGCGCCCGCCGACACCGCGCTGCTCGAGCTCGACCGAGTGCTCGCCCTCGTGACCAGTGACGGCGGCCCCACCTCGCACACCGCGATCCTCGCCCGCGAGAAGGGCATCGTCGCGGTCGTCGGTGCGGGCGGCGCCACCGCGCTCGGCGACGGGCAGACGGTGATCGTCGACGCCGCCGCCGGCACGATCGACGACGCGCCGGGGGCGGCTGAGCTCGCCGCCGTCGAAGAGCGCCTGGCCGCGCGCGCCGCGGAGGACGCCGCCCCTGTGTCGCCGGGCATGCTGGCCGACGGAACCCGGATCAGCCTGCTCGCCAACCTCGGCCGGCCCGCCGACGCGGCCGACGCCGTGGCACGCGGCGCCGAGGGCGTGGGACTGTTCCGCACCGAGTTCCTGTTCCTGTCTGCCTCGCAGGCGCCCACCATCGAACAGCAGCGTGCCGCGTACATCGAGCTGCTGCAGGCGTTCGAGGGGAAGAAGGTGGTCGTGCGGATGCTGGATGCGGGCGCCGACAAGCCACTCGCGTTCCTGAACGACGCGCACGAGGAGAACCCCGCTCTGGGCCTTCGCGGCCTGCGTGCGCTGCGCGCGAGCGAGGACATCCTGCGCGAGCAGCTCACCGCGCTCGCCGAGGCGGATGCCGCGACCGCGGCAGACCTGTGGGTGATGGCGCCGATGGTGACCACCGTCGAGGAGACCCGGTACTTCACCGCACTGGCGCGGGAGTTCGGTCTGAAGACGGCGGGGGTCATGGTCGAGGTGCCCGCCAGCGCGCTGCTCGCCGACCGCGTGCTCGCACACGCCGACTTCGCCTCGATCGGCACGAACGACCTCACCCAGTACACGATGGCCGCCGACCGCCTGCTCGGCTCGGTGGCCTCATTCCAGGATCCCTGGCATCCGGCGGTGCTGCGTCTCGTGCGCGAGGTCGGCGACGCCGGCGCGCGCACGGGCAAGCCGGTCGGCATCTGCGGCGAGGCTGCGGCCGACCCGCTGCTGGCCGTCGTGCTCGTCGGCCTCGGCGCGTCGAGCCTGTCGATGGCACCCGCGGCGCTCGCCGATGTGCGCCGATCCCTCGCGCAGCACGGACTCGCCGATGCCAGACGCATCGCCGCGGCCGCGCTCACCGCGGACGATGCCGCCGGGGCTCGCGAAGCCGCGCGCGCCGCGACCGCCCGGACCTGACACGCGGCCCCTACCCGATTCACCCGCATCACGACACAGCGTGCGCTCACCGCATCAGAACAGAAAGAGGACATCATGACGACGACGTCACCGACCAGGACCGGAGGAGCACGCGTCGCCGTGCAGCGCTTCGGCACATTCCTGTCCGGCATGATCATGCCGAACATCGCGGCGTTCATCGCCTGGGGCTTCATCACGATGCTCTTCATCCCCGCCGGATTCTTCGGCGCCGACAGCCCGTTCGGCTGGCACTGGTTCCCCGTCGCCGAGATCATCGGCGGCGGCGGTGACGCCGATGCCATCGGTTGGCGCGGTGCCATGACGGCTCTCAGCGAGGGCGATGCCGGCAACTTCGCCGCATACGTCGGTCTCGTCGGCCCGATGATCACCTACCTGCTGCCGCTGCTGATCGCCAACACCGGCGGTCGCATCGTCTACGGCGAGCGCGGCGGCGTCGTCGCCACGATCGCCACCATGGGCGTCATCGTCGGCACCGACATCCCGATGTTCCTCGGCGCGATGATCATGGGCCCGATCGCCGGCTGGGTCACCAAGCAGATGGACAAGCTGTGGGACGGCAAGATCAAGCCCGGTTTCGAGATGCTGGTGAACAACTTCTCAGCCGGCATCCTCGGCATGATCCTCGCGATCGTCGGATTCTTCGCCTTCGGTCCGATCATGCTCGGCATCAGCGCGGTGCTGGGCGGCGCCGTCGGCTGGCTGGTGTCGATGCAGCTGCTGCCGGTCGTGTCGATCATCGTCGAGCCGGCGAAGGTGCTGTTCCTGAACAACGCCATCAACCACGGCGTGTTCACACCGCTGGGCATCGAGCAGGCCAGCGAGGTGGGCAAGTCGATCCTGTTCCTCATCGAGGCCAACCCCGGCCCGGGACTCGGGCTGCTGCTGGGCTTCACCTTCTTCGGCATCGGCGCGGCGAAGGCATCGGCCCCCGGAGCGATCATCATCCAGTTCTTCGGCGGCATCCACGAGATCTACTTCCCGTACGCACTGAGCAAGCCGATGACGATCCTCGCCCTGATCGCCGGCGGCGCCGCGGGTGTCACGACCAATATGATCCTCGGCGGAGGACTGGGCTTCCCCGCCGCACCCGGCAGCATCATCGCCGTGACCGCTGCCGCCATCGGCTCGGGCGTCGGCAACCTGATGGTCGTCTACCTGTCGGTGATCATCGCCGCGACCGTGACGTTCCTGATCACCGGGGTGATCCTGCGGGCCTCCCGCAAGCGTGACCTGCTCGCCGAGGCGGACGCCTTCGGCGCGGCGATCGCGCAGACCGAGGCCAACAAGGGCAAGAAGTCGGCCGCCATGGACACTCTGCGCGTCAGCAGCGACAGCGCGACCGTCGCCCAGGCCGACGAGATGGTCGACAAGCACGAGACCCAGGCAGAGACGGCCGGACTCGCCGACGGCGGCATCGTCAGCACGAAGCCGGTCCAGTCGATCGTGTTCGCCTGCGACGCCGGCATGGGCTCGTCGGCGATGGGCGCAAGCGTGCTGCGCAACAAGATCAAGAAGGCGGGTCTCGAGGGCATCACCGTCACCAATGCGGCGATCGCGAATCTCGACGGCGCCGCCGACCTGATCATCACCCAGCAGCAGCTGACGGACCGCGCACGAGCGAAGTCGCCGGATTCGATCCACGTCTCGGTCGACAACTTCATGAACTCGCCGAAGTACGACGAGGTCGTCGAGATGGTCCGCAATCAGGAGGAAGAATGAGCGTTCTCACACCCGACCGCGTGCGCATCCATCCCGGAGGCGCCACACGCGACGAGGCCCTGAAGGAGGCGGCCGACGTGCTCATCGCCGCGGGCGCCGTCACCGCCGATTATCTGCAGGCGATGCACGAGCGTGAGAAGGCGGTGTCGACGTTCATGGGCAACGGCCTGGCGATCCCGCACGGCACCAACGACGCGAAGGATGCCGTGCTCGGCTCGGCGCTCAGCGTCGTGCGCTACGACGGGGGCGTCGACTGGGACGGCGAACGCGCCACCTTCGTGATCGGCATCGCCGGGAAGGACGGCGAGCACCTCGACATCCTGTCCCAGATCGCGATCCTGTTCTCGGAGGAGGACGACGTGGCCCGGCTCAACGCGGCAGCCGATCCTGACGAGCTGTACGCGCTGCTCGCGGCGGTGAACGAGGCATGAAGGCCGTCCACTTCGGCGCCGGCAACATCGGCCGCGGGTTCGTCGGGCTGCTGCTGCATCAGGGCGGCTACAACGTGGTGTTCTCCGACGTCGCCGCACCGCTCGTCGACGCGATCAACGCCGTCGACAGCTACACGGTGCACGAAGTGGGCGAGGGAGGTGCCGACACTGTCGTGACCGGTTTCCGCGCTGTAAACAGCGCCGCCGATCCCGAGAGCCTGGTGGCGGAGATCACCGACGCCGATGTGGTGACCACTGCGGTCGGCCCGAGCATCCTGAAGTTCGTCGCGACGCCGATCCTGGAGGCGCTGCGGCGGCGGAGTCCCGCCGCAGCGCCGCTGCAGGTGATGGCGTGCGAGAACGCCATCGGCGCCACCGATCTGCTCCGCGAGGAGATCGTCGAGCGGGCAGGCTCGGAGTGGGAGGTGCTCGCCGGGCGTGCGGTGTTCGCCAACACCGCCGTCGACCGGATCGTGCCTGGGCAGCCTGCCGTCGGCGGCGTGGACGTCACCGTCGAGCCGTTCTACGAGTGGGCGATCGAGCGCGGCCCGTTCGGCGGCAGCCTGCCGCACATCCCGGGCGCGCACTTCGTCGACGACCTCGCGCCGTACATCGAGCGCAAGCTGTTCACGGTGAACACCGGTCATGCCGCGACGGCCTACCTGGGAGCGCAGGCGGGTGTAGAGCGCATCTCCGACGCTCTGGCCGACCCGGGCATCGCCGCGAAGGTGGCGGCGGCGCTCGAGGAGACCTCGGCGGTGCTGTCGGCCAAGCACGGTCTCGACCCGTGCGACCTGGCCGAGTATCGGGCGACGATCCTGCGCCGCTTCGCGAACCCGGCTCTGCCGGACACGGTGTGGCGGGTGGGGCGGCAGCCGCTGCGCAAGCTGTCCCGGCGAGAGCGCTTCATCGGCCCCGCCGCCGAGGCCGCCGAGGCCGGGCTCAGCACCGACGCGCTGCTCGTGGCGGTCGCCGCGGCGCTCGAGTTCGACGACCCGGCAGACGAGCAGTCGGTGCAGCTGCAGCGTCGGCTGCGCACCGACGACCCCGCGGTCCTTGCAGCGGAGGTGACCGGGCTCGAGGCGTCGCATCCGCTGCTCCCTGCGGTCCGGGACGTGTTCGCCAGGCGGGCTGCCGGCATCGAGGGCACCGGCGGCTGATCTCGGATCATGCCCCTCACGCGCCGGAGGCGCATCCTCGTCCGGGTCCTGGGGGCGGAGGTGCGCTGACCGGATCGGATGCGGTTCGCCCGCGGTGCAGCAGGAGGGCACAGGTGTCGGCGGTGACGAACGGCTCGAGTCGCTCGACCTCGAGCGGACCGTCGACCTGGGCGAGCGTGTCGCGCACCAGGCGGGCGTGGGCGCCGCAGACCGTCGCCTGGTCCTGGGCGATCATCCCCCGGTAGCGACACGGCATCATCTCGAAGCGCAGTGCCGACTCGTCGAGGACGGGACTGAGGCCGGCATCGTCGAGGTGCTCGTAAAGCACGTCCAGCTGCGTTTCCGCGTCGGTGTCGCCCCTCAGGTCGGCATCCGCGGGCGTCGGAGGTATCACCGCGCGCAGCAGCGCACCGCGCCGCCGGGCACCGTCGACACGACGCCGCGCCGCGGGATTCGAATCCGCCTCGCGCACCGGGTGGTACGCGATCGGCGGTCGGCCCCTGCTGCCCACATGCAGTCGCTCCTCGCGCACCAGGCCCTCCTGCACGAGCACGCGCAGGTGATCCCTGGCGGTGTTGAGCGGCATCCCGCACCGCTCAGCGAGTTCCGCCACGCGCATGCCGGGATGGCTCTGCACGGCGCGCAGCAGCCGCAGCCGACTCGGCTGCGTCAGACCGCGGTAGTCGTCGACCCGGCGTGGCACCCCTTCACGCTACGCCGGCTCGGGCGGCGGCGCACCGAATAGAACCGGTGAAAACCGCATCCCTCCAGCAGCACCCGCACGCAGACTCGAGGGGACGCAGACCCCACGAAAGGAACGTCATGAAGCTCTCGCCCGAGTCCGAAGCAGTCGTCGCGGCCACGGCCGGCGTCGTCGCCGAGCACGCCGAGCAGATCACGAAGGTGTTCTACCCCGCCATGTTCGCCGCGCACCCCGAACTGCTGCGGGTGTTCAACCGCGCCAACCAGGCGATCGGCGAGCAGCCGAAGGCGCTCGCCGCCTCGGTGGTCGCCTTCGCCGTGCAGCTGATCGATCCGCACGCCCCCGACTTCACTCCGGTGATGCGCCGGATCGCCCACAAGCACGTCTCGCTGGGGATCCGGGCCGGCGAGTACACCATCGTCGGCCGTCATCTGCTCGACGCGGTGGACACCGTGCTCGGCGACGCGGTCACCCCCGCGGTGCGGTCGGCGTGGGACGAGGTGTACTGGCTGTTCGCCACCGCGCTGATCGCCGAGGAGGCGCGCCTGTACGCCGAATCGGGCACCGACCCCGAGAACCCGTGGCGCGACTACCGGGTGGTGGAGCGCTTCGAGGAGTCGGACGACATCTTCTCGCTGCTGCTCGCACCGGTCGACGGACTCATCCCCTCGCACCGCACCGGGCAGTACGTGGCGATCGCCGTGGATCTGCCCGACGGCAGCCGGCAGCCGCGTCAGTACACGATCTCGTCCGGCCCGCGCGGCGACTCCATTCGGGTGACGATCAAGCGGGTGCGCGGAGTGGGCGGAGCGCCCGACGGGCAGGTCTCGACGTGGCTGTGGCAGCACGCGCAGCCCGGCACCGTGCTCGACGTCTCGCAGCCCGCCGGCGACGTCGTGCTCGACGACGAGGATCACCCTCTCGTGCTCGTCTCGGCGGGCATCGGCATCACGCCCGTCGCCGCCATCATGGAGGACCTCTCCCGCCGCCAGCCTGCGCGCACCGTGCGGCTGTTCCACGCCGACCGCGCACACGACACGCATGCGCTGTACTCGTCGCTGCGCCGCCAGGTGCTGGCGATGCCGGATGCACGGGCGCAGAACTGGTATGAGCAGGATGCCGTCGGCGCGCCGACCCTGCACCCGGCGCGCGAGGGATTCATGGACCTCAGCGAGGTCGAGCTGCCCGAGCACGCCTCGGTGTTCATGTGCGGACCGCTGCCGTTCATGCAGGCCATGCGCCGCACCCTTATCGGGCGCGGTGTGCCGGCCGACCGCATCCACTACGAGGTGTTCGGCCCCGACCTTTGGGCGCAGAACCCCGAAGCCGCATGAGCACCCGGGTGCCGACGCGTCACCGAGGGTGACGGTGGTTCGCCGGGGGCTTCAGCGCTCGAAGCCCTCGGCGATCATCTCGACGAGCTCCTCGCGCTCTTCGACCGGCAGGAACGCAGCGGACGCGGCGTTGAACTGGAACGCCTCGAGGTCGTCGAGGTCGTACCCGAAGGCGTCGACCAGCAGCGAGAGCTCGCGCGTCAACGACGTGCCGCTCATGGTGCGGTTGTCGACGTTCACGGTGACCGAGAAGCCGAGCTGGTAGAGCAGGTCGAACGGGTGATCGGCGAGCTCCTCGCCCCACTGCGCGATCGCGCCCGTCTGCAGGTTCGACGACGGCGAGAGCTCGAGCGGGATCTCGCGATCGCGCACCCACCGTGCCAGGTCGCCGAACTGCACCTGCACCTCGTCGCCTTCGCGTTCGATGATCTGCAGGTCCTCGGCGATGCGCACGCCGTGCCCGAGGCGCAGCGCGCGTCCGTCGATCAGGGCGGAGCGGATGGATGCCGGTCCCGCAGCCTCTCCGGCGTGCACTGTGACGGGCAGGAACTCCGCGGCGAGGTAGTCGAAGGCGGCACGGTGCTCCGACGCGGGGAAGCCGTCCTCCGGCCCGGCGATGTCGAAACCGACGACGCCGTTCTCGCGATGGCGCACCGCGAGTTCGGCGATCTCCCGCACACGCGATCCCTGACGCATGGCGGAGACGATCTGCCCGACCCGGATGCTGTGGCCGGCGGCATCCGCCTCGTCCTCGCCCTCCTCGATGCCGCGCTGCACGGCGCGCACCGCATCGTCGAGACTGAGCCCGCCCGCGAGGTGCTGCTCGGGCGCCCAGCGCACCTCGCCGTAGATGACGCCGTCCGCCGCCAGGTCGGCGACGAACTCACGGGCGATGCGCGTGAGCGCCCGATCGGACTGCATGACCGCGGTCACCAGGTCGAACGTCTTCAGATACTCCACCAGGGAACCGGCATCGCTCTGCTGCGCGATCCAGCGGCTCAGCCCCTTCGGATCCTGCGCCGGTGCCTCGATGCCGCTCGCATCGGCGAGCTCGAGGATCGTCGCGGGGCGCACGCCGCCGTCGAGGTGATCGTGCAGCGAGATCTTGGGCAGAGCGCGCAGCTCGTCGATCTTCATGGTGGTCCTCCGGTTCTCAGGCGGTGATGCGCTCGCGCACGATGGGCTGTGCGGCGGGGGCTGCCGCTTGGTCGCCGATCTCGTAGGCGCCGTCCAGCGCGTCGAGAGCGCGGGCGAAGCGCCCCTCGTCCTCGGCCGACAGCGTGAACAGCGGCTGCCCGGCGGTGACCTTCTCGCCGGGCTTGACGGCGAGATCGATGCCGGCGGCGAAGATCACCGGGTCCTCGGCGCGCGCGCGGCCGGCGCCGAGGCGCCACGCCGCGATGCCGAACGGCAGCGCGTCCATCCGGGTCACGACGCCGTCACGGTCGGCGGTGACGACGTGCGTCTCGCGCGCGGTCGGCAGCGGGGCATCCGGATCGCCGTCCTGGGCGCGGATCATCGCCTTCCAGCTGTCCATCGCACGGCCGTCGTCGAGGGCGGCCGCGACATCGGCATCCGGCTGCCCCGCGAGCGAGAGCATCTCGCGGGCGAGGGCGAGGGTCAGCTCGCGCACGTCGGCAGGGCCGCCGCCGGCGAGGATCTCGACCGACTCGCGCACCTCGTTCGCGTTGCCGATCGCGCGTCCGAGCGGAACGTTCATGTCGGTCAGCAGCGCCGTGGTCGCCACGCCCGAGTCGGTGCCGAGCTCGACCATCGTGCGGGCCAGCTCACGCGCACGATCGATGTCCGGCATGAACGCGCCGTTGCCGAACTTCACGTCCAGCACGAGAGCGTCGGTGCCCTCGGCGATCTTCTTCGACATGATGCTCGACGCGATCAGCGGGATCGCCTCGACCGTGCCGGTGACGTCGCGCAGGGCGTAGAGCTTCTTGTCGGCGGGCGCGAGACCCGAGCCGGCGGCGCAGATCACGGCTCCGACATCGCTCTGCATCTGCGCGAACATCTCGTCGTTGCTGAGCGCTGCCCGCCACCCCGGGATGGATTCGAGCTTGTCCAGCGTGCCGCCGGTGTGGCCGAGGCCGCGGCCGCTGAGCTGGGGAACCGCGACGCCGAACACGGCCACGAGCGGGGCCAGGGGCAGGGTGATCTTGTCGCCCACGCCGCCGGTCGAGTGCTTGTCGACCGTGCGCTTGCCGAGGCTGGCGAAGCTCATCCGCTCCCCCGACGCGATCATCGCGTCGGTGAGCACCCGGATCTCGTCGCGCTGCATGCCGCGTTGGAAGATCGCCATCGCGAACGAGGCCATCTGCGCATCGGAGACGTAGCCGCGGGTGTATGCGTCGACCATCCAGCGCAGCGCATTCTCGGGCACCGGGCCGCCGTCGCGCTTGATGCGGATGACATCGATCGCGTCGAACGGTTCGCTGCCTCCGCCGCTGGGTCCCTGCGGCCTGTCCTGAGCCTGTCGAAGGGTCATCGGGCATCCTCCAGATCGCGCGGGCCGAAGGCGTCGGGCAGCACCTCGTCGATGGTGCGGATGCCCGAGACCGTCTCGAGCAGCATCTCCGGGCTGGAGTGCTCGAAGAGCAGCTGACGGCAGCGGCCGCACGGCATGATCGTCTGCCCGTCGTTGTTCACGCACACGAAGGCGACCAGCCGACCACCGCCGGACATGTGCAGGTCGCCGACGAGAGCGCACTCCGCGCACAGGCCGACGCCGTACGACGCGTTCTCGACGTTGCATCCGGCGACGATGCGTCCGTCGTCGACGAGGGCGGCCGCCCCCACTCTGTACCGCGAGTACGGTGCGTAGGCCTTCTGCATCGCCTCGGTGGCGACCTGTCTCAGCTCGTCCCAATCCATGTCGGTCACGTGTTCTCCTAAGACTTGATGTACGGCTCGCCGTCGGCGGCCGGCGGGCGGGAGCGCCCGACGAGGCCGGCCACGGCGAAGATCGTCACGATGTACGGAAGCATGAGCATGAACTGGCTGGGCACCGGCGAGCCGATGACGCTGAGCACGCCCTGCAGGTTGGTGGCGAAGCCGAACAGCAGCGCCGCAAGCGTCGCGCGGATCGGATCCCACTTTCCGAAGATCACCGCGGCGAGGGCGATGAAGCCCGCGCCCGCCGTCATCTCCTGGTTGAACCGCGGCACCGATACGAGCGTGTAGAAGGCGCCGCCGAGGCCGGCGACGGCGCCGCCGAGCAGCACCGCGCGGTAGCGGGTGGCGGCGACCTTGATGCCGACCGTGTCGGCCGCCTGCGGGTGCTCGCCCACGGCGCGCAGGCGCAGACCCCAACGTGTGCGGTACAGCCCGAACCACACCAGCGCCACGACCGCGTACATCAGGTACACGATGAAGGACTGCTGGAACAGGATCGGTCCGATCAGCGGGATCTCGCTGAGCAGCGGGATGGGAACGACCGAGAAAGTCTCGGGGCTGTTCATGGTCTCGGTATTCGGGGCGAGCACCTGACGGAACAGGAAGGTGGTGATGCCGATCACGAGCACGTTCAGCACCACGCCGACGATGACCTGGTCGACGTAGTAGGTGATCGTGAACACGCCGAGCACGAGCGCGACGAGCACGCCGGCGAGCATGGCCGCGATGAGTCCGGCCCATGGGGTGCCGGCGAGCGACCCGGCGACGGCCGCGGTGAAGGCGCCGGCGAGCATCTGCGCTTCGATCGCGATGTTCACCACACCCGCCCGCTCTCCGATCACGCCGCCGAGGGCGCCGAAGATCAGCGGGGTGGCCAGGGCGAGCGCACCGGCCAGCAGGCCGATCATCGGCAGCGTCGCGCCGGCGCCTGCCCAGGCGAGGAATCCGATCAGCAGCACGGCGACGTACACGACGACGAGCCAGAGCGGCAGACGACGGTGCGCCATCACGGTCATCGCCGCGTAGCCGGTGCACAACGCCAGCAGCACCATCGCGATCCACGCCGTGGGCGTCGCCGGCAGCAGCACGTCGGGCACGGCGATCGCGGCGTTCTGCTCGGCCAGCCGGAAGGTCGTCATGCCCTCGCGCGGCACCAGCAGCGGCAGCAGGGCGAAGAGCACGGTGAAGATGCCGAAGATGACCGGCGCCTTCCACGACACGACGGCGACGACGCGCGGCTGGTCGATGTCGCCCTGCGGCGCATCGTTCACGGGGGTGGTGAGGCTCATGCCGACACCTTCTTTCCTTCAGCCGATTCGGCGCGGCGGGCGCGTGCCGCCTTCTTGGCGCGGCGCGAAGGCCGGCCGGGCTGCGGCAGCCCGAAGATCGCGCGCACCAGCGGCGGCGCGGCGATGAAGAGCACGATCAGCGACTGCACGACGAGGATGATCTCGACCGGGATGCCCTGCGAGGACTGCATCGTGAAGCCGCCGGTCTTGAACGCGCCGAACAGCAGGCCCGCGAACAGGATGCCGATCGGCGACGAGCGCCCGAGCAGCGCCACCGTGATCGCGTCGAAGCCGATGCCCGCGTCGATGCCACCGCTGAAGCCGCGCACCTCGGTGCCCAGCACCTGGCTGACACCGGCGATGCCGACGAGCGCGCCGGCGATGAGCATCACGACGAAGTACATGCGGCCCACGTCGATGCCGGCGACCCGCGCGGCGGACGGGTTCTCACCCACGGCGCGGAAGCGGAAGCCGAGCGCGGAGCGCTCGAGCAGCCACCAGGTGAACGCGACGGCGATCAGCGCGAGCAGGAAGCCGGCGTGCAGCTTGTACGAGGGCCCGAGCAGCTGCGGCAGCACCGCGGTCTCGGCCATCGGCGCCGTCTTCGGGTTGCTCGATCCCGGTGCCTGGAGAAGACCCTGCGTCGCCAGCATCCAGGCGAGCAGGTAGAACGCGATGTGGTTGAGCATGATCGTGGTGATCACCTCGTGCGCTCCGGTGCGTGCCTTCAGAAGGCCCGCGATGCCCGCCCAGAGAGCGGCGGCGACCAGACCCGCGACGATCGCGACGATCAGGTGCAGTCCCATCGGCAGGTCCATCGCGGTGGCGACGTACCCGGCGGCGGCCGCGGCGAGCAGCATCTGCCCCTGACCGCCGATGTTGAACAGGCCGGCGCGGAACGCGAGTCCCACACCGAGACCGGCCGCGATCAGAGGGGTCGCGAACTTCAGGGTCTCGGTGAGCGGACGGATGCCCTTCTCGAACGTGTCGGCGTTGAAGTTGTAGATCGCGCCGCGGAACAGTGCCGCGTACGCACCGGTCACGGCCTCCCAGATCGCGGCGAAGGTGTCGCCGGGCTGCGCGAAGAAGTATCCCGACGCGGCCTGCACCTCCTCGTTCGTGGCGGCGATCATGATCGAGCCGACGATCACCGCGAGCACCACCGCCAGCAGCGAGATGATGCCGTTGCCGGTGACGATCGCCTGCAGAGTGGTCTGCCAGCGCGACGGGGCGATCTTCGTCTCGGGCTCGGCGAGCGGTGCTGACCGCTGCGGCGCCGGTGCCTGGGTGTCGCTCACTTCGTCTCTCCGTTCGTGGCGGGGATCGGGCTCGCCGTGGTCGCGGCCTCCGTCTCGGACATCCCGGCCATCATCAGACCGAGCTTCTCGCGCGACGTGCTGCCGGGCACGATGCCCATGATGCGCCCGCGGTACATCACCAGGATGCGATCGGCGAGGGCTGCGACCTCGTCGAGTTCGGTGGAGATGACGATCACCGGCACGCCCGCATCGCGCGTCTCGATGACCCGCTTGTGGATGAACTCGATCGACCCGACGTCGACGCCGCGGGTCGGCTGGGCTGCCAGGAACAGCGCCAGGTCCCGGCTCAGCTCACGCGCGAGCACGACCTTCTGCTGGTTTCCGCCGGAGAGCCGTCCTGCCGCCTGCTGCGGGCCCTGGGTGCGGATGTCGAACTCGGCGATCCGATCGTGCGCGAAGTCGTGCAGCAGCGAGCGCTGCACGGTGCCGGCCTTCACGAACGGCGACCCGTGGGAGCGGTCGAGCATGAGGTTCTCGGCGATCGAGAACTCCTTCACCAGTCCGTCGACGCTGCGGTCCTCGGGGACGAAGCCGACACCGGCATCCAGGATCTGCCGCACTGAGCGACCGACCAGCTCCTGACCGTCGAGACGGATGCTGCCGCTGACGTTGTCCTGCAGGCCGATGATCGCCTCGGTGAGCTCGGTCTGGCCGTTGCCCTGCACGCCGGCGATCGCGAGCACCTCGCCGCCGCGCACCTCGAAGGACGCGCCGTCCACGACGACGGTGCCGGCCGGATCGGTGACCGTGAGGCCAGTCACGGTGAGACCGTTGTCGCGTACGGCCGGTGCGCCCTTGTGCACGGTCAGCTCGACGGCGCGGCCGACCATGAGCGAGGCGAGCTCCTCGTTCGAGGCGGTCGGCGACGCCTCGCCGACGACCTTGCCGAGGCGGATGACGGTGATGCGGTCGGCGACCTCACGCACCTCGCGCAGTTTGTGGGTGATGAAGACGATCGAGGTGCCCTGCGCCTTGAGCTGACGCATCGTCGCCATCAGCTCGTCGGTCTCCTGAGGGGTGAGCACCGCCGTCGGCTCGTCGAACACCAGCACGCGCGCTTCGCGCGCGAGCGCCTTGATGATCTCGACGCGCTGCTGCACACCGACCGGAAGGTCCTCGACGATCGCATCGGGGTCGACGTCGAAGCCGAAGCGATCGGAGATCTCGCGCACGCGGGCACGCGCCGCGTTCAGGTCGAGCCGTCCGCCGAAGGTGGTCTGCTCGTGACCGAGCATGACGTTCTCGGCGACGGTGAAGACAGGGATCAGCATGAAGTGCTGATGCACCATGCCGATGCCTGCGGCCATCGCGTCACCCGGTCCGGCGAAGTGCTGCACGACGTCGTCCAGCAGGATGTCGCCCTCGTCGGCCTGGTAGAGGCCGTAGAGCACATTCATCAGGGTCGACTTGCCGGCGCCGTTCTCGCCGAGGAGGCAGTGGATCTCACCGGCCTCGACGGTGAGATCGATGTGGTCGTTGGCTGTCAGCGCGCCGAATCTCTTGGTGATGCCGCGCAGTTCAAGCTTCATGTTCTGATCCTATTCAGGCAGGAACGGCAAGACCGACTTCCGCCGGTTCCCATTCAGGCAGGAACGGGGAGGCCGGCATCCGCCGGTTCCCGTTCAGGCAGAAACGGGGAGGCCGGCATCCGCCGACCTCCCCGATCCAGGAGCCTTACTTGCTCAGGTACGAGGTGACCTCGACCTTGCCGTCGATGATGTCCTGCTGCAGCTGCTTGACCTCGTCCTGCAGCGCCGAGTCCACCTTGTCGGCGAAGTTGTGCAGATCGGCGATGCCGACGCCCTTGTTCTCGAGCGTGCCGATGTACGCCTCGGCGTCGAACTCGCCCTCACCGCTGGAGAGCACGGCCTCGTAGGTCGAGAGGTCCATGGCCTTCAGCACCGAGGTGAGCACCACATCGGCGGTGGACGGGTCGGTCTCGAACAGGTCGGCGTCCGCGCCGATCAGGGCGATGTCCTTGCCGGATTCCTTGATCGCCTGCTGCGCCGACTGGTAGATCGGGCCGCCGACGGGGAGGATCACGTCGACACCCTGGTTGAGGATGTTGACCGCGACCTGCTTGGCATCGGGGTTCGCCTCGAAGCCACCCGTGAACGAGCCGGTCTTGCCGTCCCAGCCGACGACCTGGACGTCCTTGCCCTTGACCTCGTTGTAGTGGTCGACGCCCTGCTTGAAGCCGTCCATGAAGATGGTGACGGTCGGGAACTCCATGCCACCGAAGGTGCCGACCTTGCCGGTCTTCGAGTAGCCGGCCGAGAGGTAGCCCGCGAGGAACGCGGCCTCAGCCGTGTTGTACAGCAGCGGCTTGACGTTGTCGGCGTCCTTCTTGCCGTCGAAGTCGTTGTCGGCGGCGTCGTCGACGAGGATGAAGTCGATGTCCTCGTTCGCGGTGGCGGCCTCGACGGTCGCCTGCGACAGCGCGAAGCCGACGGCGACGATCACGTTGCAGCCCTCGTCGACGAGGTTGGTGATGTTCGGGCCGTACTCGGTCTCGGCGTTCGACTGAACGTCCTTGAGCTTGACGCCCAGCTCGTCAGCGGCCTTCTCGGCGCCCTCGAACGAGAGCTGGTTGAAGGACTTGTCGTCGAAGCCGCCCATGTCGGAGACGATGCAGGGCAGGAAGTCGGACTCGGTCTTGCCGCCGCTGGCGCCTGGCTTGTCCGTGGGCGCCTGGCCGCACGCGGCGAGACTCAGGACGACGCCGGCGGCGACGGTGACGCCGAGCAGCTTCTTGGTGATGGAGATGGACACTCATGCCTCCCGGGTGATCTCCGCGGACATCGCGGATCGCTCGAGGTTACCCAGTGTTACGCGCGTGACGCACGTCATGCTCAGGAGTGCTGGCGAAAGGTTACAAACCTGCAATGATGACCGCCCTGCAGCATGGCCATCTGCGACAGCGCGCGGTCAGAGCACGTCACCTCGGCCGGTGAGCTTCAGCGACTCGACCACGCCCTTGACCCGCTGCGCGTGCTCGACCGTGGTCACCAGCAGCGCGTCGTCGGTGTCGACCACGACGATGTCCTGCACCCCGACCAGGCTGATCACCCGCGAGGTCTGCGACACGAGGATGCCGCTGGCGGCATCCGACAGCACGCGCGCCCTGGGGCCGAGCACCGCAAGGTCGTTCTTGCGACCGTTCGTGATGAGCTTCGTGAGCGACGCGAAGTCGCCGACGTCGTCCCAGTCGAAGTGCCCCGGCACCACCGCCAGACGTCCGCGCTCGGCGGCAGGCTCCGCCACGGCGTAGTCGATGGCGATCTTCTTCAGCTTCGGCCAGATGCGGTCGACCGCAGGGCCCCGCCGGTCGCGGTCGTCCCAGGCCTCGGCGAGCTCCATGAGCCCCGCGTGCAGCTCGGGTTCGTTGATCCGCAGCTCGTCGAGCAGCACGCTCGCCTTGGCGATGAACATGCCCGCGTTCCAGAGGTGCTCGCGGTCGGCGACATACGCCTTCGCCGTCTCGAGGTCGGGCTTCTCGACGAAGCGCTTCACGAGAGCCGCCTCGCGGGCCCCGTCGACGACGAGCTCCTCCCCCTTCTTGATGTAGCCGAAGCCGATGGCGGGCTCGGTCGGGCTGATCCCGATCGTGCAGATGTAGCCCTCCCGCGCGACCTCGACGGCGTCGCGGACGGCGAACTCGAAGACGCGCGTGCCGCGGATCACGTGGTCGGCGCTGAACGATCCGATGATCACGTCGGGGTCGCGACGATGCAGGATCGCGGCGGCCAGCCCGATCGCCGCCGCCGACTCGCGCGGCTCCGATTCGAGGAAGACGTTGGCGTCCGGGATGCCGGGCAGCTGAGCCTCGACGGCGGCGCGATGCGCGCGCCCTGTGACGACGGCGATGCGATCCGCTCCGGCGAGGGGCTCCAGGCGATCCCACGTGTCACGCAGCAGCGAATGCCCCGAGCCGGTGAGGTCGTGGAGGAACTTCGGGGCATCCGCCCGCGACAGGGGCCACAGCCGGCTGCCGATGCCGCCAGCCGGTATGACAGCGTAGAAGTCGTCGATTCGCGCCATGCGTCACACCTTAGCCGGGGTGTCCGCCATCGAGCCCGGCCGATAAGGGTGTCCTTCGTCGCCTTCAGCCTTCTGACAGGAATAGGATGAGTGAGGTCGGGCGTGCCCGGATGCATGCACGACGTCTCATCGATCAGGGAGGACGACGTGTCCACGAGCACACGCTTGACACCGTCGGTTTCGGAGACCACATCGAGGTCTCCACGCGGCACACTGTATCGGGGCCGTGAAGGCATGTGGTCGTGGGTGCTGCACCGCATCACGGGCGTCGCGATCTTCTTCTTCCTGCTGGTGCACGTCCTCGACACCGCGCTCATCCGCGTGTCGCCCGAGGCCTACGACGTCGTCATCGGCGCATACAAGAACCCGATCATGGCGTTCGGCGAGGTGGTGCTGGTCGCCGGCATCGCATTCCACGCGATGAACGGACTGCGCATCATCGTCGTCGACTTCTGGTCGAAGGGCGCGCAGTACCAGCGCCAGCTGTTCTGGATCGTCCTCGGCGTCTGGGGCGTGATCATGGCGGGCTTCGTGCCGCGTCACCTCGCCCTCGCGTTCGCGGGATTCGGAGGGGGCAACTGATGACCGCCCAGACCATCGCACCCGCCCGTCGCCAGCGCGGCGTCAACCTCGAGAAGTGGGGCTGGCTGTTCATGCGCGGCTCCGGCGTGCTGCTCGTCGTGCTCATCTTCGGACACCTGTTCGTCAACCTCATGGTCGGCGAGGGCATCCACGCGGTCGACTTCGCCTTCGTCGCCGGGAAGTACGCCACCCCGTTCTGGCAGTGGTGGGACGTGCTGATGCTGTGGCTCGCGCTCATCCACGGCTCCAACGGCATGCGCACGATCGTGAACGACTACGTCACCCACGAGAAGGCCCGCACGGCTCTCGTCTGGGCGCTGGGCCTGGCGGCGGCGCTCCTCATCATCCTGGGCACCCTCGTGGTGTTCACGTTCGACCCCTGCGCGGGCGTCCTGGCGGACGGCTCGATGTGGGAGACCTGCCAGGCACTGGGCAAGTAAGCGAAGAAGGCAGATCATTGACTACGCAGACCTCTGACTCCGTCGTGCGCGACGGCGTGCACTACCACCAGTTCGACATCGTCATCGTGGGCGCCGGCGGCGCCGGCATGCGGGCGGCCATCGAGGCCGGTCCCGGCGCGAAGACCGCCGTGATCACGAAGCTGTACCCCACCCGTTCGCACACCGGTGCGGCGCAGGGCGGCATGGCTGCGGCCCTCGCGAACGTCGAGGACGACAACTGGGAGTGGCACACCTACGACACGGTCAAGGGCGGTGACTACCTCGTCGATCAGGATGCGGCGGAGATCCTCGCCAAGGAGGCCATCGACGCGGTCATCGACCTCGAGAACATGGGTCTGCCGTTCAACCGCACGCCCGACGGCAAGATCGATCAGCGTCGCTTCGGCGGTCACACCGCCGAGCACGGCAAGACTCCTGTCCGCCGCGCCTGCTACGCGGCGGACCGCACCGGTCACATGATCCTGCAGACGCTGTTCCAGAACTGCGTCAAGCTCGGCATCAACTTCTTCAACGAGTTCTACGTGCTCGATTTGATCACCGTGAAGGACGCCGCGGGCGCCACGCAGGTCGCGGGCGTCGTCGCATACGACCTCGCCACCGGCGACCTGCACGTGTTCCAGTCGAAGGCCGTGATCTTCGCGACCGGCGGCTTCGGCAAGATCTTCAAGACCACGTCGAACGCGCACACCCTCACGGGTGACGGCGTCGGCATCATCTGGCGCAAGGGGCTGCCGCTCGAGGACCTCGAGTTCTTCCAGTTCCACCCGACGGGCCTGGCCGGCCTCGGCATCCTCCTCACCGAGGGCGCGCGCGGCGAGGGAGCCATCCTGCGCAACGCCTCGGGTGAGCGCTTCATGGAGCGCTACGCGCCCACCATCAAGGACCTCGCACCGCGCGACATCGTCGCCCGCAGCATGGTGCAGGAGGTGCTCGACGGTCGCGGCGCCGGCCCGCACAAGGACTACGTGCTGCTGGACTGCACGCACCTGGGCGCCGAGGTGCTCGAGACGAAGCTGCCCGACATCACCGAGTTCGCCCGCACGTACCTGGGCGTCGACCCGGTCGTCGAGCCCGTGCCGGTGATGCCGACCGCGCACTACGCGATGGGCGGCATCCCGACCAACAACGATGCCGAGGTGCTCTCCGACAACTCGACCGTGGTTCCGGGCCTGTACGCCGCCGGCGAATGCGCGTGCGTCTCGGTGCACGGCTCGAACCGCCTGGGCACCAACTCGCTGCTCGACATCAACGTGTTCGGCAAGCGCGCCGGACGCAACGCCGTGGAGTACGTCAAGACCGCCGACTTCGTGCCGCTGCCGGAGAACCCCGCCGCGTTCGTGAAGGACATGGTGGAGGGTCTGCGCAACAACCAGGGCACCGAGCGCATCGCCGTGCTGCGCAAGACGCTGCAGGACGAGATGGACAAGGGCGCCCAGGTGTTCCGCACCGAGGAGTCGCTGACCCACGTGCTCGGCGTCATCGAGGAGCTGCGCGAGCGCTACAAGAACATCCACGTCGACGACAAGGGCAAGCGGTTCAACACCGACCTGCTCGAGGCCGTCGAGCTGGGCTTCCTGCTCGACATCGCCGAGGTCGTCGTCTACGCCGCACGCAACCGCAAGGAGAGCCGCGGCGGCCACATGCGCGACGACTTCCCGAAGCGCGACGACGAGAACTACATGAAGCACACGATGGCCTACCTCGTGGGCGACGCGCACTCGTCAGACGCCACCGACCACATCAAACTGGACTGGAAGCCCGTGGTCATCACGAACTACCAGCCCATGGAGAGGAAGTACTGATCATGACCGATGTCGTAGAGGCACACGCTGACGCCGCGAACGACTCGGGAGTGCAGTCCTTCCTGGTCACCTTCAACATCCGCCGCTTCGACCCCGAGGTCGACGAGGAGCCGCGCTGGGTCGACTACGACGTCGAGCTGTACGCGACCGACCGCGTGCTCGACGCGCTGCACAAGATCAAGTGGGAGGTCGACGGCTCACTGTCGTTCCGCCGCTCGTGCGCCCACGGCATCTGCGGTTCGGATGCCATGCGCATCAACGGCCGCAACCGTCTGGCCTGCAAGACGCTGATCAAGGACCTCGACATCTCGAAGCCGATCTACGTCGAGGCCATCAAGGGCCTTCCGCTCGAGAAGGACCTCATCGTCGACATGGAGCCGTTCTTCGCGTCCTACCGCGAGGTGCAGCCGTTCCTCATCGCGAACTCCACGCCCGAGAAGGGCAAGGAGCGCGTGCAGTCGATCACCGACCGGGCGATCTTCGACGACACCACCAAGTGCATCCTGTGTGCCGCGTGCACCTCGTCGTGCCCGATCTTCTGGACCGACGGGCAGTACTTCGGTCCCGCGGCGATCGTGAACGCGCACCGCTTCATCTTCGACTCGCGCGACGACGCGGGCGACGTGCGTCTCGACATCCTGAACGACAAGGAGGGCGTGTGGCGCTGCCGCACGACCTTCAACTGCACCGAGGCGTGCCCGCGCGGCATCGAGGTCACCAAGGCGATCGCGGAGGTCAAGCAGGCCGTCCTGCGCGGCGGCCCCCGCTGAGCGCAGCCAGCCCCATGCGCGCCCGACTGGATCGTTCAGCCGGGCGCGCTGCTGTGTGGGGGCGGCGGATCGCAGCCCTGTTCCCGGTGCGGGTGTGGCGGCACTTCCTGCGCCGCAACGGCTTCCTGCTGTCGGCGGGCATGGCGTATCAGGCCCTGTTCGCGCTGTTCGCGCTGCTCTACGTCGCCTTCGCGGGTGCCGGGCTCTGGGTCGGTGGCAGCGATGCGGCGGTCGACACGACGATCAAGATCGTGAACAGCTACATCCCCGGCTTCATCGGAGCCGACGGGATCGTCGCACCGGATGCCGTGCGAGGGGTGGCGAGCTCGGCGACCGGCGCGTTCACCCTCACCGGAGTCATCGCCGCGGTCGTCGTCGTGTGGACGGGCATCGGCGCGGTCACGTTCACCCGTCGCGCGGTGCGCGGCATCTTCGGCCTGCCCTTCGACACCCGCAGCTACGTGCTGCTGAAGCTGCACGACGCGGCGGCCGCGCTCGTCTTCGGGGTGAGCCTGCTGCTCGGCGCGGCGATCAGCGTCGGCGGCGTGTGGGCGCTGCGCGCGCTGCTCGAGCTGCTCGGGCAGGAGGTGCCCGGCACCACGGCCCGCACCCTCGTCTCGATCTCGTCCGCGCTCGTCGTGGTCGTCATCGACGTCGCGGCCATCGCCGCCCTGGTGCGGTTCCTCACCGGCACGGAGATCCGGTGGCGGCGGATCCTGCCCGGAGCCGTGCTGGGCGGCGTCGCCGTGGCCGTGCTGCAGCTCGGCGCCGGTCTGCTGGCCGCGCACACCCCGGGAAACCCGCTGCTGGCGACCTTCGCGGTGATGGTCGGGCTTCTGCTGTGGTGCCGCGTGATCGCCGCGGTGATCCTGCTTGCGGCGTCCTGGATCGCCCTGAGCGCCGACGACCGCAACGAGCCGCTGCGCGACAGCGGAGCCCTGTCGCCGGTGCGATCGACTGCCGTGCGGCGGTCGCGGCGGGATGTCCGATCCCGTCGTTAGGCTGGATGCCATGCCCCACCTGCGTATCGCCTCTGTCAACGTCAACGGCGTCCGCGCCGCGGTCCGCAACGGGATGCACGCGTGGCTCGAGCAGGCCGACGTCGACATCCTCACGCTGCAGGAGGTGCGCGCCGACGACGAACACCTCGCGGCGGCCTTCCCCGACTGGCAGATCGTGCACGACAAGGCCACCGCGAAGGGCCGGGCCGGCGTCGCCGTGCTCAGCCGCACCACCGCTCTCGCCAGCCGCACCGCGCTCGGCGCCGACGACTTCGATTCCGCGGGCCGCTGGATCGAAGCCGACTTCGAGATCGGCGGGGCACCGCTCACCGTCGTCAGCGCGTACGTGCACTCCGGCGAGGCCGACACCCCGAAGCAGGACGAGAAGTGGAAGTTCCTCGACGCGATGAGCGTGCGCATGGCGCAGCTCGGCCACGGTGACGCGCATGCGCTCGTCACCGGCGACCTCAACGTCGGCCATCGCCCGTTCGACATCATGAACTGGAAGGGCAACGTGAAGAAATCCGGCTTCCTCGCGCGCGAACGGGCCTATTTCGACCGCTTCCTCGGCGCCGCAGGGCAGAGCGTGGCAGGCCAGGAGGGCGTCGGCCGGGGGATGGTGGGCCAGCTCAGCGACACCCGCTCGTTCGCGTCGGAGGGCGGCGGGCTCGGGCTCGGCTGGATCGACGTGGGCCGCGCACACCACGGCGAGGTCCACGGGCCGTACACCTGGTGGTCGATGCGGGGCAAGGCGTTCGACAACGACAGCGGCTGGCGGATCGACTACCACCTTGCGACCCCGCCCCTGGCGGCGCGCGCCACCGGGTATTCGGTCGCCCGCGCGGCGACGTACGCGGAGCGCTGGAGCGATCACGCACCCGTGATCGTCGACTACATGTACTGACCCGTCGGCAGCCTCGGGCCCCAATGGGCGAGCGCAGCGACCCTCGGCAGGCTCAGGAACCGAGGCGGCATAGGATTGCTTCGTGACCAAACCACGCCTCTACTCCGGAATGCAGCCCTCCGCCGACTCCCTCCAGGCCGGCAACTACATCGGGGCGCTCCTGCAGTGGCGTGACATGCAGAGCTCGTACGACGCGTTCTTCTCGGTGGTCGATCTGCACGCGATCACCGTGCCGCAGGACCCCAACGAACTGCGCGAGAAGACCCGTCGCACGGCGGCGCAGTACATCGCCGCCGGCATCGAGCCGTCGAAGTCGACGCTGTACGTGCAGTCGCACGTGCGCGCGCACGCAGAACTCGCCTGGATCCTCAGCACCATCACCGGCTTCGGTGAGGCGGGCCGGATGACCCAGTTCAAAGACAAGTCCCAGCGCTACGGCCAGGACTCCACCTCCGTCGGCCTGTTCACCTACCCGGTGCTGATGGCCGCCGACATCCTGCTCTACCAGAGCGAGCTGGTGCCGGTGGGCGACGACCAGAAGCAGCATGTAGAGCTGACGCGCGATCTGGCCGAGCGGTTCAACAGCCGATTCGGCACGACCTTCACCGTGCCCACCCCGGTGATCCAGAAGGGCACCGCGCGCATCTACGATCTGCAGAACCCGACGTCGAAGATGTCGAAGTCGGCGGAGAGCGACGCCGGGGTGCTGTGGCTGCTCGACGACCCCGCGAAGTCGGCGAAGAAGATCATGCGCGCTGTCACCGACAACGAGGGCTCGGTGCGCTTCGACCGCGAGAACAAGCCCGGGGTGTCGAACCTGCTGACGATCTACGCCGCGCTCACCGGGCGTCAGGTGGGCTCCATCGAAGACGAGTACGCCGGACGCGGGTACGGCGATTTCAAGAAGGGGCTGGCCGAGGTCGTCGTCGACGAGTTCGGTTCCGTGCGCGAGCGCGCGAACGCCCTGCTCGACGACCCGGCCGAACTCGACAGGCTGCTGGCGGTGAACGCGGCCAAGGCCGATGAGGTCGCCGACGCCACCATCGCCGACGTCTACGACCGCGTCGGATTGCTCCGCCGAGTCTGAGGAGCGAGATGACCGATTCCTTCGTTCCTCCCGGGCTGCCTCCCCAGGGGGCCCCGGATCCCCAGGGCCGACCGATTCCGCAGGGCGTCCCGGTTCCCCAGGCGCCACCGCCCGGTGCGTATCGCGTGCCGGTGGGCGGATACCAGGCGCCGGTCGGCGGCTACTCGGCACCTCCCGCTCCGGCACCGTCGCGCGCCCTGGGCGCGATGTCGCTCGCGGCCGCTCTGATCGCCGCCCTCGTCACCCCCGTCGTGGCGGGCGTGCTCGCTCTGCAGATCGGGCTCGCCGTCTGGGTGGACGATCTCGTCAACGGCAGCGGTGATCTCGTGATCGCGGCCCTCTCCCCCGTCCGCGTCGAGACGCTGTGGGCGGAGGTCATGTTCTGGCTGGGCACCGCGCTCGGGTTGTTCGGGGTGATCGGCGGGATCGTCGCCGTGGCCCGCCGGCGCGGACGAGGGATGGGCATCGCCGCGATCGTGATCGCGGCGTTGGGCCCCGGGATCTTCTTCCTCGCCGTGACGCTCATGTACGGCATCGGCAACGGCATCGCCACCGATCCGCTGTTCTGACGCTCCGTACCGGCCTGCGTCGACCGGATGCGCGGATCAGCGCGAATGGTGCCGCTGCTGCGCGGCCAGCAGCCCCTCGTCGACGAGCTGCTCCACAGCATCCGCCGCGTCCGAGATGAAGACGGGCAGCGTCTTCTGCTCGACCGAACCGAACGGCGCGAGGACCCAGTCCGCCGGGTCCTGTCGTCCTGGCGGGCGCCCGATGCCCGCCCGCACGCGCAGGAAGTCGGGGGTGGTGAGGGTTCGTGCGATGTCGCGGACGCCGTTGTGCCCGCCGTGCCCTCCGCCGACCTTCATGCGGATGCTGTCGAACGGGATGTCGAGTTCGTCGTGCACGACGATCACGTTCTCGGGCGCCACCGAGTAGAACCGTGCCAGGGCGGCGACGGGGGTGCCGGAAACGTTCATGAACGAGTTGGGCTTGGCCAGCACGAGGCGATCTCCGCCGGGACGCACCCGCGTCTCGACGACGCGCGCACCTGCCTTGTGCTCGCGGAACCGCTCGCCACGACGGTCAGCGAGCTCGTCGACGACCATCTGCCCGATGTTGTGGCGGGTCGCCGAGTAGCGAGGGCCAGGGTTGCCGAGGCCGACGATCAGCCAGGTGGTGGTCATTCGTGTCCCTTTCCAGCGGAAATGACAGAGGGGACGCGATCAGCTCGCGCCCCCTCCATCGACATCTCAGCGGATCACTCCGCAGCGCCCTCCGCGGCGGGAGCCGAGGCGGCGGCCTCTTCAGCGCCCTCCTCGGCGACCTCAGCGGCCGGGAGGGAGACGGCGACGAGCAGCACGTCGGGCTCGTCGAGCAGCGTCGCGCCCTTGGGCAGCGTCACGTCGCCGGCGGTGATGTGCGAGCCCTCTTCCAGACCTTCGACGCTGACCTCGAGGTGCTGGGGGATGTCGGTGGCCTCGACCTCGAGCTTGATCGTGGCGAGGTCGACGGTCACGATGGTTCCGCTGAACGACTCGCCGGTGACGATGATCGGCACCTCGACGACGACCTTCTCGCCCTTCTTCACGACCAGCAGGTCGATGTGCTCGATGATCTGGCGCACCGGGTCCCTCTGCACGTCCTTGACGAGCGCGAGCTGCGAGGTGCCGTCGATCTCGAGGTCGAGCAGCGCGTTGGCGCGGCGGATGATGAGCGACACCTGGTGGCCGGGCAGCGCGAGGTGCACGGGGTCGGTGCCGTGGCCGTAGATCACGGCGGGGATCTTGCCGGCGGCGCGCAGGCGGCGGGCGAAGCCCTTGCCGAAGTTCGTGCGGGTCTCGGCGACGACCTTGTTCTCGTCAGACATGTTGTTCTCCTTCAGGCACGCGGGACGGGGCCGCGCGATGGTCATGGTCTCGGAAGCCTCGGTGCGGACACGAAGAGGCGAGACGCTGCGCGGCTGAGGGAATCAGCCGACCACCGGGCTCACGTCACCGCGTCGATCACGGATGCGCGCATGCGCGCGCTCCCTCGCCGAGGAACTCCTCCATCGTACCCGAAAGCTCGATAGGCTGTGAGCATGTTCGATGCCGCCTTCCTGTCACACGTCACCTTCTGGATCATCGGCGGGATCGCCGTCTGCGGCGTCGTGTCGTCGATCGCGGCGATGTACGCGATGGGACGCTCGGGCTACCGCGAGGACTGACTCGGGCATCCGATCGGGTGAAACGAAGGGATGCCCGAGGGTCGCGCACCGATACCCTGGGATCACGCCCTTCACCACCGAGGAGATCCCTGTGCCCACCGCAGCAGCCAACATCGGAGTCGTCGGACTCGCCGTCATGGGGTCGAACCTGGCCCGCAACCTCGCCAGCCGCGAGGGCAACACGGTGGCCGTGCTGAACCGCTCGCGGGCGAAGACCGACGACCTGGTCGCGCTGCACGCCGACGCCGGCTTCGTGCCCACCTTCTCGTACGAGGAGTTCGCCGCGTCGCTGCAGAAGCCGCGCACCGCGATCATCATGGTCAAGGCAGGGCTGGGCACCGACGCGGTGATCGACGAGCTCGTGCGCGTCTTCGAGCCGGGTGACATCATCGTCGACGGCGGCAACGCCTACTTCCCCGACACCATCCGCCGGGAGAAGGCGGTGCGCGAGGCGGGCATCAACTTCGTCGGTGCGGGCATCTCGGGCGGCGAAGAGGGGGCCCTGCTCGGACCGAGCATCATGCCCGGCGGTTCGGACGAGTCGTGGGTGACCCTCGGCCCGATCCTCGAGTCGATCGCGGCCGTCGCCGAAGGTGAGCCGTGCGTCACGCACGTCGGGCACGGCGGCGCGGGCCACTTCGTGAAGATGGTGCACAACGGCATCGAGTACGCCGACATGCAGCTGATCGCCGAGGCCTACGACCTCATCCGCCGTGCCACGGGCAAGTCGCCGGCCGAGATCGCCGACATCTTCGCCGAGTGGAACACCGGCGAGCTCGAGTCGTACCTCATCGAGATCACCGCCGAGGTGCTGCGCCAGATCGATGCGGAGACCGGCAAGCCCCTCGTCGATGTCATCGTCGACCAGGCGGGCGCCAAGGGCACCGGAGCATGGACCGTGCAGACCGCGCTCGCGCTCGGCGTCCCCGTCTCGGGCATCGCCGAGGCGACCTTCGCCCGCTCGCTCTCGTCGCGCCCCGAACAGCGCGCGGTCGCCGCGCACCTCCCCGGCCCCGAGGGCGACTTCGTCGTCGACGACGTGGACGCCTTCATCGAGGACGTGCGCCTCGCCCTGTACGCATCGAAAATCGTCGCGTACTCCCAGGGCTTCGACGAGATCCGCGCCGGTGCCGCCGAGTACGGCTGGAGCATCGACCTGGGTGCTGTGGCGAAGATCTGGCGCGCCGGCTGCATCATCCGCGCGCAGTTCCTCAACCGCATCGCCGAGGCGTACGCGGGCGAGCCCGATCTGCCCGCGCTTCTCACCGCCCCTTACTTCGCAGAGGCGCTCTCGCGCGGTCAGGCCGCATGGCGTCGGGTCGTCATCGCCGCCGCGCAGGCGGGCATCCCGGCTCCGGCGTTCTCGTCGTCGCTGTCGTACTACGACGGCATCCGCGCCGAGCGTCTGCCCGCCGCCCTCATCCAGGGTCAGCGCGACTTCTTCGGCGCGCACACCTACCGGCGGATCGACAAGGACGGCACCTTCCACACGCTGTGGTCGGGCGACCGCAGCGAGATCCCCGCGGTCGACACGCACTGATCCCGCCGCGCGATCGGGGCAGCGCTCGCGCGCCGTCCCGATCGGTGCGCGTCCCTGGCGACGACCGGGAGACCTGCACAGGTGACGCATAGGAGATCCAAGGGAATCTCGATGTCGATGCGCGCACAATGGAGCCATGAGCACCGAGCATCCCGACCTGCGTCGTCCTGACGGAACTCCGCTGCGCATCCTCGCCGTCGACGACGAGCCGATGCTCACCGACCTGCTCGCCATGGCGCTGCGCATGGAGGGCTGGGAGGTGCGCACCGCAGCCTCGGGCCTGGAGGCCCTGCAGGTGGCGCGCGACTTCGAACCGGATGCCCTCGTGCTCGACGTCATGATGCCCGACCTCGACGGCATGAGCGTGCTGCGCCGGCTGCGGGAATCCGGCAACCTCGTGCCCGTCGTCTTCCTGACGGCGAAGGACGCCGTCGCCGACCGCATCGCCGGGCTGACCGCGGGCGGCGACGACTACGTCACCAAGCCGTTCAGCCTCGAAGAGGTCATCGCGCGGCTGCGGGCCGTCATCCGCCGCTCGGGTCAGGGCCAGACCGACGACGAGCAGTCGATCCTCCGAGTCGCCGACCTCTCCCTCAACGAGGACAGCCACGAGGTGATGCGCGGCGACGACGAGATCGAGCTCACCGCGACGGAGTTCGAGCTGCTGCGCTTCCTCATGCGCAATGAGCGGCGCGTACTGTCGAAGGCGCAGATCCTCGACCGGGTGTGGAGCTACGACTTCGGCGGCAAGTCGTCGGTGGTCGAGCTGTACATCTCGTACCTGCGCAAGAAGATCGACGCCGGCCGCACCCCCCTGCTGCACACCGTGCGCGGCGTCGGCTACATGATCAAGTCACCGCAGTAGCCCATGCTCCCCCACCCGTTGAGCCTTCAGGCGCGGCTGATGGCCGCGGTGATCGGGTTCGTCTCGCTCATCCTCGTGATCGTCGCGATCATCACCAGCGCGACGCTGGGCAAGACCCTCGAAGACGATCTGCAGAGGAAGCTCGAGGCCACGTCGAACGTGACGACGGCGCTGGTCACCAGCCGCGCCGACGCGGCGGCGAGCCGCGGCGAGCCGCTCACCGCCGCGGATGCGGTCAGCGGCGGCATCGTGCAGACCGGCAGCCTCCTGCTCGCGGTGCTGCCCCCCAACACACCCGCATCCGGGGTGATCGTCACCCCCGAGTCGCGGCGGGATCTGCCGGCCCGTGATCTGCTGACGCTCACCTCCGCGCTGCAGGAGTCCGGGTCGGCGACCGTCACCCTGCACGACGTCGGCTCGTTCCGGGTGACCGTCGACCGCACCGACAACAGCGTGGTCGTGATCACCGGCCTGCCCCGCGCCGAGGTGCAGCACACGATGACGTCGCTGTTCACCGTGATCGCCCTCGCCACCCTCGGCGGGCTGATCCTGCTGGCGCTCACCACCGCGCTCACGATCAGCATGGGTCTGCGTCCGCTGCGCGCGGTCGCGGCGACCGCCTCGCGCGTCGCCGGCCAGCCGCTCGATCGCGGCGAGGTGAGCATCACCGAGCGCGTGCCCGACTACGAGGCCGATCCGCGTACCGAGGTCGGGCGGGTGGGGGTCGCGCTGAACACCCTCCTCGACCACGTCGACTCCTCGCTCTCGGCCCGCCAGCGCAACGAGGAGCGCATGCGTCGGTTCGTGGCGGATGCCAGCCACGAGCTGCGCACGCCACTCGCGTCGATCCGCGGGTACTCCGAACTGTCGCTGCGGGCGCTGCGCCAGTCGCACGACGACTCCACCGTCGAGAACACCACCTCGGCGCTGGAGCGCATCCAGGCGCAGTCGCTGCGCATGACGCGACTCGTCGAGGATCTGCTGCTGCTCGCCCGGCTCGACGAGGGCGCCGAGCTCGTGCACGGTGAAGTCGACCTGTCGCAGCTGGCCGTCGAGGCCCTCGCCGACGCGCAGCCCACAGGCCCCGGCCACCGCTGGAAGCTCGAGACCCCCGGCGAGCCGGTCATCGTGGCCGGCGACGTCGGGCGGCTGCATCAGGTGGTCGGCAATCTGCTCGCCAATGCCCGCGCGCACACGCCGGAGGGCACGACTGTCACCCTGTCGCTGACGGCCACCCCGGCGGGCGCCGAGCTCCGGGTGCATGACGACGGACCCGGCATCGATCCCGCCGTGCGCGAGGAGCTGTTCGCCCGCTTCGCCCGTGGCGACGTGTCGCGGGCACGGCAGACCGGCGGCACGGGGCTCGGTCTCGCGATCGCCAAGGCGATCGTCGAGGGCCATGGCGGCACCATCGCGGTCGAGAGCGCGCCGGGCGACACGTCGTTCACCGTGCGTCTGCCGCGCGGCGAGCAGCCGACGCCACCACCGGCATCATCAGCACCGGAGCGGTCGTCGCCGGCGCATCCGGACCAGCCCCGCCATCTGGACCAACCCGGGCATCCGGCTCAGTAGCCGGCGAACGCGTCGGTCGTGACCCCGCGGGCCTTCTGCAGCGCCGGTGCGAGATCGGCGATGAGACGCGGCGGACCCGAGATGTACGCGTGCCGGATAGCGAGGTCGGGCACCATGCGGTGCAGGCCGTCAGCGTCGAGGCGGATACCCTGCGCCCACGTCCAATGCGGCGGCAGGTCTGCAGGCTCGTCGGGCGTGAACACGATCGTCCGGGCGCCGGTCTCGGCCAGCTCGTCGCGGAAGGCGAGCTCGGCCGCCTCGGCCGCCACGTAGACGAGCACGACGTCGCGCTCGGCACCCGTCGCCTGCAGCTGGCGCAACTGCGACACGAAGGGTGTCACGCCGATGCCGGCCGCGACCATGAGCACGGGGGTGCGTCCGCGCGGCAGCACGAAGTCGCCCCAGGTTCCGGTGACGGCGAGCACCGCGCCCGGCTCGGCCGCTTTCAGCGCTCGTTTGTAGCTCGAGGGATGCTTCTGATCACCGTCCTTGTAGGCGATGCGCAGGGTGGGCAGGTCGGCGGGCGCGGAGACGATGCTGAACTCGCGGCGGGTGCCCCTGGCATCCGGATTGCGGTGCGGCACCTCGAGCTCGAGGTACTGCCCCGCGATGAACCGCAGCCGGCCCTTCGTCCGGAACGTGAGCTCCTGCGCGGTCGGAGTGACGAAAGTGCGGCCGGTGAGCACGAGCCGCACCGAGCTGCGCAGCGCGAACGCGAACGCGAGCAGGTTGCCGATCAGCAGAGCGCGCTCCTGACCGAGCGTGAACAGCGAGCCGATCGCGATCGGCCATCCGGCGAGCACGCCCACGAGTGCCGCGACGCTGTACTGCTGCCAGCGCCGGGGCGGCAGGGTGAGCGGCTCGGAGAGCATGAACGCGCCGAGGAACAGGTACGGCGCCTGCGTGAGGGCGAAGACGACGGCCTCTCCCAGCGCGAGATCGAGTCCGAAGCCGAACAGCTGCACCTGCACGGCCTGACGCACCACCGAGACGATGACCGCGACGAGCAGGAAGGCGAGCACGATCCGCACCTTCTCGGTGCGCCACAGCACGATCAGACCGAGAAGCGCGACGAACGGCGAGAGCCACGGGGTGCCCACCCACCACGCCGAGAAGGTGCCGAGGCCGAAGATCGTCACGACGGCGGCTCCGAATGCCGCGGGATTGAAGATGTGCCTCCCGCGCCACGCGATGAGGTACTTCGACAGGCTCGCCAGCACACCTGCGATCGCCGTCCCCGCCAGGCCCGCCGGGGTGAGCGAGGGCTGCAGCACGAACAGCAGGATGAGTGCGGTGACCAACGACGACTCGATGCGCCACGGCAGGCGCAGGACACGCTGCGCGACCGCGTCGACCGCGGAGATCGACACGGCCAGCGCGGCGAAGGATGCCACGATCTCGCCCGCTGCCGGTCCCACGAGACCTGCGAGCGACAACCCGAGCGCGATGACCGCGAGACCCGCGAGGGCGAAGAGCACGAGCCGGTACATCGAGAGAGCGCCGAGCACGGCCAGCACACGCTGTCGCACGGCGAGGAACGCAGTGATCACCGTTCTACTCTTCCGTATCCCGGCCGCTCGGGCTCGATGAGCGCACCGGCAAGCCGTTCCTCCGCATCCTCAGCCCCCGCCCTCGGTGAACAGCACACCGGGGAAGCCGCTCGAGCACTCCACGCGCCCGTCGCTCGACATCCGCACCCAGTGGGCACCCCAGCGGTCGGCGAGCTCAGCGCCGCCGTCGAAGAACAGCCCCGTCGCCGCGGCGTCGGCGTGCAGTGCGTCGTGGGCGAGGGCCCAGGTGGCGACCCAGGTGGTCACCGGCAGCCCGGTGCGTCCGTCGAGCACGTGATGCAGTCCGCTCCCCCAGGCGCGGCGCGTCACCGCAGACGCGCACAGCGCGGCATCCCTCACCTCCACCACGCCGACCGCGGAGGTGGGATCGTACGGGTGCTCGAGCGCGATTCGAGCCGTGCCGCCGCGCACGCGGAGATCACCGCTGCCGTCGACCGTCACCCGTCCCGGCAGGTGCGCCAGTGCGTCGCTGACCAGGTCGACCAGCCGGCCCTTGCCGACGGCGCCGACATCGATCACCGCCGGCTCGTCGAGGGTCAGCCCCCGGCCGTCGCAGCGCAGCATCCGCTCCCACTCGGCGGGAGCCGTCTGGGGCGTTCTCGGGCGCAGCGTGAGAGCAGCATCGTAGCCGAGAGCGTCGAGCGCCGATCCGATCAGCGGGGTGACGCCGCCGTCGGTCGCGCGTGCGAGCGCGCGATAGACCTCGAGCATCGCCTCGGCGTCGCCGGCGGCGGTCGGAGTCAGCTCTGCCGTGCCGCCGTGCGAACGCAGGGAGGAGACGACGGAGTCGTCACGGAAGCGCGACCAGACCGCATCGAACGCCTCGATGATCTCGCCGACGCACGCGCGAGCAGATCCGTCCGGCGGCTCGGCGGTCTCGATCTCCCAGCGCGTGCCGATGGCGTCGAACCGCCACGAGTGCATCCCTGATCACTCGGCCGCGGCTGCGGCTGCGGCCTCGTCCTTGATCCTGACCACGGCCTGATCGAACCCGGCGCTGGTGAGCGACGATCCGGCGACGCGGTCGACGTGCAGCTCATCGAGCTTCCTGCCGACCACGACGTCCGAGATGCCCGCGATGAACTGGCCCTGGAAGTTCTTCGACTCCGGCGCCAGCGGGTCGCCGACCACCTCGACGTCGGTGACCGTGTCGTCCGCGATCGTGAGGGTCACCGCGATCGTCTCGACCGTCTCGGGTGTGCGGTACGACCCCTCTGCCGCGTAGGTGCCGTCGGCATACGGCGCGCTCGCGTCGGTGCTCAGCGGGGACGGGTCGGGCTTCGTCGTGTCCGCGTCTGCGGCGCCCGAGCATCCGGCGAGCATGAGCGCGCCGGCGACGCCGAGCAGAGCGGTTCCGGTGCGGGCTGCGGGGTGCACGTTCATGCCTCCAGCTTGGGGCATCCGGCTATGAGGAATCCGGATGCCGTCGTCGCTGCGTGCCGAGGATCAGGCGTCTCCGCCGAACATGCTCGTCACGGAGCCGTCTTCGAACACCTGCTTGATCGCGGTGGCGAGCAGCGGCGCGATCGGCAGGATCGTGAGCCCGTCCCACTGTCGCGACTCGGTGAGCGGGATCGTGTCTGTGACGACGACCTGGTCGATCGAGTCGTCCTGCAGGCGCTCGGATGCCGGGTCGCTGAACACGGCGTGCGTGGCCGCGACGATCACCTTGCGGGCGCCGTTCGACTTGAGCGCCTGCGCGGCCTTGACGATCGTGCCGCCGGTGTCGATCATGTCGTCGACGAGCAGGCAGGTGCGGCCGCCGACGGCTCCGACGATCTCGTGCACCGAGACCTGGTTGGCGACCTTCGGGTCGCGACGCTTGTGGATGATCGCAAGCGGCGCGCCCAGGCTGTCGGACCACGTGTCGGCCACGCGCACGCGACCCATGTCGGGCGACACGATCGTGAGGGTCTCGCGGTCTTCGGCGGTGAGCGTTCCCTGGAAGTGCTCGAGCAGCACGGGCTTGGCGAACAGGTGGTCGACGGGGCCGTCGAAGAAGCCCTGGATCTGCGCCGCGTGCAGGTCGACGCTCATCACGCGGTCGGCGCCGGCGATCTTGAGCATGTCGGCCACCAGGCGGGCCGAGATCGGCTCGCGGCCGCGACCCTTCTTGTCCTGACGGGAGTACGGGTAGTACGGGGCGACGACCGTGATGCGCTTGGCCGACGCGCGCTTGGCAGCGTCGAGCATGATCAGCGTCTCCATGAGCCACTCGTTCACCGGCTCGCCGAAGGACTGCACGATGAACAGGTCGCAGCCGCGGATCGACACCTCGAAGCGGGCGTAGATCTCACCCGAGGCGAAGGTGCGGTGCTCGACGGGAGCCGCCTCCTGGCCGAGGGCCGCGGCGACGGCGGCGGTCAGCTCGGGATGCGAGCGTCCGCCGGCGACGACGAGACGCTTCTTCGTCTTCGAGATCAGACCGGGAGCGACCCCGTTCTCACGATCGAGTGCGACCTTCTTCTTCTTGTTGCCCATGCGACTTATTCCGCCGATCGTTCGCGGGCCGCCGCATCTGCTGCGCCCGTGCCTGCTCTGTTCTTCTCGACCCACCCGTCGATGTTGCGCTGGGGGGCCACGCTCATGGCCAGGGCACCGGCGGGCACATCCTTGCGGACGACAGCGCCGGCACCGGTCTTCGCACCTGCTCCCAGCCTAACGGGCGCGACGAGTACGGTGTGCGAGCCGGTGTGCACCTCGTCGCCGACCACCGTGCGGTGCTTGTTGACATCGTCGTAGTTCGCGGTGATCGTGCTGGCGCCGAGGTTCACGCCGCGGCCGATGGTGGCATCGCCGACGTACGACAGGTGCGGCACCTTGCTGTTCTCGCCGATCTCGGCGTTCTTCGTCTCGACGTACGCGCCGATCTTGCCGCCCGCGCCGAGCACGGTGCCGGCACGGAGGAACGAGAACGGGCCGACGGTGGCGTTCGCACCGATCACCGAGAGGTTCGCGTCAGTGCGCTTGACCACCGCATCCTCCCCGACCTCGCAGTCCACCAGCGTGGTGTCGGGCCCGACGGTGGCGCCTTCCGCGATGACCGTGGCGCCCAGGATCTGGGTGTTCGGCAGGATCGTCACATCGGGCGACAGCTTGGCGTCGTCGTCGATCCACGTGGTGTCGGGGTCGACGATGGTGACGCCCTCGCGCTGCCAGCGACGCACGATGCGCTGGTTGAGCAGGCGCCCGACGAGCGCGAGCTGCGCGCGGTCGTTGACGCCGTACGTCACGGTGACATCCGAGACGACCGATGCCGCCACGCGGTCGCCGTCGCGGCGCAGCAGCCCGGGCACGTCGGTCAGGTACATCTCGCCCTGCGCGTTGTCGAGCCCGATCTCGGGCAGGTAGCGGCGCAGCGTCTCGGAGCGGAACGCGTACATTCCGGCGTTGATCTCGCGGACGGATGCCTCGTCGTCGCTGGCATCCTTCTGCTCGACGATGCGGTCGACTCCACCGTCGGCATCGCGGATAACCCGTCCGTAGCCGGTCGGATCGTCGACAACAGCGGTCATCAGCGTCGCCGGAGCGCCCGACGTGCGGTGCTCGTCGAGGAAGGACGCGAGGGTGTCGACGTCGGCGAGCGGGCAGTCGCCGGAGAGCACGAGCACGTCGCCGTCGAAATCGGCGGGCAGGGCGTCGACCGCGACCTGCACGGCACGGCCGGTGCCCGGTACGTCGTCCTGGTCGACGAACACGGCATCGGGGTAGTCCCCGGCAAGAGCGGTGACCACCTGCTCGCGCTCGTGCCGCACCACGACCTCGATGTGCGACGCGCCCAGCGAACGAGCAGTCGTCAGCACGTGACCGACCAGCGGTCGCCCGGCGATCTCGTGCAGCACCTTGGGTCGGCGGGACTTCATGCGGGTGCCCTGGCCCGCGGCGAGCACGATGATGGCGAGATTGTTCTGCGTCATGCTCCGCCGCCAGGATTCGAACCTGAACCTCACAGCTCCAAAGGCTGTCGTGCTGCCGTTACACCACGGCGGACCGCGGCCCTCCGCCTCGCGAGCGGCGACCGCGGGTCAATTCTGCCACGCCCGACCCGGCCCTCCCGTCCGGAGGGTGGCCGCAGGCAGGCGATAATGAGCTCATGCACGAGGCGGATGAGGTCGACAGGATCGTCGGCGCCTGGCACACCCAGCGCCCCGACCTGGACTTCTCGCCTCTCGAGGTGCTCTCGCGCATGGACCGCCTTTCGCGTCATCTCGACCGGGCACGGCGCGAGGTGTTCCGCCGCAGCGACATCGAACCGTGGGAGTGGGATGTGCTCTCGGCGCTGCGCCGCGCCGGCGCGCCGTTCCAGCTCTCGCCCAAGCAGCTGCTGCAGCAGACCCTGGTCTCGAGCGGCACGATGACCAACCGCATCGACCGTCTGGTGGGACGTCGATTCGTGCGTCGCGAGTCGGACCCGCAGGACGGACGCAGCGTGCTGGTCACCCTGACCGACGAGGGACGGGTGCGGGTCGATGCCGCGATCACCCGCCTCGTCGACGCCGAGGCCGTGCTGCTGCGCGCGCTGCCCCGCACCGACCGAGAGCGGCTCGCGGGGCTGCTGCGCAAGCTCAGCCTGAGTTTCGACTCGTGAGCATCCCGGTTCCGGGGCGAGGCCGCTGATGGCCATGCTCTCTCCCCTTCCCGTGCGCGACGGCGTCGGCGCCACGCGGCTGCATCTGCCGCTGACCGGGCCGTGGCCGACGATCGGCGCGTACATGGCCGAGCGCTTCTTCCACCTCGAGCCCGAGCGACTGCTGTCGCGCTTCGATCGCGGTGAGATCGTCGCCCGCGACGGCTCGTCGCTCACCCGCCAGACCCCGCTGGGCGCGCACGAGTTCGTCTGGTACTACCGCGAGCCGCCGGTCGAGCGCGAGATCCCGTTCGAGATCGACGTGCTGCATCAGGACCGCGATCTGGTCGTGGCCGACAAGCCGCACTTCCTGCCGACGACCCCGGGCGGCAAGTATCTGCAGAACTCCGCCCTGGTGCGGCTGCGCAACCTGCTCGGCATCCCGCAGCTCACCCCGATCCACCGCCTCGATCGGGCGACCGCCGGTCTGCTGATGTTCTCCGTCCGCCCCGAGACCCGCGGCGCCTACCAGCTGCTGTTCGAGCGGCGGCAGGTCGAGAAGGTGTACGAGGCGGTGTCCGCACGCCCGGCGGGATGGGATGCGGCATCCCCCGCTCTGGCCGGACGGCCCTTCCCGATCGTGTACCGCAACCACATCGAGAAGCTGCGTGCGAACGTGTGCGTGCGGGTCGACGACGCGCGCGAGCCGAACTCCGAGACGCTCGTCGAACTGCTCGGCTTCGACGAGCGGGTCGTGCACACCCTGCTGCGCCCGCACTCCGGACGCATGCACCAGCTGCGCGTGCATCTGGCGTCGCTCGGCGCGGGCATCCTGAACGACGGCTTCTACCCGGTGCTGCTGCCCGAGGCGCCCGACGACTTCACCCGGCCGCTGCAGCTGCTCGCCCGCGAGCTGCGCTTCGACGATCCGCTCAGCGGGGCGCCCCGCGAGTTCGTCACCCGGCGAACCCTTCAGGATGCTCCGGCCGGCGTCAGGCCGGAGCCGCGCCCCTCGCCGCCCACGCGACCGCAGTGAGGGTGAACGGACGATCCGGGTCGTCCAGGTCCTCACGGACGGCCGCACGCACGGCATCCAGCTGGTCGGGGGTCAGCGCCTGCACGTACTGTCCGATCGGCCCGATCTTCGCGGTGTACCCGGCCCACAGATCGTCGGCGTCGGCGTAGCGGGCTGTCGCGACGATCTCGGTCGCGCGGATGTCGACGAGTCGTGCGCCGTCGAGCAGCGCCGCCAGCTCGCCTTCCCGCCGTCCGACCAGCCGTTCGTCCACCGGAGCCACCCCGAGCACCCGGTGCGCCGCCTTCCAGAACTGTGCGATGCCCTGCATGCGGAGGTGATCCCAGAAGCACAGCGCCACCACGCCGTCGGCGCGGGTGACCCGGGCCATCTCACGCACCCCCTGCTGCGGGTCGGACATGAATCCGACCGCGAGCGACGACAGTGCGGCATCGAAGCCGCTGTCGGGGTAGGGCAGCTCCTCCGCCACCCCCTCGACGACCTCGGCTCCCGCCACCCGCCCGCGGCAGGCCGCGACGAACGGAGGCGAAGGATCGATCGCGGACACGTTCGCGGCTCCGACCCGGCGAGCCAGCTCGATCGTCAGCCCGCCCGGTCCGCATCCGACGTCGAGCACGCTGCCCGCTCTCACTCCGGCGAATTCCGCGAAAGCCGGCGCGAGCGAGGGCAGGTAGCGACCGATGAGAAGGTCGTAGCCGTCTGCAGCGTGGAACATCTCGGTACCCATGACATGCCTTTCCACCTGCTGCGAGGATGGCACGCGCTTCGTCGTCGCGAAAGGGCTATCGGCGCATGATCCGGCGCGCGAGCCAGGTGCCCAGCGTCTGCGCGAAGTGCACGAACACGACGATCAGCAGCACGGCGGCCCACATCACGACCGGCTCGAACTGGCGACGCCCGTAGGTGAGGGCGAAGTTGCCGAGACCGCCGGCGCCGATGTACCCGGCCATCGCCGTCATGTCGATGAGCGCCACGATGACGAAGGTGTAGCCCAGCACGAGCGGGCCCAGCGCCTCCGGGATGACCACGGTGAACAGGGTGCGCCAGGGCCCGGCTCCCATCGCGCGCGCCGCCTCGATGACACCGGGTGAGACGCCGACCAGGTGCTGCTCGACGATGCGCCCGATGGCGAACATCGACGCGACCACGAGAGCGACGATCGCCGCGTTGGTGCCGATGCCGCTGCCCACGACGAAGCGGGAGAACGGGATCAGCACCGTGATGAGGATCACGAACGGGATCGGCCGGAAGAAGTTGATGAACAGATTCAGCACGAACGACGCCGCGCGGTTCTGCAGCATGCCGCCCGGCCTGGTGAGGTACAGGCCCATGCCGATCAGGCCACCGAGGATGCCGCCGAAGAGCAGGGTCAGCGACACCATGTACAGAGTCTCGACAGCTGCCTGCCAGAACTCCGGGGCGAGTTCGACGAGACGATCCATCAGAGCTCCTCCTCCCGCTCGATGTCGGTCACCTCGACCTGGCGGCCGATGCGGGCGAGTGCCTCGTCGATGCGCGTCTCATCGCCGCGGATGGCGAGGGTCAGGTGGCCGAACGCCCGACCGCGGATGTCGTTGATGCCGCCGAACACGAGTTCGAACTCCAGCCCCGCCTCTGCCAGGTCGACGAAGAGCTGCGCCTGGGACGGCCCGCCGTCGCGGAACGAGAAAGTCACGAGACGCCCGCCGTGCCGCTCGCGCAGCACGGCCCGCTCGGCCGGAGAGGGGACGCCCTTGACCACCGTCCCCACGAAGCGCTGCGAGGCCGGATGCCGGGGAGCCGAGAAGACCTCGAACACGTCGCCCTGCTCGATCACGCGACCGCGATCCATCACGGCGACCTTCGTCGCGATCGTCTGGATCACGTCCATCTCGTGCGTGATCACCACGATGGTCACCCCCTGCTCCTCGTTGACCCGCTTGAGCAGGGCGAGCACCTCGTGCGTGGTCTCGGGGTCGAGCGCACTGGTGGCCTCGTCGGCGAGCAGGATCGCGGGGCGGGTCGCGAGCGCACGCGCGATCCCGACGCGCTGCTTCTGACCGCCGGAGAGCTGCTCGGGGTACGAGCGTGCCTTGTCGCTGAGGCCGACGAACGACAGCAGCTCGGTGACGCGCGCGTCGATGTCGGGCTTCGCCCAGCCGGCGAGCTTCAGCGGGTACGCGATGTTGGCCCGCACGGTCTTCGCCGAGAACAGGTTGAACTGCTGGAAGATCATGCCGATGCCGGTGCGCACCGCTCGCAGCTCGCGCTCCGAGAGCGCGGTGACCTCGATGTCGTCGACGGTGATCCGCCCCTCGGTGGCGGGCTCCAGCGCGTTGATGAGACGAACGAGGGTGGACTTGCCGGCTCCCGAATAGCCGATGATGCCGTAGACGTCCCCCTTCTCGATGTGCAGGGTGACGTCGTCGACCGCGGTGACCTGCTCCCCTGCGCGCTGCGGGGACGGGTATCGCTTCGACACGTTCTCGAGCGAGACGATGGGCATGGGTTCACTCCGGTTTCGGGTGGGTGGGGGGTGTCGGGTCGGCCACCCGAACACGGAGAATCGGGCGACGCACATCGCGCCGCCCGATTCTCTCAGATCCGCGCGGATCAGCTGTTGCCGGCGACGTCCTTCTGCACGGTCTTCAGCGTCTTCGCCAGGTCCTCCTGGGAGAGCTGCACCGTCACGCCGGTTCCGCCGGACGACTCGGCGAGGCCCTTCTGCACAGCCTCGTCGGTCTGGAAGATCTCGATGAGCTTCAGGTAGGTCTCGTTGTCGGCGTCGTCTGCGCGCGAGGCGAAGATGTTCACGTAGGGGGCGGCGGCCGGGTCGGACGCGTCGTCCGTGAACAGCGCGTCGTCGAACTTCAGGCCCGCCTGTTCGACGAAGTCGTTGTTGATGATGGCGGCTGCGACGTCGGGCAGCGCCTCGGGGGTCAGCGCAGCCTCGAGAGCGGTCACCTTGACCTTGGACTTCGCCTCGTCGATGTCCGACAGGTCGGAGAACGGCGAGCCGCCGTCCTTGAGCTCGATGAGGCCGGCCGACTGCAGCACGAGCAGTCCACGCGCCTGGTTCGATGCGTCGTCGGGGACGGCGACCGTCTCGCCCTCGGCGATGTCCTCCACGTCGTCGTACTTCGACGAGTACAGCCCGAGCGGGTAGGTCTGCGTCGAGCCGATGGCGACCAGATCCTCGCCGGCCGCCTCGTTGTACTGGGCGAGGTAGATCACGTGCTGGAACTGATTGAGGTCGATCTCGCCCTCGGTCAGTGCCGGGTTGGGAAGCTCGTACGACCCGAAGTCGACCAGGTCGATTTCGATGCCCGCGGCTTTCGCCGCCTTCTCGAAGGCGGCCCACTGCGGGTCGCTCTTGCCGACCACGCCGATCGTGATGACGTCGGCGGCGGCGCCGTCGGATCCGGCGTCGGCGGATGCGCAGCCGGTGAGACCGGTGACGAGGGCGACTGCTGCGGCTGCAGCGCTGAGGGTGGTGAAACGGCGGGACATTCTCGGGTTCTTCCTCTCGTGGGGGACTCCGAAAACGTATGCGGGATCGTGCGCCACCTCAGAATCGGCTCGTCACACAGCGTCACGCTGGGCGGTGGCCGCCATCGCGTCGAAGAAGTCGGCGACGGTGCGGCGCTGCTCGCGGCTGAGCTCGGCGATGACGTCGAAGCGGCGGGCGTGCTCGCGACCGACCGTCGCGCGGGCGGAATGGCGAGTCTCCTCGGTCACCTCGATGACGAGGCTGCGGCGATCGTCCGGGTGGGCGCGGCGCACGACGTGACCGCCGCGCTCGAGGCGGTCGAGCAGCTTGGTCGTGGAAGCGGTGGAGATCCCGAGCTGGCCGGCCATGGCGCTGGGGGTCATCGGGAGCCTCTGGTTTCCCGCGGCGATGAGCATGCGCAGCGCCCTCATGTCGCTCTCACTCAGGCGCATGTACCGCTGCGACGCCTCGCTGTGCTCACGCTCGGCCTCACGCCAGCGACGCATGGCCTCGAGCACCTCGAGCACGCTCTCCAACTCGCCCGGTGCGAGGTCGCCGGTGCGCACGATCTCCTGTTCCGGGTCGTTCAGGCGCGGGTCGTGCATGACCGGGCCCGGCGCACCGGACGGGGTGACCTTGGGCATGCGGTCGATTCTACGCCAGATGTGGATATATCCCGAGTTGAAAGCTAGCCTGTCTAGCGAATACACAGGAGGCCGAAGTGACCTACTCCCCCGAGCGCGTGATCCTTCTCGACGACGACGGAAACCCGAGCGGTGCCGCCCCGAAGGACGAGGTGCACCACCACGCGACCCCCCTGCACCTCGCCTTCTCGTGCCACGTGCGCGACGACGAGGGCCGGCTGCTGCTGACCCGGCGGGCGCTGACGAAGCGCGCCTGGCCCGGCACCTGGACGAATGCGTTCTGCGGTCACCCCGCGCCGTTCGAGGCCATTCCGGACGCCGTGCATCGCCGCGCGCAGGATGAGCTCGGGCTCGAGATAGCGGATCTGCAGCTCGAGCTGCCGGACTTCCGATACCGGGCCGTGGATGCCTCGGGTGTGGTCGAGAACGAGATCTGCCCTGTCTACACCGCCCGCGCGGTCGGAGAGCCTACGCTCAACCCGGACGAGGCGATGGATGCCCGCTGGGTCAGCCCGGAGGATCTCGCCGCCGCGCTCACCGCGGCACCGTGGGCGTTCAGCCCCTGGCTCGTGCTGCAGGCGCAACAGCTCTCGGCGACCGCCGGATCCATACACGCCACCGCGTGGCGGAGGGTCGCATGAGGCTGGAGACAGCGGTCGACCCACACCTGGACGAGATCATCGAGCGGTTCTTCGCGGACCGGATCGAACGAGCGGATGCGATGGGCGGCCGCTACGGCGATCTGTGGCGCAGGGCGGCGGACGCCACCCAGGGCGGGAAGCGTCTGCGACCCCGGCTGCTGCTGCTCGCGCACGAGAGCCTGGGCGGTGTCGAGGAGCACTCGGCGCTGTGCGCGGCGGCGGCCTTCGAGGTGCTGCACACCGCCCTGCTCATGCACGACGACGTGCTCGACCGCGATCTGGTGCGCCGCGGCAAGCCGAACCTCGCCGGCCGATTCGCCGCCGCGGCGCTCGACGACGGGCACGCGCCGCACACCGCCACGGCGTGGGGTGAGGCGTCGGCTCTGCTCGCCGGCGACCTGCTGATCAGCGGCACGCACGTGCTCGTCGCAGAGGTCGGGCATCCGGTCGCTGCAACCCTGCACCGCGTGATCGATGACGCGCTGATCCTCACCGCCGCGGGAGAGCACGCCGACGTCGGCTACGCGAAGGGTGTCATGCACGCCGAGCAGGAGGACATCCTGCGGATGATCGAGCAGAAGACCGCCGCGTACTCGTTCGCCGCACCGCTGCGGGTGGGGGCGCTGCTCGCCGGCGCCACCGACCAGGTCGTCGAGGCGCTGGAGTGGATCGGATCGCGGCTGGGGCTGCTGTATCAGCTGCGCGACGACGCCCTGGGGGTGTTCGGTGCCGAGAGCAGCACCGGGAAGAGCGTCATCGGCGACCTGCGTGAGGGCAAGCGCACCCTGCTTGTCGCCTTCGCCGAGGGCACCCCGGAGTGGGAGGCCGTGCGCCCCCTGTTCGGGCGCGCCCCGCTCGAGACGTCCGACGCCGACCGGCTGCGCGCCGCGCTGGTGGCCTGCGGCGCGGTCGAGCGCATGCAGCGGGTCATCGACGGTGTGCTGCACGACGTGCTGCACGCGATCGCCATCGCTCCTCTGCCCACCGGGCTGCGCACCGAACTCGCGCAGATCGCCGAACGCTGCGCGGAGCGGCAGTCGTGAGGGCCGAACGGGCGATCGACCTGTACACCCGCACGGCGCATGCGGCTTCGGCGCACGTGATCAGCGGATACTCGACGTCGTTCGGATATGCGAGCCGGCTGCTGCCACGCGACGTGCGCGGGGGGATCGCCGATGTCTACGCCCTCGTGCGCGTCGCCGACGAGATCGTGGACGGCCCGGCGTCGGAGGCGGGTCTGGAGCAGACCGAGGTGCTGGCCATCCTCGACGCGCTCGAGCAGGACACCCTGCACGCGATCGCCCGCGGGTTCAGCGCGAACCTCGTGGTGCACGCGTTCGCCGCCACGGCGCGGCGCACCGGCATCGGCGCCGAGCTCGTGCAGCCCTTCTTCGAATCGATGCGGATGGATGTCACCGCGCACCCGCGCTTCGATCTCGAGCAGTACCGCCGCTACATCCACGGCTCCGCCGAGGTGGTGGGCTCGATGTGCCTGCGGGTGTTCGCGCTCGAGCATCCGGGATTCACGCTCGACGACCAGCTCGAAGAGGGGGCGCGTCGCCTGGGCGCGGCGTTCCAGAAGGTGAACTTCCTGCGTGACCTGGCGGATGACGCCGGGCGGCTGGGCCGCTCGTACATCCCTGGCCTCGACCCGCAGACCTTCACCGACCGCGAGAAGGAAGCCGTCGTCGACGAGATCGCTGAGGACCTCGCCGTCGCACGCGAGGCGATCGCCCGGCTGCCGCGGGGCTCCCGGCGGGCGACGACGGCGGCCGCGGCGCTCTTCGGCCGGCTCAACGAGCAGCTGCGCGCGACCCCGGCCGTCGCGCTGCGCTCCACCCGCGTCTCGGTTCCGCTCGGACGCAAGCTGCGCATCCTGGCGAACGCCGCAGCAGGAAGGAAGACCGCATGAGGCGCGTCGTCGTCATCGGCGGAGGCATCTCGGGCCTCGCCACCGCCGCTCTGCTCGCCCGGGACGGCGCGTCCGTCACCCTCGTCGAAGCGCGAGACGAGCTGGGCGGCCGGGCCGGCAGCTGGGAGTCGGGCGGCTTCCGCTTCGACACCGGCCCGTCGTGGTACCTGATGCCCGAGGTGTTCGATCACTTCTTCCGCCTGCTCGGCACCTCATCGGCGGAGCAGCTCGACCTCGTGCGACTCGACCCGGCCTACCGGGTGTACTTCGAAGACGACGCGGAGCCGTTCGATCTGCCCGCCGACGGCGCCAGGGACGCCCTCGTCGCCCTCGATCCGGATGCCGAGCAGCAGCTCGACCGCTACCTCGCCTCCGCCGCGGACACCTACGATCTGGCCACATCGACGTTCCTGTACAGCACCTACGAGTCGCTGCGCCCGCTGCTCACGCCGCGCACCCTGCGCGGGCTGCCGACGCTCACGCGCCTGCTCGCAGAGCCGCTCGACCGGCGCATCGGCCGTCACAGCCGCGAGCCGCGCGTGCAGCAGATCCTCGGGTACCCGGCGGTGTTCCTCGGCACCTCGCCCGCGAAGGCCCCGGGCATGTACCACCTGATGAGTCATCTCGACATCGGGCAGGGCGTGCTGTACCCGCGCGGCGGGTTCACCGCCGTGATCGCGGCCATCGCCCGCGTGGCGAGGGCGGAGGGGGTCGACATCCGCACCGGATGCCGTGCCACGCGCATCACGGTCGACGGCGGCGCCGCGACGGGTGTCGAGGTCGCACTCGCGGACGGCACGGGCGAGCAGCTGCCCGCGGATGTGGTGGTGTCGACCGCTGACCTGCACGTCACCGAGCAGCAGCTGCTGGATCCTGAGCACCGTACGAGGTCGGATGCCTGGTGGGACGGACGCGACCCGGGCCCTGGCGCTGTGCTCGCCCTGCTCGGCGTGCGCGGCGAGCTGCCGCAGCTCGCGCACCACACGCTGCTGTTCACGAAGCAGTGGGAGGAAGGGTTCGACGCGATCTACGGCAGGGGGCGTCGCGGCGAAGGCAGGCGGATCCCCGATCCGGCATCGCTGTACGTCTGCCGCCCCAGTGCGACCGATGACGTCGCCCCCGAGGGGCACGAGAATCTGTTCGTGCTCATCCCGGTGCCCGCCGATACGTCGATCGGCGCCGGAGGCGTCGACGGCGCCGGAGATGAGCGGGTCGAGCGCGCGGCTGACGCCGCGATCGACCAGATCGCGGCCTGGTGCGGTGTGCCCGACCTGCGAGAGCGCATCGTCGTGCGACGCACGATCGGCCCCGCCGACTTCGAACGCGACTTCGGCGCCTGGCGCGGGGGTGCCCTCGGCCCCGCGCACACCCTGCGGCAGAGCGCGTTCCTGCGCGGGGCGAACACGTCGTCGAAGGTCGACGGGCTGCTGTACGCGGGCGCCACGACCATCCCGGGCATCGGCCTGCCGATGTGTCTGATCAGCGCCGAGCTGGTCGTGAAGAGTCTGCGCGGCGACGTCTCGGCAGGGCCCCTGGCCGAGCCGCTGGCGGCGACGCTGTGAGCGCCGCCTACCTGATCGCCCTGCTCGTGTCGCTCGCGGGCATGGTGCTGCTCGATGTGCGCCACCGGCTGTTCCTCGGCCGAGACCCGGCACGAGCGGGGATCGTGCTGCTGCTGGGCACGGCGTTCTTCCTGCTCTGGGATCTCGCGGGGATCGGCCTCGGCATCTTCTTCCGCGATGACGGCGCGTTCGCCACCGGCATCCTGCTCGCCCCCGAGCTGCCGATCGAGGAGCCGATCTTCCTGCTGTTCCTGTGCGAGCTGACCATGGTGCTCGTCTGCGGCGCCGAGAAGGTGCTCGCTGCCCGACGGAAGGCGAGGGCATGAGCTACGTGCTGCTGTGCGCGGGATTCCTCGTCGCGGCCGTCGTGGTCGCGCTCGTCGTGCGACGCCGCGATCGGATGCCGTCCGCGGCGTCGCTGCTGGTGGTCGCGGCGACGCTCGTGCTGCTCACCGCCGTGTTCGACAACGTGATGATCGTCGTGGGTCTCTTCGACTATTCGAGTGCGCACATCTCGGGCATCCGGATCGGCGAAGCCCCGCTCGAGGACTTCGCCTATCCGCTCGCGGCGGTCATCCTGCTGCCGGCGCTGTGGTCGCGGCTGCGGAGGGAGCGGGCCGATGATCGGTGATCTGCTGGCCGCATCGCGGCCGCTCAGCTGGATCAACACCGCGTACCCGTTCGCGGCCGCGTATCTGCTCGTCGCGGGCGGCGTCGACGCCCGCTGGGTGGTGGGCACCCTGTTCTTCCTCGTGCCGTACAACCTGGCGATGTACGGCATCAACGACGTGTTCGACTACGCCTCCGACCTCGCGAACCCGCGCAAGGGCGGAGTCGAGGGGGCGCTGCTGTCGCCGCAGCGGCACCGCACCGTGCTCGTGACGTCGATCGCGCTGAGTGCGCCGTTCGTCGTCGCGCTGATCGTGCTCGGCTCGCCCCTGTCGTGGCTGATCCTGGCGATCAGCCTGTTCGCGGTCGTCGCGTACTCGGCGCCGCCGTTCCGCTTCAAAGAGGTGCCGGTGCTCGACTCGGTCACCTCGAGCATCCACTTCGTGAGTCCCGCGGTGTACGGCTTCGCCCTCGCCGGCGGCACGGTGACCCCCGGACTCGTCGCGTTGCTGAGCGCGTTCTTCCTGTGGGGGGTCGCAAGCCACGCGTTCGGCGCGGTGCAGGATGTGGTGCCCGACCGCGAGGGTGGCATCTCGTCGATCGCCACCGCGCTGGGCGCCGCGCGCACCGTGCGCCTCGCGCTCGCCTGCTGGGCCGCTGCTGGAGTGCTCATGCTCGTCACCGGGTTCCCCGGCGCGCTGGCCGCGGTGCTCGCCCTGCCGTATCTGTGGGCGGCGGCGCCCTACCGCTCGGTGTCGGATGCCGAGTCGGGTGCGGCGAACCGCGGCTGGCGGCACTTCCTGTGGATCAACTACGCGTGCGGCTTCGTCGTCACGATGCTGCTCATCGTGTACGCGCTCGGTCGGTGACCCGAGGCGAGGTGCCGCTCAGCCGAGCTCTTCGGTGAGCTCGAACCAGCGCAGCTCGAGCTCGTCGACCTCGTCCTGCTGCGCCTGGATCTGCTGCATCCGCTCGCCGAGGCCGGTGTAGTCCGACTGATCGTGATCGGCCAGCGCGTGCTTGGCCCGTTCGATCTGATCGTTCAGCTTCTGCATGCGCCGCTCGAGCGCCGCGAGCTCCTTCTCGGCCGTGCGCCGCGCGGCCCCCTCCAGACCGGATGCCCTCCCAGACAGCGCATGGGCGGCGGCTCCACCCGAGGACGACGCCGTCTGCTCGCGCTTCTCGAGGTCGCGCAGCCGCAGGTACTCGTCGATGCCGCCGGGAAGATGCCGCAGCCGTCCACGCAGCACGGCGTACTGCTGGTCGGTGACCCGCTCGAGGAAGTATCGGTCGTGGCTGACCACCAGCAGCGTGCCGGGCCACGAGTCGAGGAGGTCCTCGATGGCGGCGAGCATGTCGGTGTCCATGTCGTTGGTCGGCTCATCGAGGATGAGCACGTTCGGCTGATCGAGCAGCACGAGAAGCAGCTGCAGCCGGCGCTGCTGACCGCCCGAGAGGTCCTTCACCGGGGTCGACAGCTGCGCTGAGGTGAAGCCGAGCCGTTCCAGCAGCTGCCCTGGGGTGAGCTCTGCAGCCTTGGAACCCGTGCCGAACGTGTACGAGGTGCGCAGGCCGTCGATGACGGTGCGCACCGGGGTGTTCCAGTGCTGCTCGAGCTCATCGACCTGCTGGGTGAGCGTGCGCACCTGCACGGTCTTGCCGCGCTTCACCCGCCCGCTGGTGGGGTCGACGGTGCCCGAGACCAGACCGAGCAGGGTGGACTTGCCCGCACCGTTGACGCCGAGGATGCCGGTGCGCTCCCCCGGAGCGACGCGCCACTCGACGTCCTGCAGCACGGTCCTGTCGCCGTAGGTCACCCCGGCGTCCAGCAGGTCGACCACGTCCTTGCCCAGACGCGACACGGCCAGCGACTGCAGCGAGATGGAGTCGCGGATCGGCGGCACATCGGCGATGAGGGCGTTCGCCGCGTCGATGCGGAACTTCGGCTTGCTGGTGCGCGCGGGCGCTCCGCGGCGCAGCCAGGCCAGCTCCTTGCGGGCGAGGTTCTGCCGCTTCGCCTCGGACGCGGCAGCCATCCGGTCGCGCTCGACGCGCTGCAGGATGTAGGCGGCGTACCCGCCCTCGAACGGCTCGACGATGCGGTCGTGCACCTCCCACGTCGCCGTGCAGATCTCATCCAGGAACCAGCGATCGTGGGTGACGACCAGCAGCGCCCCGGCGTTCTTCGGCCAGCGGCCCTTCAGATGTGCGGCGAGCCAGGTGATCGCCTCGACGTCGAGGTGGTTGGTGGGCTCATCGAGCGCGATGATGTCCCAGTCGCCGACGAGCAGCCGGGCCAGCGACACCCGGCGGCGCTGCCCGCCGCTGAGCGAGGTGACCGGTGCGTCCCAACCGAGATCGGCGACGAGACCGGCGATGACGTCGCGCACCTTCGCATCCCCCGCCCACTCGTGCTCGGGCGTGTCCCCCACCACGGCACGGCCGACGGTGAGGTCGTCATCGAGGGTGTCGGCCTGGTCGAGCACGCCGATGCTCGTGCCGCCTCGCACGGTCACGCGCCCGGCATCCGGCTCTCGCCGCCCCGCGAGCATCGCGAGCAGACTCGACTTGCCGTCGCCGTTGCGGCCGACGATGCCGATGCGGTCGCCCTCGTCGACGCCGATCGTGACGGAGTCGAAGACGACCTTGGTCGGATACTCCAGGTGCAGGGCCTCAGCCCCCAGTAGATGTGCCATCACCTCAAGGCTAGGCGGTGCCTGCTCCGCGTTCGCCCATCGTCGGCGCGAGACGGCGGCCTGGGCGCCACACGCGCCCGGGGAGTCTGGTCGGTGGTGCGCCGCAGCCGTCGGGGACGCTCCACCCATCGCTGCGCCTCGTCCTCCCGCGCGCCCAGGGCGGTGACGATGTCGTGCAGCAGCACGGGATCCATGCGGGTTCGACCGGCGCGGAATGCGTCGTAGACAGTGCTGCGCGGCGGGAAGGCGGCTGCGTCGGCGACCCCGCGGTCCATCCGCTGCTCGCCGATCCGCCGTCCGATCTCGGCGTATGAGATCGTTGTGGCCTCCTTGAGCGCGACGAGGTCGGCGGCGATGCGGTCGAAGGAGTCAGGGGCGTCGCCGGACGCGGTCACCTCGCTCACTGATCCCTCCTCGGTGCCGCAGAGTCTGCGGCACTCAGCATATCCGCGACGCGACGGCGACCGCGGCTCAGCGGATGCGGCCGCGACGACGCACGACGCTCTGCAGCGTGTCACGCACCGGTGCGCCGAGAACGAGGCCGAGGGATGCGCCGGATGCCAGTGCCAGGCCGACCGCTCCTGCCTGCAGCAGATCGGCGAATCCGACGATGAGCGCGATCGGGTCGTCCTCCGCCTCCACGATCCCCAGCAGGCCGCGGTACACGACTGACCCCGGCACCATCGGGACGATGGCGGCGGTCGTGACGGCGATCGAGGGCACGTGCAGCCGGTGCGCGATGAGCGTGCCGACGAAGCTCGCGACGAGCGCGCCCGCCGCGCTGGCGATGGGCACGCCGAATCCGCCGACCGTACCGGCGCTGAACCCGCCCCATGCGATCGCACCGAGCAGCGCGGAGACGAGGATGGTGCGCGAGGTCGCGCCGTTCCACACGGCGACGGTGACGGCGATCAGCACGACGCCGGCCACCTGCATCGAACCGGGACCGAGGGCCGGCGGTTCGGTCGAGAGCGTGAAGCCGATCCCCAGCCGCTGCGCGAGAGCGACGCCGCCCACGATCCCGACGACGACGCCGAGCGTCAGCAGCGCCAGATCCAGGATGCGTCCGCCCGCCGTGAGCGCAAAGCCGTCGATCGCGTCCTGCGCGGCTCCCACCACCGACATTCCGGCGAGCATGAGCACGATCCCGGCCGCGACGATCACGGCGATGCCGGCCCGGTCGAAAGGCGCGATGCCCTGACTGCGCAGGACGTTCGCGGCGGCGGCGAACGCCGTGACCACGAGCGCGCCTGCGGCCTGCGAGAAGAAGAAGGGCACGTGCATGCGCGCCATCCATCGCTGGGTCAGCGCGGCACCGCACGCGGCGAGGAAGGCGATGAGCGTGGTGATCGCCGAGGCGCCGTAGAGCAGGCAGACGCCGACGGCCAGCAGTGCCTGTGCGAGCACGATCACCGTCGGGCGGTACCGGAAGGGCATGCGTCGGATGGCATGGAAGCGCACCCGCGCCTCCGGCAGCGCGAGCCCTGCCTCGATCGCCACCACGAGAGCCTGCAGCTGCTGCAGCTTGGCGTGGTCCGGCACAGGCGCTCGCACCACGCGGATCGCCGTGAACGGCGGGTCGGACTCGCCGCCCTGGTACGACACGGCGATGGAGTTGAAGGTGATGTCGACGTGCACAGGACGGATGCCGAACGCGGCGGCCACCCGCGTCGCGGAGAGCACCACCTCGTTGGCCGCTGCGCCGACCGCGATGAGCGCTTCCGCGATGCGCATCGCGAGTTCGATGACTCGCCGCGCATACATCTCATCGACCGAGAGGATCGCCTGGGTCTCGGGTCGCGATGCGGCGTCGACGCGGATCGCATCGGCCAGACGCACACGCCAGTTCTTCGGTGCAGCCATCACCCCATCCTCACACGCGGCGAAGCCGACGGAGCTCGAGCATCACAGCTGCGATGCAGCGACGGACGGATCGTTCAGCACCGCCTCGAAGGCCAGCTCAGCGGGCGCGATCTGCATGAGGTGCGATCGCATGCGGGCGCGCTCGAGCCGCACGGTGCGGCCCTCCGACCCCACGGGATGCAGGCGCACCGCTTCGGAGAGCCGCTCGCGGCTGGTGGACAGCAGCACGCCCAAGTAGCCCGAGAGCACGACCATCTCGGGCGCGAACGCGTTGACGAAGTTCGTCAACGCCATCGAGAGCACGTCGACCTGCCTGGCCACCTCGGCGAGCACGACCGGGTCGCGGACGACGCTCAACTCGATGTCGAGCTCGTCTTCGTCCAAGCCCCGGCGACCGAGAAGCGCGAGGACGGTCGCGGGGTTCACCTCCACCTGCAGGCATCCGCGTCGTCCGCAGCTGCACAAGGCGCTGGAGGGGTTGACCACGGTGTGGCCGAACTCGCCCGCGAAGCCCGAGGTGCCCCGCAGCAGCGATCCGTCGATGACGAGACCACCGCCGATGCCGGTCATCGAGCCGCTCAGGTAGAGCACGTTCCGCACACCGCGGGCCACACCGAAGCGCGTTTCGGCCATCGCCCCGACGCTGGCTTCGTTGCCCACTGCAACGGGCATCCGCAGGACGTCACTCAGGCGATGCGCGAGCTGCTCGCGCCGCCAGCTCAGAGACGGCGACAGGAGCACCGTGCCCCGCGAGTCGACCAGCCCGGGCACCGCGATCCCCGCGCCGACGAGTCGGTAGTGGCGATCGATGTCGGCTCGCATCCCGTCGACCAGGGAGGAGACCACGTGCGCGAACCGTCGCGGGCTCGGCGGGGACGCCAGGTCGTGCCGCACCCGTGAGTGCACGGCCGACCCGAGGCCGACCAGCGCCACCGAGACCGCGCGTGGATCGGCGACGATGCTCAGCGCCACGACGTCGTCGTCGGCTGCCACGCCGAGGGAGGGGCGCCCCACGCGTCCGGTGGGCTTGACCGACTGCTCCCGCACCAGGCGGAGGTCCAGCAGCTCCTGCACGAGAGCGGTGACCGTCGAGCGGTTCAGCCCGGTGACGGCGCCGATCTCCGACCGCGACTGAGCACCGGCCGCATGCACGAGCTGCAGGACCGCCGAGAGATTCTGCGCCCGCACGTCCTCGTTCGTCGTGCGGGTGACCGCAACGGGCGGAGGCGATGCTCCGCGGCCGGCCGTGAAAGGATCGGCGTTCATGCGCGCTCGACCGTCATGTGCGACATGAGCAGCTCCTGAGTGGCATCCGGCCGCGCGATCTCAGCGGTGATCCGCCCGTGCGCGAGGGTGTAGATGCGGTCGGACAGTCCGATCACCTCGGGGAGCTCGGACGAGATGACGATGATCGCCTTGCCCTGTGCCGCCAGCTCGTTGATGAACCCGTAGATCTCGTACTTCGCCCCCACGTCGATCCCGCGGGTCGGCTCGTCGAGGATGAGGACGTCCGGATTGGTGAAGATCCACTTCGACAGGACGATCTTCTGCTGGTTCCCGCCTGACAGCAGCCCCGTCCGGGATGCGACGCTCGGTGTCTTGATGTTGAGCTTGTACCGGTACGCCTCGGCGATCTTGTGTTCGCGCACCTCGTCGACGAGCCCGTGGTCGGAGAGGCGCCCCAGCGCTGCCGCTGACACGTTCGACTGCACGCTGGCGAGCAGATTGAGCCCGTCGCGCCGACGGTCTTCGGGCGCGTAGACGATGCCGTTCCGGATCGCCTCGCGCACCGAGCGCAGCTCGATGCGCTCCCCGCGTTTGTATGCCGCGCCGGTTATGACCGAGCCGTACGACCCGCCGAACACGCTCATCGCCAGCTCCGTGCGCCCAGCGCCCATGAGCCCCGCGATGCCGATGATCTCGCCCGAACGCACGGACAGCGTCACGTCGTCGATGACCACACGGGTCGGGTCGGCCGGATGATGAACGGTCCAGTTCTCGAGACGGAAGAGCTCTTCGCCGATGTCGGGCTCGCGCGGAGGGAACAGATCGTCCAGCGGCCGACCCACCATCGCACGGATGACCCGCCGCTCGTCTGTCTCGGGATCGTCCGTGCGCATGGTCTCGATCGTCGCCCCGTCGCGGATCACGGTGATGCGATCGGCGACGCTCAGCACCTCGCGCAGCCGGTGCGAGATGAGCACGCAGGTGATGCCCTGGGTTCGCAGCTGCTTCACGAGCGCCAGCAGCCGGTCGGAATCGTCACGTCCGAGCGCCGCGGTTGGCTCGTCGAGGATGAGCAGGCGCACGTTCTTGGCGAGCGCCTTCGCGATCTCCACGAGCTGCTGCTTGCCGATGCCGAGGTCACCGGTGCGCGCGGTCGGGCTCTCGTCCAGGCCGACGCGTGCCATCACCGCGGCGGCGCGCCGGTTCGCTGTCTCCCGATCGAGCAGCCCGTGGCGGGTGATCTCATTGCCGAGGAAGATGTTCTCGGCGACCGTCAGCTGCGGCACGACAGCCAGCTCCTGGTGCACGATGACGATCCCCTCGGCTTCGCTGTCGGAGAGGGAACGGAAGGCGACCTGGCGGCCGTCGAGCGCGATCGTCCCCTCGAAGCTGCCCTGCGGGTGGACACCGCTGAGGATCTCCATCAGCGTGGACTTGCCGGCGCCGTTCTCGCCGCAGATCGCGTGCACCTCCCCGCCGTGGACGTCGATGGAGACACCGGAGAGCGCGACGACTCCCCGGAACCGCTTCGTCACGTCCGTCATCCGCAGAAGCGGTTCAGCCATCGAGATCACCTCTGCGTTGCTCGGCTTCCGGAATGATATCGAATCGGTTAATTTGTTCGCAGGTACAGCAGATTTATTTGTCCGCAGGCTCGTCAATATGCAATGCTCCCAGAGCGGACGCGCGAAAGCGCCTCCTTGAGTCGACAGTGCAGTCCGCCGCATCAAGCCACCTTTCGAGGAAGAGAGATCGCAATGAGAAACACCGTCCTGCGCACATTCGCGGCCACCGGCGCCTTCGCCCTGGCTCTGGGCCTCGCCGCGTGCTCCAGCAGCAACGAGTCGGGCTCGGGTTCCGGCGGTGATGCCGCCGCAGAGGACATCCTCGTCGGCGTCGCCATGCCGACTGAGACCTCCGAGCGCTGGATCGCTGACGGCGACGCCGTCAAGTCCCAGCTCGAGGAGCTCGGCTACGAGGTCGACCTGCAGTTCGCCAACGACGACATTCCTCGTCAGCAGCAGCAGCTCGACCAGATGATCACCAACGGCGCCGACATCCTCATCGTCGCGTCGATCGACGGCACCGCGCTGGCCACCCAGCTCGACAACGCCGCGAGCAAGGGCATCCCGGTCATCGCCTACGACCGGCTGATCAACGGCACCAAGAACGTCGACTTCTACGTCACGTTCGACAACTACAACGTCGGCGTGCAGCAGGCGCAGAGCCTTCTGCAGGGACTCGGCTACCTCGACGCGGACGGCAAGGAGACCGACCTCGCCGACAAGAAGATCATCGAGGTGTTCGCCGGTTCGCCCGACGACAACAACGCGGGATTCTTCTTCGACGGGGCGATGGACACCCTGAAGCCCTACCTCGAGGACGGTCGCCTGACCATCGGCTCGGGCCAGAAGGACTTCGACACCGTGTCGACGCTGCGCTGGGACCCGGCCGTGGCGCAGAAGCGCATGGAGGACCTGCTGACCAGCACGTATGACGGCGGCTCGAAGCAGCTCGACGGTGTGCTCTCCCCGTACGACGGACTGTCGCGCGGCATCATCACCGCCCTCGAGAACGCGGGCTACGGCTCGACCATCGAGGAAGGCCTGCCGGTCGTCTCCGGTCAGGACGCCGAGATCGCCTCGGTGAAGATGATCGCCGACGGCGTGCAGTACGCCACGATCTTCAAGGACACCCGCAAGCTGGCCTCCCAGGCCGTGACCGCGGCGGAGTCCTTCGCCGATGGCGACAAGCCCGAGGCGAACGACACCGAGACCTACGACAACGGCGAGAAGGTCGTCCCGTCGTTCCTGCTCGAGTCGGACATCGTCGTCACCGACAACATCAAGCCCCTGCTGATCGACTCGGGGTACTGGACCGAGGCCGAGGTCGCAGCCGGCGTCGCCGAGTAACCACTCGCACGAACACCGCGGGATTCGCCGCGCCGCGACAGGCGGCTCGGCGAATCCCGCGGGTCCGCGGTCCCAGAGACAGGAGCATCGATGTCCGACGTCATCCTCCAGATGCGCAACATCACCAAGAACTTCCCCGGCGTCAAGGTTCTCAAGAAGGTGAACCTGAGCGTCGAGCGCGGCCGGATCCACGCCATCTGCGGCGAGAACGGCGCCGGCAAGTCCACCCTCATGAAGGTGCTGTCCGGTGTGTACCCGCACGGCACGTACGAGGGCGACATCATCTTCGACGGCACCACGCAGGAATTCGGAGCCATCAAGGACTCCGAGCGCGCCGGCATCGTCATCATCCACCAGGAGCTGGCCCTCGTGCCCTACCTCTCGGTGGCGGAGAACATCTTCCTCGGCAATGAGATCCTCGGTCGCGGCGGCCTCATCGACTGGCACGAGGTCAATGCCCGAGCCGCTGAGCTGCTGGCCCGAGTAGGGCTGCACGAGAACCCGACGACGATCGTCGGTCAGCTCGGGGTCGGCAAGCAGCAGCTCATCGAGATCGCCAAAGCGCTCACGAAGGACGTCGGCCTGCTCATCCTCGACGAGCCGACCGCCGCGCTGAACGACACCGACTCCGAGCACCTGCTGGGCCTGCTGCGCGACCTGCGCGACCAGGGCATCACCAGCATCATCATCAGCCACAAGCTGGGCGAGATCGTCGACATCGCCGACTCGACGACCATCATCCGCGACGGCGAGACGATCGAGACGATCGACATGCACGGACCGGACGCCACCCAGGACCGCATCATCCGCGGCATGGTCGGGCGGTCGCTCGACAGCCGCTTCCCGGAGCGCACCCCCGACATCCACGAGGAGATCTTCCGCGTCGAGAACTGGTCTGTCATGCATCCGACGCAGGCCGGTCGCGTCATCGTCGACCGTGCATCGCTCTCGGTGCGCGCCGGCGAGATCGTCGGCATAGCCGGGCTGATGGGCGCCGGCCGCACCGAGTTCATGATGAGCGTCTTCGGCCGCAGCTACGGCCGGGACGCCTCGGGCAAGGTGTTCCTCCGCGGCAAGCAGATCTCCACCCGGACCGTGCGGGAGGCGATCGACAACGGACTCGCCTACGTGTCGGAGGACCGCAAGCAGTACGGCCTCAATCTGATCACGGACATCAAGACGAACATCTCATCCTCGGCTCTGGGCAAGCTCGTCACCGGCGGCGTCTTCGTCGACGGCAACGAGGAGATCAAGGTCGCGGAGCAGTACCGTCGCGACCTGAACATCAAGTCGCCGACGGTCGCGCAGATCGTCGGCAATCTGTCCGGCGGGAACCAGCAGAAGGTCGTGCTCGCCAAGTGGCTGTACACCGACCCGGACGTCCTGATCCTCGACGAGCCCACCCGCGGCATCGACGTGGGCGCGAAGTACGAGATCTACGAGATCATCAACGCGCTCGCCGCCGCGGGCAAGGCCGTGATCGTGGTCTCGAGCGAGCTCCCCGAACTGCTCGGGCTCTCAGACCGCGTCTACACCCTCGCCTACGGGCGCATCACCGGTGAGCTCCCCGTCGCCGAGGCGACCCAGGAGAAGCTCATGTCGCTCATGACCATCGAACCGAACTCCACGAAGGAGGCAGCAGCGTGAACAACGTCTTCACCGAGGTGAAGGATCTGCTGACGCAGAATCTGCGCACGTCAGGCATCTACATCGCGTTCATCGCGATCGTCGCGATCTTCACGATCACCACCGGCGGCAAGCTGCTCTCGCCCGAGAACGTGACGAACATCGTCCTGCAGAACGCCCACATCCTGATCATGGCGCTCGGCATGATCCTCGTCATCGTCGGCGGGCACATCGATCTGTCGGTGGGCTCGGTGCTCGCCTTCGCATCAGCGGTCTCGGCCGTGCTCGTGATCAAGAACGGCATGCCCTGGTGGGTCGGCATCATCGCCGCCATCGTCGTCGGCATCCTGGTCGGTGTCTGGCAGGGCTTCTGGGTGGCGTTCGTCGGCATCCCGGCGTTCATCGTCACCCTGGCCGGCATGCTGCTGTTCCGCGGTCTCACCTGGCTGGTGCTGAACAACGTGTCGCTGTCGCCGTTCCCGCAGGACTACCGCAACGTCGCCAGCGGATTCCTCGACAGCCTCTTCGGCTCGATCACCATCGGACAGGGCCAGGGGCTCAAGGCCCTGCCGCAGACCGTCGACATCTTCACGCTGGTCATCGGCCTCATCGCCGTGGTCGGGCTCATCGTCAGCTCCCTGCGCACCCGCCGTGCACGCCAGGGGTACAACCAGCGGGTCGAGTCCGCGTTCCTGTTCATCCTCAAGCTCGTCGTCGTCTCGGCGGTACTGCTCGCCTTCGCGTGGGCACTCGCCTACAACCGCGGATTCCCGATCGTGCTCATCATCGTGGCCGTGCTGATCCTGGTGTATCAGGTCGTCACCAACCGCACGGTGTTCGGTCGTCACGTCTACGCGGTCGGCGGCAACCTCTCGGCCGCTCGCCTGTCGGGTGTGAACGTCAAGAGCGTGAACTTCTGGATCTTCGTGAACATGGGCTTCCTCACCGGCATCGCCGCGGCGGTGTTCTCGTCGCGCTCCAACGGCGCGCAGCCCGGCATGGGGAACATGTTCGAGCTCGACGTGATCGCGGCCTGCTTCATCGGCGGCGCGTCGACCATGGGCGGTGTGGGCCGGGTGGGCGGCGCGCTCGTCGGGGGTCTGGTGATGGCCGTGATGTCCAACGGCATGCAGCTGATGGGTGTGCCGCAGGCGGCTCAGCAGATCGTCAAGGGTCTCGTGCTGCTGCTCGCGGTCGCGTTCGACATCTACAACAAGCGCCGCGCCGGCACGGTCCGCTGACCTGCCGCCGCGCTGGTGGTCGATGACAGCCGTCGCGCATGAGAGAGGGATCCGCCCGACCGGGCGGATCCCTCTCTGCGTTCATCCCACCAGTCGGGCGCCGGGCACCGGCCCGTGCACGTGCAGCGCCCGACGGCCGGAGCTGCGCAGCTGATCCTGCACCGAGCGGGCGTGCTCGGGACTCTCGCACAGCAGCGCGATCGTCGGCCCGGAGCCGGAGACGAGGCCGCCGAGGGCGCCGAAGCGGATGCCGTCGATGAGCGTCGCGCCGAGATCGGGACGGTCGATGACCGCGGCCGCCTCGAGTTCGTTCATCATCGCCGCGGCCAGGTCGTGAGCATCCCCTGCGCGCAGTGCGTGCAACACGGGAAACGGCACGTCGAGCGACATCGGCGGCTCATCGGCCACGGCCCCCTCCTGGGCGCGCAGCAGGTCGAGCCGACCGTACACCTCCGGGGTCGACAGGCCCTGCGCGCTCAGCACGAGCACCCAGTCGAAGCGTCCGCGGGCGAGCGCGGGGGTCAGCTCATCGCCACGCCCCGCGCCGACGGCCGTGCCCCCGTGCAGCGCGAACGGCACGTCGGCGCCGAGACGCGCCGCCAGGTCGTGCAGCCGGTGCGCGCCCAGCTCGGTGCCCCACAGCACGTCGCACGCGACGAGCGCGGCGGCCGCGTCCGCAGAGCCGCCACCCATCCCGCCGGCCACGGGAACGCCCTTGCGGATGCGCAGGTGCACCCCGGCATCCACTCCGGCCGTCTGCGCGAGAAGCTTGGCGGCCCGCATCGCCAGATTGCGGTCGTCGAGGGGCACGCCTGAGACGTCGACCTCCCCCTCCACCTCCAGGCTGAACCCGTCGGAGAAGGACGCGTAGACGTCCTCGTACAGTGACACTGCCTGGAAGACGGTGGCCAGGGAGTGGTAGCCGTCGTCGTGGCGCGGACCGACACCCAGATAGACGTTGATCTTGCCGGGAGCCCTGACGTGCACGGCATCCGGTCTGGGCGCCATCACAGCTCCGACGACGCGGACCACGGCCGGTGGATCTCGGGGGTGAAGCGCTTCTCGGTCACGGTGTCAGGCTATCGGCACCGGTGTCGCTTCGGGCTGCACCAGCGCGATGCGGTGGTAGTCGTCGACGGTGAGGTCTTCGCCGCGTGCGGTGGGCGCGACCCCGGCCGCTTCCAGGACGGCGGATGCCGCGGCCGAGCCGCCATAGAGCCCCGACAGGGCCTGACGCAGCATCTTCCGGCGCTGGTTGAAGGCGGCGTCGACGATCTGGAAGGTGCGCCGACGCTCGTCGTCCGCACCGCGCGGGGTCTCGTCCCGCTCGAAGCCGACGAGCAGGCTGTCGACGTTCGGCACCGGCCAGAACACCTGCCGCGACACGGTGCCGCACAGCCGCCACGGGCCGTACCAGGCGGCCTTCACGCTCGGCGCGCCGTAGATCTTCGACCCCGGCTTCGCGGCCAGACGCTCGGCGACCTCCGCCTGCACCATCACGACACCGCGCTCGAGGTACGCGAACGTCTCGAGGAAGTGCAGCAGCACCGGCACCGAGACGTTGTACGGCAGGTTGGCGACGAGCACGGTGGGCTCGCCGGGCAGCTCGGTGACGCGCATGGCATCGGCATCCAGCACCGTCAGCGCGCCGTCGGCCACGCCGCGCTCGCGCGCGGTCTGCGGCAGCCGCTCGGCGAGGCGGTGGTCGATCTCGACCGCGGTGACCGCGGCGCCCGCCTCGAGGATCGCGAGGGTCAGCGATCCCAGCCCCGGCCCGATCTCGACGACCCGCTCCCCCGGCTGCACGCCCGCCGCGTGCACGATCTTGCGGACGGTGTTGGCGTCGACGACGAAGTTCTGCCCGAGCCTCTTCGTGGGGGTGACGTCGAGCTCGGCGGCAAGGCGGCGGATCTCGGTGGCGCCGAGCAGGGAGACGGTCATGGATCCATTCTCGCGCATCCGGCCCGACGTCTAAGATCAAGCGGGTGACCGCACTCGGAGAGCTGATCGCCCCGCGCAGGCTCGGCCGCGACTTCCGGTGGCTTATGTCGGCGGCGTGGACGAGCAACATCGGCGACGGCATCGCCCTCGCCGCCTCTCCGCTGCTGATCGCCTCGATGACCTCATCACCCCTGCTCGTCGCCTCGGGTGCCATGCTGCAGTTCCTGCCGTGGCTGCTGTTCGGGTTGCACGCGGGAGCGATCGCGGACCGCGTCGAGCGGCGGATGCTCGTGATGCTCGCGCACGGCATCCGGGCGGTCATCGTCGCCGCTCTTGTGGTGCTGCTCGTGACCGGCACCGCGAACATCGCGATCGTGCTGGTCGTGTCGTTCCTGTACGGCACCGCCGAGGTGTTCGCCGACACGAGCACGAGCACCCTGCTGCCGATGATGGTCGAGCCCGCCGACCTCGGCGTCGGCAACGCGCGACTGCAGGCCGGCTTCCTCGTCGCGAACCAGCTCGCCGGCCCGCCGCTGGGCGCGTTCCTGTTCGCTGTCGGGTCGTTCTGGCCGTTCCTCGCCCAGGTGCTCGCCGTCACTCTCGGGCTGATCCTCGTGTCGCGGATCGCCCGCCAGCCCGTGCCGTCGCGTGCGGAACCCACGAGGGTGCGCCACGACATCGGTCAGGGGCTGCGCTGGGCGTGGCGCAACAAGCCGGTGCGCACGCTGATCGTGATCATCCTCGCGTTCAACGTCACCTGGGCTGCACCCTGGGGCATCCTCGTGCTGTACGCGACCGAGCACCTCGGGATGGGCCCGGTCGGCTTCGGCGCGCTGACCACGGCGTCGGCCGTCGGCGGCCTGCTGGGCACGCTGAGCTTCGGATGGCTCGAGCGGCATGTGTCGTTCGCCACGATCATGAAGGTGTGCCTGACGCTCGAGGTGGTCATGCACCTCTGCTTCGCACTCACGACGAACGGCGTCGTCGCGCTGGTGATCATGTTCGGCTTCGGCGCCTACGCGTTCGTGTGGGGCACGATCTCGACCACCGTGCGCCAGCGTCTCGTGCCGCACGAGCTGCAGGGCAGGGTCGCGTCGGTCAACATGGTGGGCGTCTTCGGCGGCATGGTTCTCGGTCAGGCGCTCGGTGGGCTCATCGCGCAGGCGTGGGGACTGACCGCGCCATGGTGGTTCGCGTTCGCCGGATCCGCGCTGACGCTCGCGCTGATGTGGCGGCAGATCTCGGACATCGCCGCCGCGAAGCCCGCGCTCGATGAGGTGGAGTCGGCGTAGGCCGAAGGGGTCAGGCGAACTCGCCGTACACCGCGAGCGTGTTCGCCGCGATCTGCGCGCACAGCTCGTCGATGTCGACGTCGAGCTCCGCGGCCATGAACCGCACGGTGAGCGGCACGAGATACGGCGCATTGGGCCGTCCGCGCAGCGGCACCGGCGTGAGGAACGGCGCGTCCGTCTCGACGAGGATGCGATCCAACGGCGTGACCGCGAGGGCATCCCTCAGGTTCTGCGCGTTCTTGAACGTGATGTTGCCGGCGAACGAGAGCCAGTACCCGGCATCCGCCGCGATCCGCGCCATCGCGTCGTCACCCGAGAAGCAGTGGAAGACGGTCTTCTCGGGGGCACCGACGCGCGTCAGCGTCTCGAGCACATCGTCGTGCGCATCGCGATCGTGGATCTGCATGGCGATGCCGTGCTTCTTGGCCAGCGCGATGTGCGCCTCGAACGACTCGTGCTGCGCGGGCCGGCCCGCCTCGTCGGTGCGGAAGTAGTCCAAACCGGTCTCGCCGATCGCACGCGTGCGCGGGTGCGCCGCGAGCTCGTCGATCACCGCGATCGCCTCGTCGAGGCGCCCCTCGGCAGCGTAACTCGGCGCGTCGTTCGGGTGGATGGCGACGGCGGCGAGCACGCGATGGTCGGATGCCGCGGCTTCCACCGCCCAGCGCGACGACTCGATGTCACCGGAGGCCTGGACGACACCGGCGATGCCGACCTCGGCGGCCCGGTCGAGCTGCTCCTCCAGGCTCAGCGGCTCGACGCCGTCGGTGATCTCGAGATGCGCATGGTTGTCGTACACCGGCACCGACAGCGGCTCGGGAGCCGCCGGGTACCGGAGGTCTCCGCGCCCCTCGGCGTCGCGCGCCCGGACGTAGGTGTTCGCCATGCGTTTCGCCTCGCTTCGCTCGATCGACGACCGGAGGGCCTCAGGCGGTCTGCTCCACGCGCGGGAACAGCGGCGCGAGCGGCGACACGGTGGTACCGGGCTGCAACGCGCCCCACGCGCCGGTCTCGCGGATCGGCTGTGCGGTGAGCGCGCCGAGCGAGCCCTCGACGCCAAGCGAGTCCCACAGCTTGGCGGTCGACTGCGGCATCACCGGCGACAGCAGCACGGCGAGCGCGCGCAGGCCCTCCGCGCAGGTGTACAGCACGGCGGCGAGGCGTTCGCGCTGTGCGTCGTCGCCGGCGTCGGCCTGCTTGGCCAGAGCCCACGGCTCGTTCTCGGTGATGTAGAGGTTCAGGTCGTCGACGATCGTCCAGATCGCGTCGATCGCCTCGTCGATGCGGAAGTGCTCGATGGCCGCGTCGGCGGCGGCCGCGGCATCCGCCACCTTCTTCTGCACCACCCGGTCGCGCTCGGTGTACTCGGCGGGCGCCGGCACGACGCCGTCGAAGTACTTCTGGATCATCGCGACCGTGCGCGACGCCAGGTTGCCGAAGCCGTTGGCGAGCTCGGCCTGGTAGCGGGCCGACAGGTCCTCCCACGAGAAGGAGCCGTCCTGGCCGAACGCGATCGCCGAGAGGAAGTAGTACCGGTACGCGTCCGAGCCGAACACGTCAGTGATCTCGGTCGGCGCGATGCCGGTGAGCTTCGACTTCGACATCTTCTCGCCGCCGACCAGCAGCCAGCCGTGCGCGAAGACGCCCTTGGGCACGTCGAGGCCGGCCGCCATCAGCAGCGCCGGCCAGATCACGGCGTGGAAGCGCAGGATGTCCTTGCCGACCACGTGGTACCCCGGCCAGCGGCGGTCGAAGGTCGCGTCGTCCTCACCGTAGCCGACCGCGGTGACATAGTTCAGCAGCGCGTCGACCCACACGTAGATGACGTGCGACTCGTCCCACGGCAGCGGGATGCCCCAGTCGAACGTCGAACGCGAGATCGACAGGTCCTTCAGGCCCTGGCTGACGAACGATATGACCTCGTTGCGTGCCGAGTCGGGGCGCACGAAGTCGGGCTCGGTCTTGTACAGCTCGAGCAGGCGGTCCTGGAACTCGCTGAGCTTGAAGAAGTAGTTCTTCTCCTGCAGCAGCTCGAGCGGCTTCGAGTGGATCGCACACACCTTCAGCCCCTCGAAGGGGCCGGCGCCGTCGACGATCTCGGACTCGGGTTTGAACTCCTCACAGCCCACGCAGTACAGCGCCTCGTACTCGCCGGCGTAGATGTAGCCCGCGTCGTACAGTTTCTGGAAGAACACCTGCACGTTCTTCTCGTGCCGCTGCTGCGTGGTGCGGATGAAGTCGTCGTTCGCGACGTCGAGGGTCTCCAGCAGCGGGAACCAGCTCTCGCCGACCAGCTTGTCGACCCACTCCTGCGGAGTGACGTTGTTCGCCGCCGCTGCGCGCAGCATCTTCTGACCGTGCTCGTCGGTGCCCGTCAGCATCCAGGTGTCGTCACCCGCCTGGCGGTGCCAGCGCGACAGCGTGTCGACGGCCACCGTCGTGTACCCGTGACCGATGTGCGGCACATCGGAAGGGTAGTAGATGGGCGTGGTGATGTAGAAGGACTCGCCTGCGGGCATGGGATCGATTCTAGGCGGGAACTGTGCAGCGTTCTGATTCGTGACCTGGTTCTCGTTCTTGTGCTGGGCGGCGGGCGGGAGGACGTTCCCTTCGCTCGCAGAACGGGTGCCCCTCCCGCTTCGCGGGTCCCTCCCCGATGCTCACTCCGGGAACGTCCTCCCGCCCACTCAGGTGAAACGCGATGTCAGCGGTGATGTCCTCGGCGGTGGGGTCGTGTACGGGACCTGCGGGCTGGTCTCAGACGCGGACGGCGGTGAGCGAGGCGTGTGGACGCGAGCTGACCTCGCCGGGGGTGCGCTGGATGCCGCCGAGCGAGGCGTCCGGCAGCGGAAGTGCAGCGAACGAGCCCTGCCTGAACTCGAGGCGCGGATGCGCGCGGCAGGCGTGCGCGATGAATTGCTCGGAGCGGTCGATGCCGAGCACGTCGCGATCGCCATCATGCAGAAAGCGCGTCCACGGGCCCGGCCCGCATCCGGCATCCAGCAGCAGCCCCGGCGTCTCGTCGCGCCACGTGGCGATGTGCGCCCGGTCTCGGGCATCCGTCTGCGCGATGTCGCCGATCAGCGCGACGTATTCCGCCGCCCGCGCGTCATATGCCGCACCGATCGCCTCGGTCATGCGACCGCCCTCCGTCGAGAGCACGGGACGTCGGGGGACGGACGGGTCGTTCGCGTGAACGAGCCGTTCACTCGCCGAGATGCCGTGCTCTCGACGAGGGGCAGCACCGAGAGGGCGGCGGGCATCAGGCCCGCTTCGCGGCGAGCGCGGCCTGGTACAGGTCGCGGGAGGTGAGACCGGTCGCCGCGGCGACCTCGGCGCAGGCGTCTTTCAGGCGAGTGCCGGATGCCACGAGCGCCTGCACCTGTGCGAGCGCGTCGTCAGCGGAGACGGAGACCGCGGCTGCTCCTTCGACGACCACGACGATCTCGCCCTTCACACCCTGCTCGGCCCATGCAGTGAGGTCTGCGGCGGTGCCGCGGCGCACCTCCTCGTAGAGCTTGGTGAGCTCGCGGCACACCGCGATCCGCCGCTCGGCGCCGAAGGCCGCACCCATGTCGGCGAGCGACGACGCGAGCCGGGACGGCGACTCGAAGAACACCATCGTCCGCGGCTCAGCGGCAAGCCCCGTCAGCGCCGAACGCCGCTCCCCCGGCTTGCGCGGCAGGAAGCCCTCGAAGGTGAACCGGTCGGTGGGCAGGCCCGAGATCGCGAGAGCCATGAGCACGGCGCTCGGACCGGGGATGGCCGTGACGGTCACGCCGCGGTCGACGGCGGCGGCGACCAGACCGTAGCCGGGGTCGCTCACGGCGGGCATGCCGGCGTCGCTGACGACCACGATGTCGTGCTGTTCGGCCAGCTCGGCGAGCTCGGCCGCCTTGTGCTTCTCGTTGTGGTCGTGCAGAGCGATCAGACGCGGACGGTTCTCGATCTTCAGCGCCTGCAGCAGCCGCTGGGTGGTGCGGGTGTCTTCGGCGGCGACGATCTCGGCGTTCTCGAGCACCTCGATCAGGCGGCGCGATGCGTCACCGAGATTGCCGATCGGAGTCGCGGCGAGGATGATCACCCGTCCAGCTTAGGCGGGCGGCGTCAGCCGTTCCGATGCCGATTGCCTAGGCTGAGCAGGTGACCCTGCCCGCGCCCCCGACGCCGCGTTCCGCGACGCGATGGGAGCGATTCGCTGCGTGGGCACTCGCAGATCCCACGCGCGCGCGAGCGCTGGGCTGGCTCGCTCCGCTCGTCGTCATGCTGCTCGCCGCTGCGCTCAGGCTGATCAACCTCGGGCATCCCCACGAGATCATGTTCGACGAGACGTACTACGTCAAGGACGCCTGGTCGCTGTGGAACCTCGGCTACGAGGCCACGTGGGGCGACGGCGCGGATGAGCAGCTGGCGCGCGGCGATGACTCGGCGATGCAGACGACGGGGTCGTACGTCGTGCATCCGCCGCTCGGGAAGTGGATCATCGCGCTCGGCATGGCGCTGATGGGGCCGGGCTCCAGCGCGGGCTGGCGGCTGACGACCGCGATCCTCGGGTCTCTGACGGTGCTCGTGCTCTATCTCATCGCGCTGCACCTGACCCGCTCGCGGGTGTTCGCGACGATCGCCGGCGGCCTGCTCGCGGTCGACGGCCTGGGCATCGTGATGAGCCGGATCGCCCTGCTCGACGGCGCCCTCACCTTCTTCATCCTGCTCGGATTCCTGTTCGTGCTGCTCGACCGGGATCGCTCGCTGCCGCTGCTCGACGCCCGGATCGTCGCGGCGCGCCGATCCGCCGGCGACGACGCTCCGGTGCGGCTGGTCGGGCCCGTCCTGTGGTCACGGCCCTGGCTGATCGCCGCCGGGGCGACGCTCGGTGCGGCGTCGGCGGTGAAGTGGTCGGGACTGTACGCCCTGGCCGTCTTCGGCCTGTACACGGTGGTCACCGACGCGCTCGCACGCCGCCGCGCGGGGATCCCGCTGTGGCCGAGCGATGCCGCGCTGCGGCAGGGGCCGGTCTCGTTCGTGCTGATGGTGGGCCCGGCGATGATCGCGTATCTCGTGTCGTGGACGGGCTGGCTGGTCACGTCCGGCGGCTACGACCGCGGGGCGGATGCCAATCCCCTGGTCGCGCTGTGGAAGTACCACGAATCGATGTACGGGTTCCACATCGGGCTGTCCAGCCCGCACGCCTACGCGAGTCCCGCGTGGCAGTGGCCGCTGCTGCTGCGGCCCACCGCGATCTGGGTGGGCTCGGATCCCACCGACTGCGGCACGGATCACTGCATCGCCGTGATCTCGTCGGTGCCGAATCCGCTGATCTGGTACGGCGGCGTGGCGGCCGCACTGTACCTCCTGTATCGCTTCGTGCGAGGGCTCATCGAGCGCCGGCCGGTCGGCCCGATGCATACGATCGCGCTGGTCGGGCTCCTGGCGACCTACGTGCCGTGGCTTCTCGTGCCGAGCCGCACGATCTTCCAGTTCTACACGATCGTCATGATGCCGGTCCTGGTCCTCGCGCTCACGGTCGCGCTGCGTGAGCTCGCCGGCCGCCGCTCCGCTCCCCTGCACCGGCGGAAGGCCGGTCAGCGCACCGTCGCCGTGTACCTCGTCGCGGTGGTTCTCGTCTCGGCGTTCTTCTACCCGGTATGGACCGGCATGAGCGTGCCCTACCCGTTCTGGCTCAGCCACAACTGGCTCCCGGGCTGGATCTGACCCGAACGCGCCGTCGCCCGGCCGGTGTTCTTCACCGCGCAGGCGACGAAGAACACCGGCGAGGCCGGTGCCCTACTCGTTACAGTTCCGGCGCTCGCCGATGCTGCGACGCGCGCTCGTATCCCGCGGCCCAGCGGAACAGATCCGCCTCACAATGGGGACGACCGACCAGTTCGATGCCGACGGGGACCTCATCCGCAGTGAAGCCCGCAGGAACGGTGACCGAGGGCAGCAGAGCCTGTGAGGCGATGAGGGTGTTGGTGGGGAAGGTCAGCACAGTCCACTCCTGACGCTCATCATTCGACGGAGCGGGGACGCGAGTGGTCGGGTAGGTCAGCGCGTCGAGATCGTGGCGATCCATGACGTTCAGGATGGTGCGGGTGAACTTGTCGCGTGCGACGTACCTTCCCGTGTAGTCGGGGTCGGATTCGGGGTCTTCCGGACCTGCGCTCACGGCCTCCAGCAAATCGAGTTCGGGGTGATACCTGCCGCTCTCCACGATGTCGGCGACACGGAGGTGGCTCAGCGTCGGCCGCTGGGTGAGGTAGAGGTCGATGTCGTGTCGTGAGCACGCGACGTACTGGCTGGTGTCCGCCAGATGCGTGTCGAGGTCGGGGATCTCGACCTCGACGACTTCGGCACCTGCCGCGCGCATGTCCGCTGCGGACTGTCGGCCCAGCGCGTTGACCTCTCGGCATCGTGCGTCGCTGTCGTCGCCGAGCGCGTTGATCACCAGCCCGATTCGCGTGCCGACGATGCTGCGGTCACCGAGCGAGTTCTGGTAGCCGTGAGCAGGTCGAGCCATCGTGGCCGACACCGAGAAGGCATCGCCTTCGTCGTAACCGGCGATGACGTCGAAGACCGCCACGGCGTCTTCCACAGTGCGCGCCAGCGGGCCGACGGTGTCCTGGAACTCGACGAGGAAGCCCGTGCCGGTACGGGGCACCACACCGGGGGTCGAACGAACCCCGACGAGATTGCAGAACGAAGCGGGAAGGCGAACCGATCCGCCGCAGTCCGTGCCCAACGCGACGGTGGCGAGGTTCGCCGCGACGGCCGCGGCAGAGCCCGAGCTCGAGCCACCCGGGTCATGGCTGAGCCGGTGCGGGTTGAGCGTCTCTCCGCTGACCGAGGAGTAGGAGAACCACGAGGACGCGAAATCCGGCAACGTCGTCTTCGCGATGATGACGGCGCCTGCGTCCCTGAGCCGGGTGACGGCGACCGCGTCCTTCTCGGGACGGTGGCCCTCGAGCGCCTCGCTGCCGCAGGTGGTGTCCATGTCGACGGTGTCGATGTTGTCCTTCACCGCGACGACCACGCCGTGCAGGGGCCCGGCCAGGGAGCCCGATTCCGCCAGCTGGCGGTCGAGCTCGTCAGCGCGCGCCAGCGCGCTATCACTGACAGCCACGATCGAGTTGAGTCTCGGACCGGAGCGGTCCACCATCTCGATACGCCGCAGGTACTCCTCCACGACCGCCCGGACGGTGGTTGCTCGCGTCTGGTAGGCGTCGAGAAGCTCTCGGATCGTGATCTCTTCAAGGGATGGGGATTCGGACATCATCGGCCCTTTCATGTTCTCTCGTGTTCGATTAAGCGAAGGTGCGCACATCGACGCCGGCGCGGTCGAGTGCGGCGCGCACGGCAGTGGTCAGCGCGACGGCGCCGGGGGTGTCGCTGTGTATGCAGATCGAGTCGAAGACGATCGGCACGCTGGCGCCGGAAGTGGTCTGTACCGTAGCCTCCGCGCACGCCTGCTCGATCTTTGCGACGACGGCTTCGGGCCGCAGCGATCCGACATCTCTTGTGAAGACGATCTGTCCGTCATCGCCGTAGAGGCGGTCTGCGTACAGCTCGCGGATCACCGGATGCTCATGATCAGACGCGACCCGGTCGAGCACGCTGCCTGCCATGGTCAAGATGGGCAGGTCGGCGTCTGCCTCGTCGAGCCCTTCGACGAGCGCGCGCGCGAACGCCTCGTCGCGAGCCGCGTGCATGTAGAGAGCTCCGTGCAGCTTGATGTGCTGCAGGCGTGCGCCTCGTCGCTCGACCAGAGCGCGAACGGCGCCCAGCTGATAGAGCACGTCGCACACCAGCTCGTCAGCTGAAGCGTCGATGTGGCGACGGCCGAAGCCGACGAGATCTCGAAAACCCGGGTGCACCCCGATTCCCACGTCGTGCTCTTGCGCGAGCAGGGTCACCCGGTCGATCGTGCTCGGGTCACCCGCGTGGAAGCCGGCGGCGAGATTGATCGAGGACACCAGCGGCATGAGACGGGCATCCACGTCGCCCTCGAACGCCCACGCCCCGAACCCCTCACCCATGTCGCTGTTGACATCGACAGTCCGCTTCATGCGCCGCCTCACTCCAGCTGTCCGCGCCACCGGTCGGTGGCGCCTCTCCTGACTCTAAGGAGCGGACGTCTACACGAAAAGAATCGGTATCGAATGCCTCTCCATCGAGATAACCGATACTCTCTCCGCAAGAGGAGAGGACGGCGATGGGTTTCACACTGCGTCAACTTCGGTACTTCGTCGCGGTCGCGGAGGCGGGAGCGGTCAGCGCGGCAGCGCGTGAGCTGTATGTGGCGCAGAGCACGATCACCACTGCTGTGCAGGAGATCGAAAGCCGTCTGGGGCACGCGGTGTTCGCGCGGAGCGTGCGTGGCGTCGAATTGACCGACGCCGGACGCTCTCTGCTTCCCCGCGCACGCCAGATCCTCGAGCTCGTCAGCGAGGCCGAGACCTACATCGAGGGCGATGCCGAGCTGAGCGGCACCGTACGCATCGGTGCCAGCTACACCGTGATGGGCTACTTCCTGCCTCAGCACATCCAGAAGATCACGGCTCGCTTCCCTCGCGTCAACTTCGAGTGGTACGAGCGGGACCGCGCGGCGATCGAAGCGGGGCTGCTCGAGGGCCGTCTGGAACTCGGCCTGATGCTCACGTCCAACCTCCGCAGCGACGACCTCGACGCTGAACCCCTCGCCCGATCGGCGCGGCGCCTCTGGGTCGCTCCGACGCACCCGCTCGCCGACCGCAGTGATCTTCGCCTGTCCGATCTGCGCTCCTACCCGTATGCCCTGCTCACGGTCGACGAAGCCGACCTGACCACCCGGTCGTACTGGCCGGAGCTGGGCCGCGAGGTCTTTCTCGCGACCTCGTCTCTCGAAGCCATCCGCAGCCTGGTGGGCAGCGGGTCCGCGGTCACCATCCTGTCGGACATGGTCTACCGTCCGTGGTCGCTCGAGGGCCATCGGATCAGATCGGTCACGCTGGCCGATCCGCTACCCGACATGCAGGTCGGGATCGCGTGGGCGCGAGCAGAGCCCATGACGGCGCCGATGGCGGCCGTGCGTCAGTACTTCGCAACGGCTGGATGACAGGTCTAGACCGCACGTCACAAGTCGTCTGGCTTCGGGTCGCCAACCCGAGGGCGAGCCCACTTTCCGGCAGACTGATCGGCATGCCTGCACCGCACGGATTCGAGCACGTCGTCCGAGGTGACGAGGTCGTGATCCTGCATCACGGCATCCGGGCGGCGACCCTGCGCGGTGCGAAGGCGCACGACTTCCTCGGCCGGATCGGCACCGAGGATCCGCAGCTGCTGATGGCCCGCCTCACGGGAGACTATCGCCGCGGTAACGAGCGGGCCGCTCGGCGGCATCCTCGCAACGCGGGCTGAGCGCCCGGCGGTCCCGAACGATCAGTCGACGAGCTGCCGTGTCGCGTGCGCGTCAGGGTGACCGCGCCGCGCTTCGTCGAAGGTCGGGCGCGTGCCCAGCATCCGCCCGACGAGCAGAACGACCCCCACGACGACCAGACCGATCAGCATGCCCGCGACGGCCGACATGGCCGTGTTGCCCAGCCAGACGACGAAACCGCCGAACGAGGCGAGCAGCTCGTCGACCCCGTGCAGCAGGTCGGCCGGCGCGTGCAGGCCCACCTCGCCCAGGTTGACGACGACGAGGTGACCGCCCACCCACAGCATCGCCACGGTGCCGACCACGCTGATCGCCCGGAACACGTGCGGCATCGACCGCACGATGCGGGCGCCCGTGTGGCGCACCCTGCGCACCGGGTTCTTCGCCATCTTCAGGCCGACGTCGTCGAGCTTGACCAGCAGCCCCACCGCGCCGTACACCAGAGCGGTCATGGCGAGCGCGATGACCGCGAGCACGCCCAGCGTCTGCCAGGTGCCGAGGTTCGGGTCCAGACTCGCCAGCGAGATGAGCATGATCTCGGTCGACAGGATCAGGTCGGTGCGGATCGCGCCCCACACCAGCCGCTTCTCGTCGCGTGTGCCCTCATCGTCGTGGCCGTGGCCGAAGCCGAACCACTCGAGCACCTTCTCGGCACCCTCGAAGCACAGATAGGTGCCGCCGATCACCAGCAGGTACGGCAGCACCCAGGGGGCGAACGCGGTCAGCACCATCGCGATGGGGATGATGATGAGGAACTTGTTGGCGATCGAGCCGAGCGCGATCTTGCCGACCACCGGAAGCTCGCGCGCGGGCGTGAGTCCCTGCACGTACTGCGGGGTGACCGCGGCGTCGTCGATCACGACTCCCGCCGCCTTCGCGGATGCCTTCATCGCGGCACTCAGGATGTCGTCGACGACCGCCAGCAGACCAACCGACATGGGCGTCCTCCCTCGCGCGCGGGGTGCGCGCTCCGGCCTGCAAGACTACTGTGCTCGCCTACCGCGTGTCAGGCGGGCGAGGCCGAGCAATGCCGCCGTGAGCGCCAGCGTCAGCAGCAGCTGGGTGCGCGCCGTCGGATCGATCATCGCCAGGGCGATGATCACCGCGAGCAGCGCGAGGGCCACCCACGACAGCCAGGGGAATCCCCACATGCGCATCGGCAGCTCTTCGCCGTCGCGGTCGGCGCGTCTGCGCAGGATGATCTGCGAGATCACCGTCGCCGTCCAGATCACGAGCACGGTCGAGCCCACGATGTTCAGCAGCAGGCCGAGCACCGTCTCGGGGAACGCCCAATTGAGCACGACCGTCACGAATCCGAACGCGACCGACGCGAGCACCGCGGCGTAGGGCACCCCCCGGTCGCTGGTTCGGGTGACCGCGAGGGGGGCGAGCCCGCGCTCGCCGAGCGAGTACGCCATGCGGGATGCGCCGTAGATGTTGGCGTTCATCGCCGACAGCAGCGCCATCACGACGATGAGCGACATGACCAGATCGAGACCGGGCACGCGCAGCGTCGCGAGCACGGCCGAGAACGGGCCGTCGAGCACCTCCGGCGAGTTCCACGGCAGCACGGCGACGATCACGAAGATCGAGCCGAGGTAGAACACGAGGATGCGCACCATGACCTCGCGCACGATGCGCGCGATGTTGCGGGCCGGGTCGTCCGACTCGGCGGCGGCGATCGCGACGACCTCGGTGCCTCCGAACGCGAACACGACGATCAGCAGGGCGGCGGCGATGCCGGAGATGCCGTACGGCGCGAACCCGTCGTGCGCGACGAGGTTGCCGATGCCGCTCGCCGGCACCCCGGGGATGAATCCGAGGATCGCGCAGGTGCCGACCACGAGGAACGCGATGATGGCGAACACCTTGATCGCGGCGAACCAGAACTCGAAGCGTCCGTAGTTGCGCACGCCGAAGAGGTTCACGGCGGTCAGCGCGGCCACGAAGATCAGCACCCACAGCCAGGCCGGGATGCCGGGCACCCACCCCTCGATGATCCCGGCGGCGCCGGTGGCCTCGGCGGCGATCACCACGACGAGCTGGATCCAGTAGAGCCAGCCGACGGCGCTTCCCGCGCTGCGGCCCATCGCACGCTGCGCGAACGAGCTGAACGCGCCGGAGCTGGGGCGAGCGGCGACCATCTCGGCGAGCATCGCCATGACGAGGATGACGACCGTGCCGGCGATGAGGTACGACACCAGCACAGCGGGGCCGGCGATGCCGATCGCCTGCCCCGATCCGACGAACAGACCCGCCCCGATCGCGCCGCCGAGTCCCATCATCGAGATCTGCCGACGGGTCAGCCCGTGATGCAGACCCTTCGTGGTCGTCGTCGTCAGCGGCACCTCGGTCATCGTGAGACCTCCTCGTCCGGGCCAGGTCGAGCCCGTGCCATCATACGGACAGCGCGGACGGGTCCGTCGTCGGCAGCCGGCACACGAATTCGCGGCAGTCGTAGGCGACGCCCTCGGCTGCGTCCTTGCCCTCGAACAGCGAGAAGCCGGCATCCGCGAACGCGCGGGCCTGCGCCGGTGTCACCACGGCGATCACGTCGGCGGCGGCCGCGCGGGCGGCATCCGCGAGAGCCCCGTCACGGGCCGAGACCGCGACGACCTGTCGCGGTGGCCCGGCGAGCACGGCGGCGAGGCGCAGCACGGCGCCGTACGCGAGCGGATGCTGCAGCGCGCGCTCGACGAGCGGGGCGCACAGCGCCACCGCCTGCTCGCGGTGCTCCTCCCCCGCGCCCAGCAGCCAGGCGCCGAGATGGGCGGATGCCCGCGCAGCCGGCCCCGAGGGAAGATCGCCGTCGCTGTCGTCGCCGACCGCGGTGAGACCGCGCGCCGCCATCACCGGATCCTCGGTCAGCGGCTGTGCGAGCACGGCGAGCGCCCGCACCGCCCACTCCGCGTCACCGGTGGCGAGCGCCAGAGCCAGCAGTCCGTCGGCGAGCAGCCCGAGGTCGGCGGCGGTGGCGACGGCGGTCGCGGGGGCGCCGTCGAGAGACGACCGCACCAGCTCACCCGCATCACCGCGGTTGACGCGCAGCACGTGTTCGGCCGCGGCGGCCGCCGCATCCACCCACTCCTGCTCTGCCAGGCGTGCACCGGCCCGTGCGAGTGCGCCGATCGCGAGGCCGTTCCAGCCGGTGAGCACTTTGCCGTCGACCGCGGGAGGCTCGAGGGATGCCCGCGCCGCGGCGTCGGCGCGGTAGTAGCCACCCTCGCTGCGCCGACCGTCGATCCACGACTCGGAGTCCTGCGCCGCGCCGAACGCACCGCCCTCGCGGCGCAGCACGCCAAGCAGGAACCCCGCGATGCCACGCACGACGTCGTGCCGCCCTGCGGTGAGCGCGACATCCATCAGCTGCGCGTTGTCGATCAGCATCCGCTCGTAGTGCGGCACCGTCCAGTCGCCCTGGGTCGCATAGCGGAAGAAGCCGCCGTCGACGTGGTCGCGCAGCTGAGACGCCGCCATCGCGTCGAGTGCGCGACGTGCGGCATCCGCCCCGCCTGAGAGCGGATGCTGCAGGAACCTCAGCGTCGTCGCCATCGGGAACTTCGGCGCTCCGCCGAAGCCGCCGTGCCGGTGATCCTCGCGCTGCAGGATCACGGCCGACGCCGCGGCGATCGCGTCGGCAGCGGGCATCCCACCGGCTCCCGCCGTCGCCGCCTCACGCAGCGCGTCGGCGACGGCGTCCGCCGACTGGATGACCTCAGTTCTGCGGTCGGTCCACGCCTCGCGCACCGCGGTGAGCACGTCGCGGAACGACGGCATGCCCCCGCGTGCCTCGGGCGGAAAGTACGTGCCCGCGTAGAAGGTGCGCCCCGTGGGCGTGGCGAACACGGTCAGCGGCCAGCCCAGGCTGCGGGTGAACGCCGAGGCTGCGGCCATGAAGGCGGCGTCGACCTCAGGATGCTCTTCGCGGTCGATCTTGACCGGCACGAAGTGCGCGTTGATCTGCGCCGCGGTCGCCTCGTCGGCGAATGACTCCCGCGCCATGACGTGGCACCAGTGGCAGGTCGAGTAGCCGATCGAGATCAGCAGCGGCACGTCGCGGCGCTGCGCCTCGGCGAACGCCTCTTCGCCCCACGGGTGCCAGTCGACGGGGTTGTCGGCGTGGGCCCGCAGGTAGGGGCTGAGTGTGTCGGCGAGCCGGTTGGTCATGCCCCCACGGTACGCCGAGACCCCCTGCCGCGGGCCGGTGCGCGGGGCGGCAGAGGGTCTCGACGGTGCGTCAGTTCAGGTCGTTCGGGTGGGTGCCGACGCGGCCCGAGCCGTCGAGCGGGTCGAGCCCGTCGACTGCGGCCATCTGCGCGTCGTCGAGCTCGAAGCCGAACACGTCGAGGTTCTCGCGCATGCGCTCGGGACGCACCGACTTCGGGAACACGATGAAGCCCTTCTGCAGGTGCCAGCGCAGCACGACCTGAGCAGGGGTGCGGCCGGTCGCCGACGCGGCGTCGGCGATGGCGGGTGTGCCGAACAGGTCGTACTTGCCCTGGCCCAGCGGTCCCCACGACTCGATGCGCACGCCGTGCGCGGCGGCCCAGTCGGTGATCTCGCGCTGCTGGTAGGCCGGGTGCAGCTCGATCTGGTTGACCGCAGGCGTCACGCCCGTCTCGGCGACGAGGCGCTCGAGGTGCGGCACGAGGTGGTTCGAGACGCCGATCGAGCGGGCGAGGCCGCGCTCGCGGATGCCGATCATCTTCTCCCACGCGTGCACGTAGTTGTCGTTCGCGGGCGTGGGCCAGTGCACCAGGTACAGGTCGACGGCGTCGAGGCCGAGCTTCTCGAGGCTCTCGTCGATGGCCCGGTCGGGCTCGTCGCCGTCGTGCCGGTCGTTCCACAGCTTCGTCGTGATGAAGAGCTCGTCACGCGGTACGCCGCTTTTGGCGATGGCCGCGCCGACCCCCTCTTCGTTCTTGTAGATCGCCGCCGTGTCGATGTGCCGGTATCCGGCCTCGAGTGCCTCGGTGACCGCGCGCTCCGCGTCGTCCGCGGGCACGAGGAAGACGCCGTAGCCGAGCTGGGGAATCGTGTTTCCGTCGTTCAGTTCGAGAGTGGGGATCGTCATCCCTCCAGCGTAGGGGCGCTCAGCGCGACGAGGGCGGGACCGATGTGCCCGAGGCGGCCGCCGAGAGCCGCGACAGCAGCGCTTCCAGGGGTCCGCGCCCGCGCAGGATCGACCAGAGGGTCGACGCGACGAGCAGCACCACCGCCGACCACAGCCACACGTCGAACGAGTCGAGGAAGACGCCGGGTCCGGCGATCAGCGCGTACGAGAGCACGTGCGCGCTGTACGCCGAGAGCGGCATCGATCCGAGTGCGGCGACCGGCAGCAGCACCCATCGCAGCGGCGTGCTGGCCAGAAGGCACAGCGCGATCACCGCGACGGCGAACCCTCCGGATCCGACGATCTCGGCGGTGCCTCCGGAGTGCGGTTCGACGGCGATCAGCGCGAACAGTGCACTGCCCAGCGGATCCTGACCCGCGAGCTCGGTGAAGAACGATTCCCACCCGGAGGCGTCGGCTCCGGCGTCGGGCCTCGCGCTCTGCACATCGGCATCGATCGGATAGCAGCTGATGTAGGCGTCACCGTAGTCGTCGCACACGGTGCCCGAGAAGTCGATCTCGTCGGGGTCGGCGCCCAGGAGCTGCTCGGAGCCGGTGGCGCTCGTGTCGACCGACAGCGAATCGTCGCTCAACGACGACGCCGAATCCTGGTATCGCGATTCGCCGAGCGTGCCGGCGGCCAGAACCCCGACGCCGTAGCCCACGGCCGCGAGCACCACCCCGATCCCGAGCAGCCGCACGCGAACACGGGTGCGGTCTAGTCGCATCCGGCCGATCGCCATCCCGCCGAGCAGCAGAGCGAGCCACACCGTCAGCGGGTAGGTGCCGAACAGCACGAGCGTCGCGCCGGGCCCGTTGGAGTGGAAGGTCAGGGCCTTCAGCAGGGCGAGAAGGGGGGGACCTGCGACCGAAAGCACGACCGCCGCGGCGAGCAGGTGCGACACGCGCCACCGCACGAACGCCGCCGCGATGACGTAGAGCGCCCCGTAGAACGTGAGGATGACGGCGATCGGCGTGCCGAGCAGCTCGAGCACGAGCCCGATGACGAAGATGACCGCGCCGCGGACGACGAGGCCGAGCCTGATCGCGGGCAGCTCGGAGACGTCGGGCAGGCGGGTGCGCCCGGTCATCAGCGCGACCGAGATGCCCGCCAGCACGGCGAAGAGGATCGCCGGCCGTCCGTGCACGAGGGCGCCCCACGTCGACGGGTCCAGCAGCGACAGCTCGGGGGTGGTGAGCAGATGAGCCGCCATCATGCCCAGCACGGCGAGCGCACGGGCGACGTCGAGCCCCATCAGACGCGGCGGCCGCCCGAAGCCGGTGAGCCAGGCTCGCAGCGTTGAGACCGGTCGCGGCGGGGCGATGTCGCCCTGGATCGTCGTCACCCGCTGAGTCTATGCACGCACGCGCGACGAGCGTGTGCAGGCGCAATACGATGAGGGGCTATGTCTTCGCCCGTCATCACCTACCCGCCGGAGCTGCCGGTCAGCGCCGCGCGCGACGAGATCGCCGCGGCGATCCGCGACAACCAGGTCGTCATCGTCGCCGGCGCCACCGGGTCGGGCAAGACCACGCAGCTGCCCAAGATCTGCCTCGAGCTCGGACGCGAGCGCATCGCGCACACGCAGCCGCGCCGGCTCGCGGCACGCACCATCGCCGAGCGCGTCGCCGAAGAGCTGCACGTCGAGCTCGGCGACCTGGTGGGCTACAAGGTGCGCTTCACCGATCAGGTGTCGGATGCCACGCGCATCGCGCTGATGACCGACGGCATCCTGCTGAACGAGATCCACCGTGATCGATTGCTGCGCCGCTACGACACGATCATCATCGACGAGGCGCACGAGCGCTCGCTCAACGTCGACTTCCTGCTCGGCTACCTGCGGCGGATCCTTCCCGAGCGCCCCGACCTGAAGGTCATCATCACGTCGGCGACCATCGACCCCGAGAGCTTCGCCGCGCACTTCGCGTCTCCCGCTGATGATCCGGATGCCGAGGGCGACCCGGCACCCATCGTCGAGGTCTCCGGACGCACCTATCCCGTCGAGATCCGCTACCGGCCGCTCGTCGACGAGAGCACGACTCCGGAGGAATCGAGCGCCGAACGGCCCGAGCGCGGCGGTTCGCCGAAGAACGCCCGCCGATCCGACCGCGCAGGCACGGAGCCCGACGACGAGGTGACCGCGATCGTCGCCGCCCTGCGCGAGCTCGAACGCGAGGCGCCGGGAGATGTGCTCGTGTTCCTTCCCGGCGAAGCCGAGATCCGCGACGCGGCGGATGCCGTGCGGGGCGCGTACCGCTCGACGACGGCTCCGGTCGAGGTGCTGCCGCTGTACGGCCGACTGTCGGCCGCCGAGCAGCACCGTGTCTTCGAACCGTCGAAGGTCGCCGGCGTGCGCCGACGGGTGGTGCTCGCCACGAACGTCGCCGAGACGAGCCTCACCGTCCCGGGCATCAAGTACGTCATCGACACCGGCACCGCACGCATCTCGCGCTACAGCGCCCGCTCGAAGGTGCAGCGCCTGCCCATCGAGGCCGTGTCGCAGGCATCCGCCAACCAGCGCTCCGGACGCGCCGGCCGCACCAGCGACGGCATCGCGATCCGCCTCTACAGCGAGGAAGACTTCGACCGGCGCCCCGAGTTCACCGAACCCGAGATCCTGCGCACCTCGCTCGCGTCGGTGGTGCTGCAGATGCTGTCGCTGGGCTTCGGCGACATCACCGAGTTCCCGTTCCTGACTCCGCCGGATTCCCGCGGAGTGAAGGCCGCCCTCGACCTGCTCGCCGAGATCGGTGCTGTGGACGTCGTCCGGGGCGAGCAGCCGCGTCTGACGAGGATCGGACGGGAGATCTCGCGGATGCCGATGGATCCGCGGTTCGCGCGGATGCTGGTCGCGACGGCGTCCGGCACAGCGGGCGTGCTGGCGGATGTCATGGCGATCGTCGCCGGCCTGTCGATCCAGGATGTGCGCGAGCGGCCCAGCGCCGACGCGCCGCAGTCGGTGCGCGACGAGGCCGACCGGATGCATGCGCGCTTCGTCGACCCGACCAGCGACTTCCTCACCCTGCTGAACCTGTGGAACCACCTGCGCGAGCAGCAGAAGGAGCTCGGCTCCAGCGCCTTCCGGCGGATGTGCCGCAGCGAGCACCTCAACTATGTGCGCGTGCGGGAGTGGTTCGACGTGCACCGGCAGCTGCGCACCCTCGTGAAGACGGCGAAGGGCGCGGGCGGTGGCGCCTCGGACCCGGATGCCGTGCACCAGGCGATCCTGTCCGGCCTGCTCTCGCAGATCGGGATTCTCGACGAGCGCACCACCGGCGGCAGCGCGAACAAGGCCAAGGGCGAGAAGGGCCGCCGCATCGCGGAGTATCGCGGCGCCCGCGGCATCCGGTTCTCGATCTTCCCGGGATCGGGTCTGCGCAAGAAGTCGCCGCAGGCGGTGATGGCCGCCGAGATCGTCGAGACCTCGCGCACCTTCGCCCGCACGGTCGCCGCGATCGACCCGGCGTGGGCCGAGGCGCTCGCCGGCGACCTCGCCAAGCGACAGGTCACCGAGCCGCACTGGTCGAAGGATGCCGGCGCGGCCGTCGCCTACGAGAAGGTGACCCTGTTCGGCGTCGAGATCATCCCGAAACGACGCGTGCAGTTCGCGCGCATCGACCGCGCCGGCGCACGCGAGCTCTTCCTGCGGCACGCGCTGGTCGAGGGCGAGTGGGACCCGTCCCGCATCGACAAGCGGGTCAGCGCGTTCTGGCGCGCCAACGCCGAGATGCGCCGCCGGATCGAGAAGCTCGAAGAGCGCGAGCGCCGCCGCGACATCCTCGCCGGCGACGAGTCCGTGTTCGCGTTCTACGACGAGCGCGTTCCGCGCGAGGTGTTCGACGTGCGCTCGTTCGAGAAGTGGTGGCGCGACGCGCTGCAGACCACGCCCAAGCTGCTCGTGATGCGCGAGAGCGACCTGATCGACGACGACGATGGGTCCCTGAGCCTGTCGAAGGGCGGGCAGAGCGAGTTCCCGACCCGCTGGCATCAGGACGATCAGGTGCTCGAACTCGCGTACCGCTTCGAACCCGGCGCCGACGACGACGGCGTGAGCGTCGTCGTGCCTCTCGCGCTGCTGCAGCAGATCCGTGACACGGGTTTCGACTGGCAGGTGCCGGGGCTGCGTGCCGAGCTGATCACCGCGCTGCTGCGCGCCCTGCCGAAGGCGATCCGGCGGCACGTCGTGCCCGCAGCCGACTGGGCGGAGAAGTTCGGCGAGCAGCTGACCGCAGACGGCCCCGAGCACCACGCGGGCGTGCCGGCCCGCTCACTCAAGGGGACACTGGCGACGCTCATCCAGCCGCTCGCCAATCAGCCGGTCTCCGCCGCCGACTTCGACGATGCCCGCGTGCCCGGGCATCTGCTGATGAACTTCAGGGCCGTCGATGAGAGAGGGCGCGTCGTCGGATCCGACCGCGACCTCACCATGCTGCAGCAGCGGCTGTCCGACCGGTCGCGGCAGAGCGTGACCCGCTCGCTCAACCGGCCCGAGCAGCCCCGCCCGACCCGCCGGAGCACGGAGCGCGTGGCCGAGGCATCCGCTCGCGGCCCGATCGAACGCGACGACCTCGTCGACTGGACTTTCGGCGACCTGCCCGTCCTGCTCGACACGAAGGTCGCGGGCGGCACGGTGCGCGGCTACCCGGCCATCCTCGACCGCGGCAAGTCGGTCTCGGTGCGGGTCGAGGCGACGGCGGATGCCGCGGCTGCGGCCACCCGCGACGGCGTGCTGCGTCTCGTGCTGCTGAACGTCCCCTCCCCCGCGTCGTACGTGCAGAATCACCTGACCGCGCCCGAGAAGCTCGCGCTTGCGGCGTCGCCGTACCCGAACGTCGCGAACCTCATCGAAGACGCCCGCACGGCGGTCGTGCGCGCCCTCATCGACGAGCGCATCCCGGACGGGGTGATCCGCAGCGAGGCGGACTTCCGGCGCGTGCGCGACGAGGTCAACGCAGAACTGGTCGACCGCCTCTTCGCGTGCATATCACTCGTCGCGAAGATCCTCGCCAGGAGCCGCGATGTCGAGCGCGGCATCAAGTCGCAGAACTCGCTCGCCCTGCTCGGGCCGCTGAACGACATCCGCTCGCAGCTGAGCGGTCTGATCCGCCCCGGGTTCATCTCGGCGACCGGCATCGCGCGGCTCGCGCATCTGCCGCGGTACCTCGACGGGATGCTCGAGCGGCTGAAGACCCTCGCGAACGAGCCCGGCAGGGACCGCGCGCGGATGACCGAGTACGAGCGGGTCGCGCAGGCGTTCGATGACGCCGGCGGCAGCATCCCGCTCCCCCTGGATGCGCCGGCACACCTCGTCGAAGTGCGCTGGCTGCTCGAGGAGTACCGGATCAGCGTGTTCGCCCAGCGCCTCGGCACCGCGCAGCCGGTCTCTCCGCAGCGCATCCTGAAGGCGCTGAGCAGGGCATCCGTAGAGCGCTGAGCAAGGCATCGGAAGGCGCCGAGCGGCTCGCGCGTTCCCCGGTCCGATCCGGGTACGGTGGGGCGCATGGCTCACGCAATCGTGTACACCGAGATCGGCACCCCTGACGTCCTGCGGCTGACCGAGATCCCGGATCCGGTCGCCGGGCCCGGCGAGGTCGTGGTGCGCATCGAGGCGGTCGGGGTGAACCCGCTGGATGCCAAGCTGCGCCGCGGCGCGCGCCCCTCTGCGCCGATCACCGAGCCGCGCCGCCTGGGCTTCGACGGCGCGGGCGTCGTGGCGAGCCTCGGTGAGGGCGTCACCGGTTTCGAGACCGGCGACCGCGTCGTCATCGTCAACGTGCTCGGCACTTATGCGAGCGCTCTCGCCGTGCCCGTGTCGAAGCTGTTCCGCCTCTCCGACGGCGTGACGACGGCCGAGGGCGCGAGCCTCGGGATCCCGGTCGGCACCGCGTACCAGTGCCTGCGCTCGCTCGGGGTCGAGAAGGGCGACACGCTGCTCGTGCACGCGGGATCGGGCGCGGTCGGCCAGGCCGCCGTGCAGTTCGGCGTGCTCTGGGGTGCGCGGGTCATCGCGACGGGCAGCCCCGAGCGCTTCGAGCAGCTGCGCTCGCTCGGCGCCGAGCCGGTCGCGTACGGCGACGGGCTGACCGAGCGCGTGCGCGCACTCGCCCCGGAAGGGGTGACGGTCGCGCTCGACTGTGCGGGCACCGACGAGGCGATCCGCACCTCGCTCGCACTGGTCGACGACCGCGAGCGCATCGCGACGATCGTCCGCGGTCCCGACGCCGCCGATTTCGGCATCCGTGCGTTCTCCGGCGGCAGTCCCGTCCCGCTCACCGACGAGGAGCAGGCGTGGCGGCGGGAGGCCATCCCGCTGACCATCAACCTCATCGAGGCGGGCGATTTCCAGATCGAGCTGGGCCCCGAGCTTCCCCTCGCCGACGCGGCGAGCGCGCACGAGCTGATCGAGCGGCACGCCGCGAACGGCAAGATCATCCTCGTTCCCTGACCGGATTCACCGCCGCGAGACGCGTGCGGACGCGTGCCGCAACAGTTCGACACACGAGGGGCGTCGGCGCCGTGCATCAGAGCATCATGAGCACATGACTTCCCCGTGTAGCGCGACGCCCCCGGGTTTCGCGACCGCCCAGGTGCAGGCCGGCTACCGGCCCACCGGTGTGATCAGCGCCGTGCCGCCGATCCACCAGACCGCGGCGTACGAGTTCGCGTCGCTCGCCGAGGCGGCCGACCTGTTCGCGCTGCGGCGCCCCGGCATCATCTACGGGCGCAACGCCAACCCCACCCAGCAGATCCTCGAAGAGCGCGTCGCGCTGCTCGAGGGCGGGGTGAGCGCGGTGGCCGTCGCCTCGGGGCAGGCCGCCGTCGCGGTCACGATCCTCGCGCTCGTGCATCGGGACGGTCACGTCGTCGCCGCCGACCAGCTCTACGGCGGCACCATCGATCTGCTGCAGGAGACGCTCGACGACTTCGGCATCTCGGTCACCTTCGTCGATCAGGACGACCTCGATGCCTGGCGGGATGCCGTCACCCCGCGCACGCGGCTGCTGTTCGCCGAGTCGGTGGCGAACCCGATCGCGCAGGTGCTCGACATCCGCGCGGTCGCCGACGTCGCCCACGCCGCAGGCGTGCCGCTCGTCATCGACAACACCGTCGGCACCCCGCGCCTCGTGCGCCCGGGCGAGCACGGCGCGGACTTCGTCGTGCACTCGGCCACGAAGTTCCTCTCCGGTCACGGCAGCTCGCTGGGCGGTGTGGTCGTCGATCAGGGCAGCTTCGATTTCGGTGCCGAGCCCGCACGGTGGCCGCAGTTCACCGCGCCGTACACGCGCTTCGGCGATCTCGTGCTGTGGGAGCGGTTCGACGCGGGCCATGCCTTCGCCGCGCTCGTCAAGTCCAAGTACGTGCACGACCTCGGCCCATCCCTGTCGCCGTTCAACGCGTGGCAGATCCTGCAGGGCATCGAGACGCTCGACCTGCGGGTCTCGCGCCAGTCGGCGACGGCACGTCTGATCGCCGAGCATCTCGCCGGGCATCCGGCCGTCGCCCGCGTGCACCACCCGTCGCTCGACGACAACCCGTGGCGCGGCGCCGCAGCACGCTACCTGCCGAACGGCGCCCCCTCGGTGTTCTCGTTCGACATCGTCGGAGCAGAGGACGACGGGGCGTTCGACCGGGTCGCCTCCGTCATCGACGAGCTGCGGGTGCTCCGCCTCGTCGCCAACATCGGTGACGCCCGCAGCATGGTCGCGCATCCGGCGTCGATGACGCACTCGCACCTGACCGCCGAGCAGCGCGCCGCAGCCGGGATCTCGCTGAACACCGTGCGGGTCTCCGCGGGGCTCGAAGACCCGGCCGATCTCATCGCCGACCTCGACCGAGCGCTCGCGCCGCTGCTCGAGGATGCCCTGGTCGGCACTCGCTGAGCTGAGAGTCCCCGGGTGGTCGATGTCGGTCGCCCCGATACGCTGATGCCATGACCGGACTTCGATGGGGCATCCTCGCCACCGGTGGCATCGCGACCGCCTTCGCATCCGACCTGCGCACCGCAGGGCTCGACCTCGCCGCGGTGGGTTCGCGCTCGCAGGAGTCCGCCGACGAGTTCGCTGCGCGCTTCGACATCCCGCGCGCGCACGGGTCGTACATCGACCTCGCCGAAGATCCCGAGGTCGACATCATCTACGTCGCGACCCCGCATCCGATGCACCACGAAGACGCGCGCCTCGCGCTGCAGAACGGCAAGCACGTGCTCGTCGAGAAGGCGTTCACGGTCAACCGCGCCGAGGCGGACGACCTGCGATCGCTCGCCGCTGAGAAGGGCCTGCTCGCCATGGAGGCGATGTGGACCAGGTATCTGCCGCACATGGTCCGGCTGCGCGAGATCATCGCCGAGGGCACCCTCGGCGAGATCCGCTCGGTGTCGGCCGATCACACCCAGAGCCTGTCGACCGACGCCGAGCATCGCATCAACGCCCTCTCGCTCGGCGGCGGTGCGCTGCTCGATCTCGGGATCTACCCGATCTCGTTCATCTGGGACGTGCTGGGCGCTCCCGACAAGATCTCGGCGACCGCCCGTCTGATCGACACGGGCGCGGATGCCGAGGTCGCCACCATCATGACTCACGCGGGCGGTGCGATCTCGACCGCGTTCTCCTCCTCGCGCACGGTGGGGCCGAACACAGCCGTCGTGCTCGGCACCGACGCGCGGATCGAGATCGACCGCGTCTGGTACACCCCGACGTCCTTCCGCGTGATCGCCGCCGACGGAACCGTGCTCGAGGAGTACGATTCGCAGGTCGAGGGCCGTGGCATGCAGTACCAGGCGTTCGCCGCGGAAGGAGCGGTCGCCGCAGGTGACATCTCCGGCGCGCTGCTTCCCCTGCCGATCGCCCAGTCGGTCGAGATCATGGGCACCCTGGATGAGATCCGACGCCAGATCGGCGTCGTCTACCCGAGCGAGAGCTGACATGGCAGAGACAACGGGCCGCGTGGCCGTCTACCTCGACTTCGACAACATCGTCATCTCCTGGTACGACCGGGTGCATGGCCGCAACGCGTACGGCAAGGATCGCCAGCGGATCACCGACGACCCGAACGACGCCGAGGTCGCCGAGCGGCTCAAGCAGGCGACGATCGAGGTGGGTGCGATCATCGACTACGCCTCGTCGTTCGGCACGCTCGTGCTCACCCGCGCGTACGCCGACTGGTCGTCTCCGGTGAACGCGGAGTACCGCTCGCAGCTCGTCGCCAGGGCGGTCGACCTCGTGCAGCTGTTCCCCGCGGCGGCGTACGCGAAGAACGGTGCCGACATCCGTCTCGCCGTCGATGCCGTCGAAGACATGTTCCGGCTGCCCGACCTCACTCACGTCGTCATCGTGGCGGGCGACAGCGACTATGTGCCTCTCGCGCAGCGCTGCAAGCGGCTGGGCCGGTACGTGATCGGGGTGGGAGTCGCCGGGTCCACGGCGAAGTCGCTCGCCGCGGCGTGCGACGAGTTCGAGTCGTACGATTCGCTGCCCGGTGTGGTCCGCCCCACGGTGGACACCCCGGCCGTCTCGTCCGCGAAGGACAAACCCGAGCCGAAGAGCACCACGAGAAGCCGCCGCGCGCGGACCTCCGCCCCCAAGCAGGACGACCAGTCCGAGGCGACCGCCCTGCTCGTCCGCGCCCTGCGGCTCGGGCACGACAAGGCCGACGCCGACGAGTGGCTGCACGCGTCTGCGGTGAAGACGCAGATGCGCAGAATGGATCCCTCGTTCAGCGAGAAGGCGCTCGGATACCGGTCGTTCAACGACTTCCTGCGCTCGCGAGACGACGTCGCCGCGCTCGAGGAGAGCGGCCATGAGCGTCTGGTGCGCCTGCAGGAGGGCTGACCGGCGCGGGATGCGCATGCGCCCACCGGCTACGCTCGAAGCATGGATCACGTCCCCCAGTCGCCCTATCTCCGGGCCCTGGGCGAGCAGCGACCGGGACTCCACCCGGCACTGAAGGCGTACTTCTCTGCAGTGCCGCGCGGCAGCGTCGGCATCGGAGAGGGCGTGTTCGAGCGTGTCGGCACTCCCCGGCGCTGGCTGTGGCCGATTCTGCGGAGGTTCCAGGCCAGCGGCGCGGTGCTGCCGGGGTGGCACGAAGACGTTCCGTTCACCATCCGCAACCGCACGATCGCCTCTCGCGCGGTCAGTGTGCGCACCCTGCACCTTCGCGACGGCGACTGGGTCATGAAGGACGCCGTGTCCGCGCGCTCCGGGGGCCGGGTGGTCGACCAGATCGGCGAGCCGACGGCCCTCGCCGTGGCCTTCGACGTCGGAGTCGACGACCACGCCCTCACGCTGCGCAGCACGGCGATCGGCGTGCGTCTCGCGGGATTCCGGGTGCGCATCCCACGGATCATCGCGCCGGTGGTGCGTCTGCGCGAGAGCGCCGAGAAGCACGCGGGCGTGCAGCGCATCGAGCTCACCGTCGACGCGCCCCTGATCGGGCGGCTCTACGAATACGCCGGCACGTTCACCTTCCGCGTGGAAGAGGAGCAGGCATGACACGGGTCGTCATCGGCGGCTCGACGGGATTCATCGGGCGACACCTGCAGCGCAGGTACCGGGCCGAGGGCCGTGAGGTCGTCACGATCTCCCGATCGGGCGCGGATCTGAGCTGGGGCGACCAGTCGGGCATCGACACCGCGGTCGACGGTGCCGCGCTCGTCGTGGGGCTGGCCGGCAAGAGTGTGAGCTGCCGGTACACCCCCGCCAACCGAGCCGAGATCGTCCGCTCGCGGCTCGAGACCACGGCGGCGCTGAGCACGGCTATCAACAGAGCGAGCGCACCGCCGGCGCTGTGGGTGAACTCGTCGACCGCGACGATCTACCGGCACGCCGAGGATCGTGCGATGACCGAGTCGACCGGCGAGCTCGGCACCGGCTTCTCGGTCGAGGTCGCAAGGGCGTGGGAGCAAGCGCTGATGGCGGATGCCCTGCCCGCCACGCGCCGCGTGGCGCTGCGCACCGCCATCGTGTTCGGCGACGGCGGGGTGCTCGGCCCGCTGCAGACGCTGGCGCGTATCGGGCTCGGTGGCACGCAGCTCGACGGGTGGTGGCCGGTGAGCGCCTCGCGCCGGGCCGCGGGCACCGCGCACCTGCCGGGAGCACGCGGCGGCAGGCAGCGGTTCAGCTGGATCCACGTCGACGACGTGCTCGGGATCGTCGACTTCCTCGAGGGGCATCCGGAACTCGACGGAGCGGTCAACGCCTGCACTCCGAATCCGGTCGACAACCGCACGTTCATGACCGCGGTGCGTCGGGCCGTCGGTGCGCGCGTCGGTCCGCCGATGCCGCGATGGATGCTCGAGCTGGGCGCCCTGGGCATCCGGACCGAGACCGAGCTGATCCTGAAGAGCCGGTGGGTGCTGCCCGCGAAGCTGGTCGCCGCGGGGTACCGGTTCCGGCATCCCGACCTCGACGAGGCCCTGCGCGCATCGCTCGCCGCCTGACCGCCGCGGGCTCAGCCGGCGGCGCGGCGCTGCTGCCGCAGCGCGGGCAGGTAGCCGAGCGCGCCGAGCATGCTGAACGCGCCCGCGGCGACGACGGCGACGAGCGTGCTCGTCGCCTGGGCGAGCGGCATGAGCACGAGCAGGCCCAGGCTGTACGCTCCTCCGGCGAGCATCGAGTTGATGGAGAGCACCATCGCGCGCGTGTCGGCCCCGCTCTGCCTGTGCAGCAGGGCGTTGTGCAGCGGTCCCGCCGCACCGTGCGTGAGGTAGGCGAACCCGTAGCCGATGAGCAGGCCGACGGGTCCCGCGGCGATGCCCATCAGCACCACGACAGCGCCGTTGAGCATGCGCATCACCATGGCTGCCCCCGCCGGTCCCAGCCGGCGGCGCACGACCACGACCGTTGACGAGCCGATCGCGAACAGGCCCCAGGCGACCGCCGACGCCGGCCCGAAGACCGCAGCGGCCGCGCTCTCGGAGCCCAGCTGCTCGGTCAGCCGCACGGGCGCCAGCGACTCGAACCCGATCATCGCCATGCTCCAGAACACCTCGACGAGCACGAGACCGCGCAGCACACCCGAGCGGCGCAGCAGCCGCAGCCCGCCGCGCATGGCCAGCGGTGTCTCGCGCAGCGCGAACGCGAGCGACGCCCGCTCGCGGTGCGGTTCGCGCACGAGAACCGCGACGAGCACGCCGAAGAGCACGTAGACGACCGTCGAGACGATGTACGGCAGCACGAGCGCCGACTGCCCCGGCACCGGATGCCAGGCGACGAGCGCGCCGCCGAGGGCCGCGCCCACGGCGATGGTCGTACCCAGCGTCGCCGCCGCGCGGCCGAGCGGCGCGTCGAGTTCGGCCTGCGGATCGTCGGCGAGCGCCGCGTCGACGAACCACGCCTCGAGCGGACCGGAGTCCAGCGCGCGGAAGACGCCCTGCAGCACGAGTGCGACGGCGAAGACCGCGAACGACTCGGCCAGCAGGAACACCCACGTCGACGAGACCGCGAGCGTCGCACCGGCGAGCAGCAGCGGGCGCCGCCCGATGGCGTCGGCGAGGCCGCCGGTGGGCAGCTCGAGACCGAGCACGACGAAGCCCTGCAACGACATCAGCACGCCGATCTCGGCGAGGCTGAGCCCTCTCTCGAGTGGCAGCAGCACGGTCATCCCGAAGGTGATGCCCACGGGCAGCCAGCGCAGAGCGGTGAGCAGCACGAATCGCCGCTCGGCCTGCCGGCGCGTCAGGCCGCTCACCCCGGCCTCCGCTGCTCACCCGGGTCTCGGGATGCCGAGAGGGCGAGGGGAGCTGCGTGGATGGTGACGTGCAGGCGGGCGGCGTCGTGATCACCGGCTCCGGCGGCGCGATACCGCTCGAACACCTCGGTCAGTTCGGTGTGCATCGTGCTCGCCTGCTGAGGAGTGACCTCGACGACCGTGTCGCTGAGCCCGAGGCGGTCGCGCCATTGCGGCGACCAGGCCGACGCGGCATCCTCCCACCGCTCGGCGCGCTCGACGAAGTCGCGCAGGTACGCCCGCTGCAGCCAGTCCGCGGCCGTTGCGGCATCCGGTCGGTCATCGAAGTCGGACGGAGCCCACGAGTGGAAGTCGCTCGTCGCGCGCCACTCGCGACGGCGACCGGCTCCCTCCCCCGTGTCGGTCACGAGTCCGACGGCGGCCAGCTGTCGCAGGTGATAACTGGTCGCCCCGGAGTTCGTGTCGAGCAGCCGGGCGAGGTCGGTCGCCGTCGCCGGGCCGTGCATGCGCAGCAGACCCGGGATGCGTGCTCGCAGCGGATGTGCCAGCACGCGGATCTGCCGCTCGTCGAGGCGGACACTGCGCACGTCGTCGTCGCTCATGCGCTCAGACTGGCACCGAACGCGTCCATGCACAAGTTCTTTGCATACTTGCTTTGCATAGTCGCCGAGGTGAAGCGGACGGCATCCGGATCGCAGGAAGCGGCGTGCTCAGTCCTCGCTGACGCTGTCGCCGCGGTCCTTCTTGCGCTTCTCGATCTCCTGCCGCAGCCGCCACTCCTCGATCTCGCGCTCGAGGTCGGCGATCTGCTGCTCGGTGGAGCGCGTGTCGGGCGGCGGCGCGGTCGCGACGCGCAGGCCGATGCCCAGCACGACGGGCGCGACGAGACCGCCGCTGAGCGTGCCGACCGCAACTGGGAGGAACTCATGCAAGAGCTGCGCGTCATGCAGACCGGCACGCAGATCCTCACCGGTTTCCTTCTCGCCGTCGCATTCCAGCCGCTGTTCCGAGAGCTCACCGACCAGCAGCGCATCCTCTACATCGTGCTCGTGCTGCTGGCGGCGACCGCGAGCATTCTCTCGCTCGCGCCCGTCGGGATGCACCGGGTGCTGTTCGCCAAGGGCCGCAAGCCCGAGCTCGTGCGCATGGCGCATCGGCTGGTCAAGGCGAACATCTTCGTCGGCGGCGTGCTGACGGTCGGTGTGACCGTGCTGATCATCGACTTCACCTTCGACCACGTGCTGGCGCTGATCGCCGGCGGAATCGGACTGCTCGCGATCCTGCTGCTGTGGATCGGGCTGCCCCTGGTACTGCATCGCCGACGGTGACAGCGCGTGTGCTGAGCGCGCACAGGCGTCAGGTGTGAAACCCCTCAGAGTCCCGCGCTGAGCTTGAACCGGGCGTGCAGGTGCGGAATCGTGGCACGCACATCGCGCCGTACGGTGCGGTGTCCGCAACCGGAAGGAGAGCCGATGCTCACCCTGACCGAGAACGCAAACACGATCGCGGCGACCATCGTCGCCCAGCAGAGCACGACGCCGGATGCCGGACTCCGCATCCACTCGTCGGGCACTGAGGCCGAACCCCGCTTCGCGGTGACGGTCGCCCCCACGCCCGAGCCGGGCGACTCCATCATCGGCGACGAGGACATCCACGTGTTCCTCGAGAAGGCCGCCGCCGACGCCCTCGACGACAAGGTGCTCGACGCCTCGGTCGACGAGCAGGGCGCTGTGTCGTTCAGCCTGCTGTCGCAGCCGGCCTGAGCGCCGCCCACAGCGAGGGCCGTCACCCGAATCGGGTG
>NZ_JBSHJX010000010.1:0-118744 GCF_053619695.1 Microbacterium sp. NPDC055521 | reverse complement strand
TGTTCCGCCAGGAGCACCGCTGGTTAGCTACGTTCGGGATGGATAACCGCTGAAAGCATCTAAGCGGGAAGCCGGCCTCAAGATGAGACTTCCATGCCCTTCGGGGTGAGAGGCTCCCAGCCAGACGACTGGGTTGATAGGCCAGATGTGGAAGCGTGGCAACACGTGCAGCTGACTGGTACTAATAAGCCGATGACTTGATAACACCTCCTTTCTGCGAGATGAACGCGTCCACTTTGTGGTTCTCGACGTACGGTCGGAACCAAACAACACACCAACACGTGTGTTGCCGATGAACATGTCAATAGTGTTACGGCGGCCATAGCGTGAGGGAAACGCCCGGTCACATTCCGAACCCGGAAGCTAAGCCTCACAGCGCCGATGGTACTGCAGGGGGGACCCTGTGGGAGAGTAGGACACCGCCGGACTTCTTCTGTGAAAGAGCCACCCATTGCCGGGTGGCTCTTTTGCGTTAACGGTCCATGATTTGACTTCCCCCGTGGGCGGGCTATGGTCAGTGGTTACAGCACCCCCCAGCCGAAAGAGGGGAAGCGAGTACATGTCTGGTAAGACACCACAATCACGAGCCGGGAAGAAGGCACCGCAGCTCTCACTCAAGGAGAAGAGAGCTGAGAAGCGCTCCAAGCGCGAACCGGAGTCCTTCCTCAAGCCCCGCAAGGGTGCGTCGGGCTGATCCCCCGCTCGTGGAGGGCGTCGTGGCGACTGCGTATCGCAGCCCGCGGCGCCCTTCGTCGTCTCACCGTCTGGCGTAGCCCAGCCTGACCTGCAGCATTCGGGCGGCCTCCTGCACCTCTGTCGCCGCAGGTTCCTCCCGCTCTTGCTCCCACGTGACGGCGACCGCCGCGATCGGCCAGTCGGCGTGGTCGTGCACCGCTGCGGCCACCGATCGGAAACCCGGAGTCACTTCGCCGTCCTCGGTGGCGAAGCCTGCCTGGCGAACCTGGCGCAGCACCTCCCGCAACTCGGACGGCCGCACGGGACCGCGTCCCGTTCGGTCGGTGAAAGCTCGCGCGTCCGGATAGAGCGCGCGCACCTGGGCGCCGGGGAGAGCTGCCAGCATCGCCCGGCCGGTGGCGGTCAGGTGTGCGGGCAGCCGGACGCCCACGTCCGTCACGAGGGCGGGCCGGCGGGCGGCGCGCTCTTCGACGATGTAGAGCACATCGCGTCCGCTCATCACCGCGAGGTGCGCGCTCTCGCCGACGCGGTCGGCGAGAGCGGCGAGGATCGGCCTGCCCAGTCGTGCCAACGGCTCCTGCCTGGCGTAGCCGCCGGCGAGCTCGAACGCGCTGGTACCCAGCCCCCAGCGCCGCTCCTGTGCAAGGTGCACCACGAAACCGTGCTCCTCGAGCGTCGCGAGAAGGTGGTAGACGGTGGAGCGGGGGATTCCGAGTTCGCGAGCGAGTGCGGTCGCTGCGATCGGCGCAGGGCGGCTCGCCAGGTGACGCAGGATGCGCAGCGTCTGGTCAGCTGCCGGCACCTGCGGACGGCCGTCTCGGGCATCCGCTCTGTCTGGAATCACAGACATATTGTGGCAGAGCCGCGACCGGCGATGCCGCCGCCCGCGAAGAGCCGGTGCTCCAGACGGTCTGGTGCGAAGCGCTTGTCTGGGATCCCGGACGGAGGTTGCCGGAACCCGCTGGTGCGTGCGATGCGCGACGTGTGGAATCAGATCATGCAGTCTTCCTCCGCCGTGATCGTCGGCGATCAGCCGCTCACTCCCGCCCACGTGGTCGCGGTCGCCCGGCATGGCGCCGCCCTCGAGATCAGCTCGACCGCCCGCGACCGGGTCGCCGCCGCGCGAGCCGTAATCGACGGACGTGCAGCAGACCCGCATCCGCATTACGGCGTCTCGACCGGGTTCGGTGCGCTTGCCACGACCTTCATCGCCCCTGAACGCCGCCGGCAGCTGCAGGTCAGCCTGATCCGCTCGCACGCCGCAGGCACCGGTGCCGAGGTCGAGTCCGAGGTCGTGCGCGCCCTGCAGCTGCTGCGGCTGCAGACCCTGGCATCCGGTCACACGGGCGTGCGGCCCGTCGTCGTCGACACGTACGCCGCCATGCTCAACGCCCGCATCACTCCGGTGGTGCGCGAGTACGGCTCGCTCGGCTGCTCGGGCGACCTCGCCCCGCTTGCCCACGTCGCGCTCGCGGCGATGGGCGAGGGCGACGTCCGCAACGCGGACGGCGCGCTCGTGCCCGCGGCCGACGCTCTCGCCACCGCCGGCATCGAGCCGCTCGTGCTCGTCGAGAAGGAGGGCCTCGCTCTCATCAACGGCACCGACGGGATGCTCGGGATGCTGCTGCTCGCGCTGCACGACCTCGATACCCTCATCGCCACCGCCGACCTCGCCGCCGCGATGTCGATCGAATCGCAGCTCGGCACCGACGCCGTCTTCGCCGCCGACCTGATGGCGCTGCGTCCGCAGGTGGGTCAGGCCACCTCGGCCGTGAATCTGCGTGCCTTCCTCGGCGAGTCGCCGATGGTGCACAGCCACAAGGGGCCGGAGGACGGACGTGTCCAGGACGCCTACTCGCTGCGCTGCTCGCCGCAGGTGCACGGCGCGGCTCGAGACACCATGGCGCACGCGGTCATGATCGCCGAGCGCGAGCTGGCATCCGTGGTCGACAACCCGGTCGTCACCAGCGACGGGCGCATCGAATCGAACGGCAACTTCCACGGAGCGCCCGTCGCCGCAGTGCTCGACTTCCTCGCGATCTCGGTCGCCGACGTGGCATCCGTCTCCGAGCGGCGCACCGACCGCGCTCTCGACCCCGCTCGCAGTCACGGGCTGCCTCCTTTCCTCGCCCACGAGGTGGGCGTCGACTCGGGGCTGATGATCGCGCAGTACGCCGCGGCCGGCATCGTCTCCGAACTCAAGCGGCTCGCGGTGCCCTCCTCCGTCGACTCGATCCCGTCTTCGGCCATGCAGGAGGATCACGTGTCGATGGGCTGGTCGGGCGCGCGCAAGCTGCGCCGCGCCATCGACGGTCTCACTCGCGTGCTCGCCATCGAGATCCTCACCGCCGCACGTGCCCTCGACCTGCGTGCACCCCTGCAGGCCGGGCCCGCGACCGGGGCCGTCCGCGACCTCGTGCGCACCGTGGCCGCCGGGCCGGGACCCGATCACTTCCTCTCACCCGACATGGAGGCCGTGACCGAGCTCGTCCGCTCGGGCGCCGTCCTCCGCACTGCGAAGGAGCACGCGAATGTCTGAGCGAACCCTGCACGATCCCACTCGCACCATCCGCGCGGCACGGGGCGATCAGCGCACGGCGAAGAGCTGGGCCGCGGAGGCAGCCAAGCGGATGCTGATGAACAACCTCGACCCGGAGGTCGCCGAGCATCCCGAAGATCTCGTCGTCTACGGCGGCACGGGGCGTGCCGCACGCAGCTGGGAGGCGTACGACGCGATCGTGCGCACCCTCGACGAGCTCGAACCCGACGAGACCCTGCTCGTGCAGTCCGGGAAGCCCGTCGGCGTGTTCCGCACGCACGAGTGGGCGCCGCGGGTGCTCATCGCCAACTCGAACCTCGTGGGCGACTGGGCGACCTGGCCCGAGTTCCGTCGTCTCGAGTCGCTCGGCCTGATGATGTACGGCCAGATGACCGCCGGCTCGTGGATCTACATCGGCACCCAGGGCATCCTGCAGGGCACCTACGAGACCTTCGCCGCCGTCGCCCGCTCGCTCGGCCGGGAGTCGCTCAAGGGCACCCTCACCCTGACCGGGGGTGCCGGTGGCATGGGCGGCGCGCAGCCGCTCGCGGTCACCCTCAACGAGGGCGTCGTGCTGATCGTCGACGTCGACGAGTCGCGCCTGTCGCGCCGCGTCGAGCACGGCTACCTCGACGAGTACACCACCGACCTCGACGCGGCCGTCGCCCGCGTCGTCGCCGCCACGCAGGCGGGGCAGGCGCTGTCGGTCGGTGTCGTCGGCAACGCCGCCGAGGTGTTCCCCGAGCTCAAGCGCCGTCAGGATGCCGGTGAGTTGACCATCGACGTCGTCACCGACCAGACCAGTGCGCACGACCCGCTCGCGTACCTGCCGATCGGCATCTCGGTGGCCGACGGGAAAGCCGAGGCAGAGCGCGACCCCGAGGAGTTCACCCGACGCTCGCGCGAGTCGATGGCCGCGCACGTCGCAGCCATGGTCGCATTTCAGGATGCCGGGGCGGCCGTCTTCGACTACGGCAACTCGATCCGGGCGGAAGCGCAGCTCGGCGGGTTCGAGCGCGCGTTCGAGTTCCCCGGATTCGTGCCCGCCTATATCCGCCCGCAGTTCGAAGAGGGCCGCGGGCCCTTCCGCTGGGCCGCGCTCTCGGGCGACCCCGAGGACATCTACAAGACCGACCGCGCCATCGCAGAGCTGTTCCCCGACGACACCGCGCTGCACCGCTGGCTGGAGAAGGCAGGCGAGAAGGTGCACTTCGAAGGTCTTCCCGCACGCATCTGCTGGCTGGGATACAAGGAGCGTCACCTTGCCGGGCTGAAGTTCAACGAGATGGTGGCCTCCGGAGAGCTCTCGGCGCCCATCGTGATCGGCCGCGACCACCTCGACTCGGGCTCCGTCGCATCGCCTTACCGTGAGACCGAGGCGATGAAGGACGGCTCGGATGCCATCGCCGACTGGCCGCTGCTCAACGCTCTGCTGAACACCTCGTCGGGTGCCAGCTGGGTCTCGCTGCACCATGGCGGCGGCGTCGGCATCGGCCGCTCGATCCACGCCGGTCAGGTGACCGTGGCCGACGGCACCCCGCTCGCGGCCGAGAAGCTCGAGCGTGTGCTGACCAACGACCCGGGTACCGGCGTGATGCGGCACGTGGATGCCGGGTACGACCACGCACGCGACATCGCCCGGGAACGCGGACTCAAGGTGCCGATGCTATGAGCACCACGCTCATCACGAACGTCGGCGAGCTGACGACGAATGTCAGCACCCCGGCTGACCGGTGCGGCACCGTGCACGACGCCGCCGTGCTGATCGAAGACGGACTGATCTCGTGGGTCGGCTCGTCGCGCGACGCACCGGCCGCCGATGCGATGGTCGACGCCGGCGGGCGCGCGGTCACCCCGGGCTTCGTCGACAGCCACAGCCACATCGTCTTCGGCGGCGATCGGGCAGCCGAGTTCGAAGCGCGCATGGCGGGGCAGAGGTACGCCGCCGGCGGCATCCGCTCCACCGTCGCCGCCACCCGCGACGCGAGCGACGACGAGCTGCGGGCGCGGGTGCGCGGCTTCGTCGCCGAGATGCTCGCACAGGGCACCACGACCGTCGAGATCAAGAGCGGCTACGGGCTCGACGTCGAGACCGAGCAGCGCCTGGTGCGTCTCGCCGCCGAGGTGACCGAGGAGGTCACCTACCTCGGCGCGCACGTCGTGCCGGTCGAGTACGCCGACCGCGGCGACGACTACGTCGATCTGGTGATCGGTGAGATGCTGGATGCCTGTGCCCCGCACGCGAAGTGGATCGACGTCTTCTGCGAGACCGGCGCGTTCAGCGTGCCGCAGTCGCGGCGGGTGCTCGAAGCGGGCGTCGCCCGGGGACTGCAGCCGCGGATGCATGCCGGCCAGCTCGGCCCCGGCGACGGTGTGCGGCTGGCCGTCGAGCTCGGCGCCGCGTCGGTCGATCATGGCACGTACCTGACCGACGACGACGTCGCTGCGCTCGCAGCCTCCCTCACCGTGCTCACCCTGCTGCCGGGCGTGGAGTTCTCGACCCGGCAGCCGTACCCCGATGCGCGTCGCCTCATCGACGCCGGCGTCACGGTCGCCATCGCCTGCGATACGAACCCCGGCTCGAGTTTCACCTCGTCGATGCCGTTCTGCATCGCCGTCGCCGTGCGCGACATGGGCATGACGCCGGCCGAGGCGGTCTGGGCGGCCACCGCCGGGGGAGCGGCGGCGCTGCGGCGCTCGGACATCGGCGTGATCGCCCCCGGCGCGCGCGCCGACGTCGTGCTGCTGGACGCCCCGACGCGGGTGCACCTCGCGTACCGGCCGGGAGTGCCGCTCGTGCAACAGGTGTGGAAGGACGGCGTGTCCGTCTGGCGGAAGGGATGAGCATGGCACTCTCACACGACGAGCTCTGGCCCCGCGCCGGGTCGTGGCCCGCGGCGAGGCCGGAGGTCAGCGCGGATGCCGCGCTGATCGGCATCCCGACCTGGCGTACCTCGCTCTCGCCGACCGGAGCGCACGCGACGCCCGCCGCGATCCGCGATGCGCTATCGCGCTACAGCGCAACGCTGATGGGACGGCCGGTCGTCGATCTGAACGAGGCCCTGCGCATCGTCGACGCCGGCGACGTGCACGAGCCAGACGGTGACGAGGGGACCGAACGGGCCGTGCGGCGCGTGCGCGACCTCGCCGAGCAGACCCGGCTCGTGATCGCACTCGGCGGCGACAACTCGCTCACCTACCCGGTCGCGCGCGGTGCCGCAGCCGATGGGCTGATCACGCTGGACGCGCACTTCGACCTGCGCGACGGCATCTCCAACGGCTCCCCGGTGCGTCGCCTGATCGAGGACGCCCCGGACGGTGAGCGCATCGACCCGGCTCGCATCGTGCAGATCGGCATCGCCGACTTCGCCAACTCCGCCGCCTACGCACGGCGTGCTGCCGACTGGGGCATCCGGGTGATCACGCTCGACGAGGTGCGCGAGAAGGGCATCCGCCCGGTGGCGGCGCAGGCGCTCGCGATCGCGGGGGCGGGGGCGCGGATCCATCTCGACGTCGATGTCGACGTCGTCGACCGCGCGGTCGCTCCCGGCTGCCCGGCGAGCGTCCCCGGCGGGCTCGCGGCGTGGGAGCTGCGCGCGCTGGTGCGCGCGATCGCGTCGGATGCGAAGGTGGTCAGCGCCGACATCGCCGAGGTCGACGCGACGGCGGATGCCGACGACGCCCGCACCGTGCGTCTCGCCGCGCTCTGCGTGCTCGAGCTGCTCGCGGGCCTCGCCTCGCGCTGACGTCGCCCCGGCGCCGAGAAACCACATTCTGCGTGACACACCACGCGCGCACGTGTTCCTCGTGCGCGACGTGGGTTATCACGGGGCGGGGTCGCAGTGGCCCTGGGCGTGCGTCGACCGCGTAGCGTGGAGCCATGACTCGTATCGTGATCTTCGGCGGCCACGGCAAGGTCGCCCTTCTGCTCGCCCCTCTTCTCTCGGCCCGCGGTGACGAGGTGACCGCCGTGATCCGCAATCCCGACCATGCCGACGACGTGCGCGCGACCGGCGCGCAGCCGGTCGTGTTCGACGTCGAGCACGAGGATCAGGCGGCGATCGCCGCGCTGCTCGCCGGGCACGACGCCGTGGTGTGGTCGGCGGGCGCCGGCGGCGGGGACGCCGCGCGCACCCGCGCCGTGGATCACGACGCGGCCGTTCGGTCGATGGACGCCGCGACGGATGCCGGGGTGCGCCGCTACGTGATGGTGTCGTACTTCGGCGCGTCGCCCGACCACGGCATCCCGGCCGACAACCCGTTCCACACCTACGCGGAGGCGAAGGCCGCAGCCGACGAGCACCTGCGCTCTTCTGAACTCGACTGGACGATTCTCGGGCCGAGCAGCCTCACCCTCGGTGAGGCGACCGGCCGCATCGACGTCGCCGCCGACGAGTCGGGCGAGGTGTCGCGCGCAGACGTCGCGCAGGTCATCGCCGAGACGCTGCGCCAGGACTCGACCGTCAGACGCACCATCCGGTTCAACACCGGTGACCAGCCGATAGCCGACGCGCTCCGGGCCTGACCTCAGCCGAGTCCCACGGGGATCAGGGCGTGCGCGGTCGCGTAGATCGCGAGCCCCGCGAGCGCACCCACCACCGTGCCGTTCAGCCGGATGTACTGCAGATCGCGCCCGACCATGAGCTCGATCTTCTCCGTCGTCTCGGCCGGGTCCCACTTCTCGACCGTGTCGGTGATGATCGAGGCGATGTCGTGCCGGTACCGGTCGACGAGGAACACGGCGGCATCCGTCACCCACCCGTCGACGCGCGCCTGCAGCGCGGGCTCGGTGGCCAGCCGCTGCCCGATCTCGGCCACCGCGGCCGTTGCCCGACGGCGCAGCCCGCTCTCGGGGTCGGCCAATGCGGTGAGCAGGCCGGTCTTGGCGGTGTTCCAGGCCTGCGCTGCGAGCTCGCCCACGCGCGGGCTGTCGAAGAGTGTCGTCTTCGCGCTCTCCAGCCGGTCGCGCATGGCGTCGTCGTGCTGCAGCCCGTCGGCGAGCCGGGCGAGGTAGCCGTCGAGGGCGATCCGGGCCGGATGTCGGGGGTCGGCGTGCACGGCGCGGACGAATTTCAGCGCCTCGCTGTACGCCGTCTCGTCGACGAAGCGGTGCGCCAGACGGGGCACCCACGACGGCAGGCGGCGCGAGATGAGCCCCTGGAACGCTGCGGCGTTGTTCTCGAGCCACGCGCCGAGACTGTCGACGGCGAGGTCGACGGCTCCGCGATGGGCGTCGGCGTCGACGATGCGCTGCAGCCAGGAGCCGGCCGACGGCGCCCAGTCCGGCTCGATGAGATGCTCTCGTGCGAGATCGGCGATCAGGCTCTGCACGTCGTCGTCGCTCAGGGCGCGCAGCACCGCGGATGCCGCCGTCGAGGCCTCGGATGCCACGCGCTCGGCGTGCGCCTCGTGGGTGAGCCACTCGCCGAGCCGCCGGGAGAGCGCTGTCGTCGACAGCTTCGCGCGCACGACGTCACCGGCCAGGAAGTTGGTCTCGACGAACTCGCCGAGGGTGTGGCCGATCTCGTCCTTGCGGTGAGGGATGATCGCGGTGTGCGGGATCGGCAGCCCGAGTGGGCGGCGGAACAGCGCCGTCACCGCGAACCAGTCGGCCAGAGCGCCGACCATGCCGCCCTCCGCAGCCGCACGGACGTAGCCGAGCCACGGCTGCCGCGATTCGAGCCAGAAGGAGAAGACGAACACGACGGCCATGAAGATGAGCGCACCGAGGGCGACGGCCTTCATGCGTCGCAAGCCGCGCAGTCGGCCCTGATCGGCGGGCGAGAGCAGCGCCATCGGTGTTCGCGACATGCCGTCATCCTTTCACGATGACTACGCTTGAAGGGTGATCGACGACATCAAGAAGCGCGCACTGCACCGCACGAGCATCCTCGAGGGTCAGCTGCGCGGCATCGCGCGGATGATCGAGAACGAGGAGTACTGCATGGACATCATCACGCAGTCGCGCGCCGTGCAGCGTTCGCTGGAGTCGCTCAACCGCCTGCTGCTCGAGAACCACCTGCGCACGCATGTCACGGACATGTTCGAAGAGGGCGGGGACGAGCGCGAAACAGCGGTCGGTGAACTGCTGAAGGCGTTCGACTTCGACCGCAAGTAGAGCATATCGGCAGAATCAGGTTCGCTTGACGACGGATATCGTCGCTGACCTCAACGCATTCTTCGTTTTTCGCTGTACCTCCCTGCGTGACTGTGCTTGACTGACGCTAGTCAGATCTCAACGTGGAGGTTCCATGGCACAGCCCGCACCCGCGGTTCCCGCCCCGACCGGCGACCTCGGAACCGGAGGCGTCGACATCGCCGGCGTCACGAAGCACTACGGTGACGCGACAGCAGTCGACGACCTGTCACTGTCGATCCAGCCGGGCGAGTTCCTCTCCCTGCTCGGGCCGTCGGGCTGCGGCAAGACCACGACCCTGCGCATGATCGCCGGCTTCGAGCATCCGGACAGCGGCGATATCCGCATCTCGGGCCGCAGCGTTCTCGGCCTGCCGCCGCACCGGCGCGAGGTGAACACCGTCTTCCAGGCGTACGCGCTCTTCCCGCACATGACCGTCGCAGAGAACGTCGCCTACGGCCTGCAGCAGCGACGGGTGCCGAAGGCCGAGCAGCGCGAGCGCGTCATCGCCGCGCTCGACATGGTGCAGCTGCGCCGGTTCGCCGACCGCAAGCCGACCATGCTCTCCGGCGGGCAGCAGCAGCGCATCGCCCTGTCGCGTGCGCTCATCAACCGGCCCAGCGTGCTGCTGCTCGACGAGCCGCTCGCCGCGCTCGACCGGCAGCTGCGCGAGGAGATGCAGGTGGAGCTGAAACTGCTGCAGGCGCGACTCGGCACGACATTCGTGTTCGTCACCCACGACCAGGGCGAGGCGCTGTCGATGAGCGACCGGATCGCGGTGATGCGCGCCGGCCGCATCGAACAGCTCGACGCTCCCGACCGCATCTACGCCGCTCCGGCGTCGGCGTACGTCGCCTCGTTCATCGGCCAGCAGAACTTCCTCAGCGGCACCGCCCGGGGCGACGCCGTCGACACGGGCGTGGGGCTGATCCACGGCAGGTGGGGAGCGGAGCAGGTCACCGCGGGGGAGGCTGCCGTCGCCGCCATCCGTCCGGAGTTCGTCCGTCTCGAGCGCCCTGACACCGTGGGGTTCGGCATCGACGGTCGCGTGCTCAGCGTGTCGTACCTCGGCGAGACCCTTCAGGTCGTGGTCGGCATCGACGGCGGGCAGACCCTGCTCGTGCGCACCCCGGCGCCGACGGCACCTCCGGTGGCGGTCGACCAGGCGGTGCGCTGCACGTGGTCACCCGTCGACGTGCGGCTGTTCGCGGCAGAGGGCGCGCCCACTGCCGCCACCCATGTGATCGCCCTGCCCGACCGCGCCGCCCGCTGAGCGGCATCCACCCACCAGCACAGCACCCGCAGCACCGCACGAAGGAGTGCCCCTCATGAACGACAACAGCATCCGCATCCTCGCCGACAGCAGCATCGCACCCGTCGTGCGTCATCAGCTCACCCGGCGCGGCTTCATCGGCGTCGTCGCCGCACTGGGCGCAGCAGGCGTGCTCACCGCGTGCTCACCGGGCGGCTCCGCGAAGCCCGGCCCCCGGGCCACCGGCGGTGCCGTCGAGGACAAGCTCTCGATCTACAGCTGGGGCGAGTACGACGCTCCCGAGGTGATCGAGGCGTTCACGAACGACGAGGGTGCGAAGGTCGTCATGGACACCTTCAACTCGAACGAGGAGATGATCGCCAAGCTCGTCGCAGCCAAGGGCACCAGCGGCTACGACCTGGTCGTGCCGACCGGTGTGTTCATCCCGCAGATGATCGAGAACGGGCTGCTCGCCAAGCTCAACCTCGACCTCATCCCCAACATGAAGCACATGGATCCCGCCTTCCTCGGGCGCGACTGGGACCCGAAGAACGAGTACTCCATCTGCAAGGCGTGGGGCACCACCGGTTTCGTCTACGACAAGACCGTGATCACCCGCGAGCTGAAGACCTGGAGCGACTTCATCGATGCGGCGCAGAACGAGGCATCCGGCAAGACCTCCGTGCTCGACGACCCGGCGCCGCTCGGCGGCATCTACTACTGGGCCAACGGCATCGACTGGAACACCACCGACCCCGCCGACCTCGACGCGTGCGAGAAGTTCCTCGTCGACGAGCTCGCCCCGCACATCTCGGCGTTCGACTCGTACCCGGGCGGTGCGGCGATCCCGCAGGCGTCGCACGTGCTCATGCAGTCGTGGAACGGCGACGCGCGCATCGGCATCCAGGAGTCGCCCGACCCCGACCGCTGGCAGTGGGTGCTCGGCGCGCCCGACACCGAGCTGTGGATGGACAACTGGGCGCTCGCCGAGGGCGCGCCTCACCCCGAGGCGGCCCACGCCTTCCTCAACTACATCCTCACCCCCGAGAACCAGCTCGCCCAGGTCGACTACATCGGCTACGACACGGGAGCGGCGGGCATCAAGGAAGCGGCTGAGAAAGCCGGACTCGAGATGCTCGACATGGTCTTCTTCGACGAGGCGCAGGTGAAGACCATGCACGAGGGCAAGGTCACCGAGGCGCAGGCGCGCATCGTCGAGATCTGGAACAAGACGAAGGCAGCCGCCGGTGCGTAGTCCCCGCTTCGGGCTGGCTGTGCCCGCGTGGGTGTGGCTGGCGCTGTTTTTCATCGCGCCCATCGCCATGGTCGTGTGGTTCAGCTTCGGGTACAAGCCCGGCATCTTCGGCACACACGCCAACGACGTGCTGTCCTTCGACCGGTACGCCGAGGCCATGTCGCCGACGTTCTTCGCGACCTTCCAGAACACCCTCTGGGTGGGAATCCTCGGCACGCTGCTGTGCCTGCTGATCGGCGCCCCGGTGGCGTACTGGATGGCGGTCAAGGCCCCGCCCGCCCGTCGGGGCCTGCTCATCGCGCTCGTCATGGTGCCGTTCTGGACGAACTTCCTCGTGCGCACCCTCGGCTGGCAGGTGATCCTCTCGCCCGAGGGGTGGCTGTCGTCTCTGCTGCAGGGTGCGGGCATGATCGACGGGCCGATCGAGGTGCTCTACACCCGCACAGGCGTCCTCATCGGCGTCGTCTACAACTACCTGCCGCTGATGATCCTGCCGCTGTACGTCGCCTTCGACCGCGTCGGAACGCCGCTTCGCGAGGCCAGCAAGGACCTCGGGGCGAACGGCATGCGCACCTTCCTGCAGGTCACGGTGCCCCTGGCGCGGCCCGGCATCATCGCGGGCGTGCTGCTGGTGTTCATCCCGCTGATGGGCGACTACATCACCGCGACCGTGCTCGGTGGAGCGCAGGGCAACATGATCGGCCAGCTCGTCGCCAGCCAGTTCGGCACTGCGCAGAACTGGGCGCTGGGCTCGGCCATGGCGGTGCTGCTGATCCTCGTGATCATGCTGACGATCGGGGTTGCCGCGGGCATCCTGTGGCTGATCTCGCTGCCGTTCAGGAACCGCAGCCGACTCGTGCTCGGAGAGGCCTCATGACCGACATCCCCACCCGCCGCCGCGGCGTCGCCGTCGGCGACCGCATCCTCGGGATCTGGTCGATCGCGGTCTACGCGTTCCTGTTCCTGCCGATCGCCGTGATCATCATGGCTTCGTTCAACTCGGGCCGTCTGCTGGTGGCGTGGGACGGCTTCAGCCTCGCCCCGTTCGCGGCCCTGGTCGAGAAGCCGGTGATCCGCGACGCGGTGATGGTGTCGCTGCGTACCGGTGTGATCGCGGCGCTGTTCGCCGCGGTGCTCGGCACCCTGGCGGGCATCGCGATGGCACGCCGCCCCGGCAGGTGGGTCTGGTGGTTCCTCGGGCTGCTGCTGCTCGTGTCGGTCACGCCCGAGATCGTCGACGCCGTCGCCCTGCTGCCGTGGCTCGTCTTCCTCGGGCAGGACCTCGGGCTGGGGATGTTCAACGACGGCACGGTGCGCCTCGTGGTCGGCCACTCGCTGTTCTCGATCGCCATCGTGTCGTACATCGTGCGGGCCCGGCTGGTCGGGCTCGACGCGCGCCTGGAGGAGGCGTCGGCCGACCTGTACGCGCCGCCGGTGCGCACCTTCCTGCGCGTGACGCTGCCGCTGGCGATGCCGGCGGTGCTCGCCGGATTCCTGCTCTCGTTCACGCTCAGTCTCGACAACACGGTCGTGTCGGCGTTCGTGCAGGTGTCGGGAACCACACCCTGGCCGGTGTACGTGCTGAGCTCGCTGCGCAGCGGCCTGCGGCCCGAGATCGCCGCCGTGTCGACGGTCATGCTGCTGCTCACGCTGGCATCGCTGGCGCTCGTCGCCTACGTGCTGAAGCGGGCCGGCGACTCGACCACCGAGATCGCCCGGACCATGGCGGGAGGCTGAGATGACCCACGCAGATCTCGTGTTCACCGGCGGCGCCTACGGCGGCCGGGTGTTCGTCTCCGACGCGTCGCGCTCGCGAGCCGACGCCGTCGCCGTGCGCGACGGGCGGATCGTCGCGCTAGACCGGGACGCAGTCGCCCTGATCGGCCTCGACACAGAGGTGGTCGATCTGGACGGCCGGATGCTGCTGCCGGGCTTCCAGGATGCCCATGTGCACCCGCTCTGGGGCGGGCTCGACATGCTGCGCTGCGACCTCGCCGACCTGTCGAGTCAGGACGCGTACCTGCAGCGGATCGCGGAGTACGCGGCCGAGCATCCGGACGACGAATGGGTGCTGGGCGGCGGCTGGCAGATGTCGGCCTTCCCCGGCGGCACGCCGACCGCGGCGGCCCTCGACCGGGTCGTGACCGACCGGCCCGCCTTCCTGCCCAACCGCGACGGGCACGGCGCGTGGGTGAACTCGCGCGCGCTGGCGCTGGCGGGCATCACCCGCGACACCCCCGACCCTGACGACGGGCGGATCGAGCGGGATGCCTCGGGCAACCCGTCCGGCACGCTGCACGAGGGCGCGATGACGCTCGTCAACCGGCTGCTGCCGGCCGAACCGCACGAGAGACTGCGGGAGGCGCTCGCCGTCGGTCAGCGGCACCTGCACTCGTTCGGGATCACCGCGTGGCAGGACGCCATCGTCGGCACGCAGTACAGCGATGCGGGAGACCCGCTGCCGGTGTACATCGCCGCCGATCGTGCCGGTGAGCTCAGCGGTCGTGTCGTGGGCTCGCTGTGGTGGGACCGCACGCGCGGCCTCGAGCAGATCGTCGACCTCGTCGCGCTGCGCGAGAGCGCCGCCGGGGGACGCCGCTTCGCGGCGACGAGCATCAAGATCATGCAGGACGGCGTGGCCGAGAATTTCACCGCGTCGATGCTCGAACCGTACTGCGACGGCCACGGGCACCCGACCGAGAACGCCGGCATCTCGTTCGTCGACCCCGAGGTGCTGAACGAGGCGGCCGCACGGCTGGATGCCCTCGGCTTCACCCTGCACTTCCATGCGATCGGCGACCGGGCGGTGCGGGAGTGCCTCGACGCGGTCGAGACCGCGCTGCAGCGCAACGGCCCGCGCGGCAATCCGCACCACATCTCGCACATCCAGGTGGTGCATCCCGACGACGTGCCGAGGTTCCGCCGGCTCGGCGTGACCGCCAACATGCAGATGCTCTGGGCGACGCTCGAGCCGCAGATGGTCGACCTCACTCTGCCGTTCCTCGGCGACCAGCGCTCGAGCTGGCAGTACCCGTTCGGCGATCTGCTGCGTTCGGGAGCCGCGCTCGCCGCGGGAAGTGACTGGTCGGTGTCGACGCCCGACCCGATGGCGGCCATCCACACCGCGGTCAACCGGCGCTCGGCCCCGTCGGAGTGGGAGGGCGACTACCCGCCGTTCCTGCCCGAGCAGGCCATCGACCTCGGCACGGCTCTGCAGTCGTACACCGCCGGTTCGGCGCGGGTGAACAGCCTGCCCGAGACGGGAGCGATCAGGGCCGGGATGCTCGCCGACCTCGCCCTGCTCGACCGCGACCCGTTCGAAGGCGTTCCGGAGCAGATCGGCGACACCCGCGTGCTCGGCACCTGGGTCGAAGGAGTGCGGGTGTTCGAGGCCTGATCCGCCCGGAAGGAGCGCTCAGTCCTCCAGGGGGCCCAGCCAGGCGGACGCGGCGGTCGAGTGAGCGGACTCCGGATCCGACGGGTGGAACATACCCGCGAGCACATCCCGGTACAGCCGGGAGAGTTCGTTCGACGAGAAGTATGACCCACCGCCGGCGACGAGCATCGCCTCGTCGACGACCTGCTTCGCCATCACGACGGCACGGTGCTTGAGGCCCGACAGCAGCGCGAACCAGCGCGCCCCGTGGTCGGCGAGCTCGTCGACGTCGCGCGCGAGGGCGGCGATCTGCGGCGGCAGAGCGTCGTACGCCAGCGCCATGTCGGCGATCCGCCACCGGATGTCGGGATCCTGGCTGTACGGCCGCTGAACCGGTCCCTGAGCCCGCCGAAGGGTGGAGGTGCGCTTCTGCGCCGTCGCGACGGCGAGGTCGAGACCGCGCCGCGCGATGCCGGTGTAGACCGATGCCAGGAGGATCTCGAAGACGCTGAAGATTCCGAAGAGGATCGGGTCGGGGTTCGGACCCGGGTCGATCCGGCGCACGACGTGCTCGGGCGCGGCGATGGCTCCGTTCAGACGGGTGGTGCGACTCTGCGTGCCGCGCATGCCCAGGGTGTCCCAGTCATCGCTCGTGGTCACCGCGTCGGTGCGGTCGATGAACGCGAACACCAGCTTCGGGCCGTCCGGGCTCGTCGTGTCGAGGCCGTGCAGACCGAGCTTCGTCCACACCGGAGCCAGCGAGGTGAAGATCTTCGTGCCCGTGAACGCGTAGCCCCCGTCGGGTTGCGGCACGGCATCCGTATTGCTGCCGAACAGCACGAGATCGTTGCCGCCCTCGCTGATGCCGAACGCGAACACCTCGCCCGCAACGGCGCCGTCCTGCACGAACTCCAGCCCCGGCACGCCGCGGTCGCTGAACACCTTCGCGACGCCCGTCCACACCAGGTGCATGTTGATCGCCAGCGCCGTGGCGGGGGCGGCCGAGGCGAGGCGCTGCTGCAGCACCGCTGCCTCGGCGAGGCCGAGACCTGCGCCGCCGCGCTCGCGGGGGACGAGGATCGACAGGTAGCCGGACTCGCGCAGCTCGTCGAGGTCGTGCTGCGGGAAGGTGTTCTCGCGGTCGTGCACGGCGGCGCGTTCGCGGATGCGCTCGAGCAGGTCGTCGGGAAGGTGGCGGGCGGGGTCGAATGCGCTCATGACAGGGCCTCCAGGATCTGCCGGATCGTCTCGTCGGGGCGATCGCGGTGGGGTGAATGCCCGGCGTCGGGCACGACCGACATGGTGATGCGCGGGTTCTCGAGCACCGAGTCCGCCAGCTCGCCGGTGAACAGGCTGTAGACGTCGGGGTCGGCTCCGACGATGTGGGTCGGGAGGCCGAGCTGCGCGGTCTGCGCGCGCACGTCCCACGGCTCGTTCTGCACGCTGGTCTGCTCGACCGCCCACCGGCTGGCCCGCAGCACGGCGTCCACCTTCAGCTCCACGTCCTGCGGATGCCACTCAGGATGCTCCGCCCGCACCGACTCGACGTCGGGGGAGGCGAAGGCGCGCTGCTGGCTGCGGCGGATGATCCCCTCGTCGCGTCCGGCGACGCGGATCGCGGGGTCGATCAGAACAAGACGGCGCGCCCATCCGGATGCCGTGGTCGCGGCGATCACGGTGCTCGCAGCGCCCAGGGAGTGACCGATCACGGCATCCCATTCGTCGCCGTCATCCGGGCGGACGGCCGCCACGTCGGCGCCGTAGGCCGCGACGGAGTAGTCGAGCGCGCGGGGCGCGCCGCCGTGGCCGCGCAGGTCGACGGCGGTGGCCTGCCATCCGGCATCCGCCAGTGCGGTGCCGATCCGCCACATCAGCGCGGCGGACGACCCGAGACCGTGGACGAGCAGGGCGCGGCGGGGGCCGTCGCCCCAGACCAGACGAGGGAGTGTGAGCGGTGCGGGCACGCCACCAGCCTAAAGGCGGGCGGTCTGGATCGGCTCTGTGTCGGGGTAGGGGGACGGGTCGCGGTGACGCAGATCGGGGAACGAGCGGACGAACACGACCGAGACCACGAAACCCACGAGGGCGAACAGCGCGGCCGCCAGGTACGCACCGGCCGGGCCGGACTGATCGATCAGGATGCCGGCCACGGCCGAGCCTGCGGCGGCGCCGATCAGCTGACCCGTACCCGCCCAGCCGAACGCCTCCGCCGTCTCGCTGAACTTCACACTCGCGGTGGTGATCGCGAACAGCACGGCCAGGGCCGGCGCGATGCCGATGCCGGCCAGCACCAGCGTGCCGCCGAGCCAGAAGGTGTTCAGCGACACCATCGTGAGACCCAGACCGACCGTCACGATCAGCAGGCGCCGGGCCATCGCCCACGGGCCGATCGGGATGTGCCCGAACGCGAGACCGCCGACCAGGCTGCCGACCGAGAAGACTGCGAGCACGAGGCCCGCCTCGAGCCCGCCATGGCCGAAGGTCGCCACGACGCCGACCTCGACCGCCGAGCAGGCGCCGATGAGCAGGAAGCCGATGACCGTGGCGAGCATGACCGGAGGCTTGAGCACCACGCGGCCGAATGCGCGACGGCTGCGCGGGATGCGCACGCGACCGACTTCGGGGGAGAGGATGAACCACGTGCCGCCCAGCACGAGGATCGCCGCGACCAGCAGCAGGCCCTGCATCGTGCCGACCTGCGTCGAGACGACGGTGATCACCACCGGCGCGACGATCCAGATGATCTCCTGCAGCGAGGCGTCGAGGGAGAAGAGCGGGGTGAGCTGGCCGGCGTTGACGAGCTTGGGGTAGATGGTGCGCACAGCCGCCTGCACCGGGGGAGTCGACAGCCCGGCGAGCAGAGCGAAGACCATGTAGCCGGGCAGGTCGAGTGGGAGCAGCGCGAGACCCAGCACCGCCAGCACGCAGACGGCCAGGGTGAGCGTGAGCACTCGGCGCATGCCCCAAGCGCCCATCCAGCGGCTGGTGACGGGGCCGGCGACGGCCTGACCCACGGAGGCGGCGGCGAGCACGATGCCGGCCGCGCCGTACGATCCGGTCTGCTGCTCGACATGCAGCAGGATCGCGAGGCTGGTCATGCCGTTGGGGAAGCGAGCCACCAGCTGTGCGGCGATCATCCGCGCCACGCCGGGCGTGCGAAGAAGGTCCCGATATCCCGCCATCAGAAGAGATTATCGGGGGCGCGCGTCGCGGCGCGAGGCGGCCCGGCGACGACACGCCGCGACACGCCGAGACCGCTTCTCCACAGGAAAACGGATGTCGGTGGCCCGGCGTACCGTCCTGCCTGTGGATGGATCCGGAAGGGGGTCACGAGAGCCGCGTGAATCCGCGGTCCGAGCGACCTGCAGAGCGGCCGCGGGCTGTGGAAGAAACGGTGGACAAGCTGTGTTGTATCTGGGGAGAGCAGTGGAAAACTACACGGATGTAACTACTACCCCTTGTGGTCGCTTCCAATGTCCGTCCCCATATGTAGTATTGAAGTCCCGGCGGAGGTCTGCCGGGAGAACCACCTGGAACAGAGGGGAATCAGACATCACCATGTCGATCACGGTCTACACCAAGCCTTCCTGCGTGCAGTGCAACGCGACCTACCGCGCCCTCGACGCCAAGGGCATCGAATACCAGATCACCGACCTCTCCGAAGACGCATCGGCGCTCGAGCAGGTCAAAGCGCTCGGCTACATGTCAGCACCCGTCGTGGTCACCGACGACGGCCACTGGTCGGGCTTCCGTCCCGACAAGATCGACGAGCTCGCAGCCCGTCTCGCCTAGGGGTTCTTCGGCGGCGCTCAGGAACCGGGGTGAACTGTGAACATGGTCGCGACCGCGGTGCCGCTCCTGGTCTACTTCTCGAGCGCGTCCGGCAACACCGCACGATTCATCGAGAAGCTCGGCCTTCCCGCCCGCCGCATCCCTCTGCACCGCGCCGAGGAGCCGCTCGTCATCGACGAGCCGTTCGTGCTCGTCACTCCGACGTACGGGGGCGGGCAAGGGCGCGGTGAAGAGAAGGGCGCCGTGCCCAAACAGGTCATCCGGTTCCTCAACGACGAGCGCAACCGGCGCCACATCCGCGGGGTCATCTCCGCGGGCAACACGAATTTCGGCGAGTCGTTCTGCCTCGCCGGAGAGGTCATCAGCCGCAAGTGCGACGTGCCCCACTTGTATCGCTTCGAGGTATTCGGCACACAGGACGACGTGGATCGCGTGAGCGACGGATTGGAACGATGGTGGAAGCGACAGTGACAGAGGCAGTCGAGTTCAAGATGAACCCTGCGTACGAGGGGCTCGACTATCACGCCCTCAACGCGATGCTCAACCTGTACGACGCGAACGGCAAGATCCAGTTCGACGCCGACAAGCGCGCCGCACGCGAGTACTTCCTGCAGCACGTCAACCAGAACACGGTGTTCTTCCACTCCCTCAAGGAGCGCCTCGACTACCTCGTCGAGAAGCAGTACTACGAGGGCGCCGTCATCGACCAGTACTCGTTCGACTTCATCCAGAAGCTCAACGACCTCGCGTACTCGAAGAAGTTCCGCTTCGAGACCTTCCTCGGCGCGTTCAAGTACTACACGAGCTACACGCTGAAGACCTTCGACGGCAAGCGCTACCTCGAGAGGTTCGAGGACCGCGTCGTGATGACCGCGCTCGCGCTCGCCGAGGGCGACGAGCAGGTCGCCATCGACCTCGTCGAGGAGATCATCTCGGGCCGCTTCCAGCCCGCGACGCCCACCTTCCTCAACGCCGGCAAGGCGCAGCGCGGCGAGCTCGTCAGCTGCTTCCTGCTGCGTATCGAAGACAACATGGAGTCGATCGCCCGCGGCATCAACTCGTCGCTGCAGCTGTCGAAGCGCGGCGGCGGCGTCGCCCTGCTGCTGTCGAACATCCGCGAATCCGGCGCACCGATCAAGCAGATCGAGAACCAGTCATCCGGCATCATCCCCGTGATGAAGCTGCTCGAAGACAGCTTCAGCTACGCCAACCAGCTCGGAGCCCGTCAGGGCGCGGGTGCGGTGTACCTCAACGCGCACCACCCGGACATCATGCGCTTTCTCGACACCAAGCGTGAGAACGCCGACGAGAAGATCCGCATCAAGACGCTCTCGCTGGGTGTCGTCGTGCCCGACATCACGTTCGACCTCGCCAAGAAGGGCGAGGACATGTACCTGTTCTCGCCGTACGACGTCGAGCGCGTCTACGGCGTGCCGTTCGGCGACATCTCGGTGAGCGAGAAGTACCACGAGATGGTCGACGACTCGCGCATCAAGAAGACGAAGATCAACGCGCGCGAGTTCTTCCAGACCCTCGCCGAGATCCAGTTCGAGTCGGGCTACCCGTACATCATGTTCGAGGACACGGTGAACAAGGCGAACCCGATCAAGGGCCGCATCAACATGTCGAACCTGTGCAGCGAGATCCTGCAGGTGAACACGCCGACCACGTACAACGACGACCTGTCGTACGACCAGATCGGCAAGGACATCTCGTGCAACCTCGGCTCGATGAACATCGCCCTGGCGATGGATGCCGATGACCTGGGCAAGACCGTCGAGACCGCGATCCGCGCGCTGACCGCCGTCAGCACGCAGAGCCACATCAACTCGGTGCGCTCGATCGAGGACGGCAACGACCGCTCGCACGCCATCGGCCTCGGCCAGATGAACCTGCACGGCTACCTCGCCCGCGAGCGCGTCTTCTACGGTTCGGAAGAGGGCATCGACTTCACGAACATCTACTTCTACACCGTGCTGTTCCACGCGCTGAAGGCGTCGAACACGCTCGCCATCGAGCGCGGGCAGACCTTCGACGGCTTCGAGGACTCCACCTACGCGTCGGGTGAGTTCTTCGACAAGTACATCGACCAGGCCTGGGTGCCCGCGACCGAGAAGGTCAAGGAGCTCTTCGCCGGCCACCACATCCCCACGCAGCAGGACTGGGCGGCGCTGAAGGACAGCATCCAGCAGCACGGCATCTTCAACCAGAACCTGCAGGCGGTGCCGCCCACCGGCTCGATCTCGTACATCAACAACTCGACGTCGTCGATCCACCCGATCGCGTCGAAGGTCGAGATCCGCAAGGAGGGCAAGCTCGGCCGCGTGTACTACCCGGCGCCGTTCATGACGAACGACAACCTGGAGTACTACCAGGATGCATACGAGATCGGCTACGAGAAGGTCATCGACACGTACGCCGCCGCCACGCAGCACGTCGACCAGGGCCTGTCGTTGACGCTGTTCTTCAAGGACACCGCCACCACCCGTGACATCAACAAGGCGCAGATCTACGCATGGCGCAAGGGCATCAAGACGATCTACTACATCCGTCTGCGTCAGCTCGCCCTCGAGGGGACCGACATGTCCGAGTGCGTCAGCTGCATGTTGTAATTGCCTTCTGATCAGGCTTTTTTCTAGAACAGGATTGGTGGAATGACTCCGTCTCCCAAGCTCACGCTGATCGACCACGTGCAGGCGATCAACTGGAACCGCATCGAGGACGAGAAGGACCTCGAGGTGTGGAACCGCCTCGTGAACAACTTCTGGCTTCCTGAGAAGGTGCCGCTGTCGAACGACGTGCAGTCGTGGAACACACTGACCCCCGACGAGCAGCTGATGACCATGCGCGTGTTCACGGGGCTGACCCTGCTCGACACGATTCAGGGCACCGTCGGCGCCGTGTCGCTGATCCCCGATGCGATCACTCCGCACGAAGAGGCGGTCTACACCAACATCGCGTTCATGGAGTCGGTGCACGCGAAGAGCTACTCGTCGATCTTCTCGACCCTGTGCTCGACGAAGGAGATCGACGAGGCCTTCCGCTGGTCGGTCGAGAACCAGAACCTGCAGAAGAAGGCGCAGATCATCGTCGACTACTACCGTGGCGATGACCCGCTCAAGCGCAAGGTGGCCTCCACCCTGCTCGAGTCGTTCCTGTTCTACTCGGGCTTCTACCTGCCGATCTACTGGTCGTCGAAGGCGAAGCTGACGAACACGGCCGACCTGATCCGCCTGATCATCCGCGATGAGGCCGTGCACGGCTACTACATCGGCTACAAGTACCAGAAGGGCCTCGAGAACGAGACCGAGGAGCGCCGCCAGGAGCTGAAGGACTACACCTTCAACCTGCTGTTCGAGCTCTACGAGAACGAGGTGCAGTACACGCAGGACCTCTACGACTCCGTCGGTCTGACCGAGGACGTCAAGAAGTTCCTGCACTACAACGCCAACAAGGCCCTGATGAACCTCGGCTACGAGCCGATGTTCCCCTCGACCGTCACCAATGTGAACCCGGCGATCCTGTCTGCTCTGTCGCCGAACGCCGACGAGAACCACGACTTCTTCTCGGGGTCGGGCTCGTCGTACGTGATCGGCAAGGCCGAGGCCACCGAGGACGACGACTGGGACTTCTGATGAGTTGTGCGGCGTCACGGAATGTGGCGCCGCACCACGTTGAAGTTGGCACACGTCACAGCATCTGGCGCCGATTTCGTAGTTGGCGCATGCAACCCCTGACATCGGGCAGGGAGTGGGGTGCCGAACAAGCCCCACCCGACTCCCGCTGAGTCGACCGTCTCGTGGCCGGACCGCGAGTCGGAGGGCCCGGCCGGTGAAGCGGTTCGCGGGCTCCTGGTGAAACCTGCGTGCGGCGATGGGGGAGAAGAGCAGCAGAAGCGCGGCTGCGGATGCCTGGCTGCTCGTCGTTCGCGACGTGAGCGCGGTCACCGTGAGCGCGATCTCGCTGAAGCTCTTACCGACGCGTCGTCGGATCTGATGCGCAGCCTGCTGCAGACCATGATCATCGCGCTGCTGATCGCTGACCCGGACGCCGTGGTCGGCGCGGAGTGGGGCAAGCCGGGCTCTGACCGGATCGCGCAGCGCAACGGCTGACGGCACCGCGACTTGGACACCCGCGTCGGCGCCATCGACGTCGCGATTCCGAAGCTGCCGCAGGGACCTACTTCCCCGACGGCTCCTCGAGCGCCGCAAACGGGCGGAGACCGCGCCGATCACCGGGATCGCGGACGGCGACCTCGCCGGCGTCTCGACCCCGGCGCTGTCTGGCAACGCTGCCGCGCCCATCACGCCGCGAACCCGGTGTCCGAGACTCCGAAGGCCATGCGGCCCGCCGCGAAGCGATGCTGCACTCCGTCTACGACCAGCCTGACGCGGCTTCCGTGAACGCCCAGTTCGACCGGCTCCTGGGTTACGTCGGCGGCGAGCTCCCGACGCGCATGACCAGCTTGATGCTGCAAGGGTGGAGATCCTCGCGTCTACCGCGGATTCCGCCGGCCTGCTGGGTGGACGCTGCCTGAACTCCACAGTTCTGCATATTTCGACTGGTTCTCGATGTGCAACACGCACAATCGGTGCTCTAGCGCGGAGAGATAATTCATGGAACGGCGGCGCGGATGCCGCACATCTCAGGTGCGGCGCCGCCCCGAGACGATCGATACAAGGGAGTACGACAACTCATGATCCGCTCGATCCTGATCTTGCACACATCGCGGGCGCAGTCCGACTCGGTGCTGGAGCTCTACCGTCGCGAGGCGATTCTGCAGGAATCGCTCGACCTGACCCGTGCCATCAGCTCAGAGATCGCCACCGCGATCGACGGCTCAGGCGAGATCATCGTGACGGCCGTGTGGCCCGATGAGGCCGCGTATCAGGAGTGGCTCGACCACCCGAATCGCGGGCGCACCGCCCCAGAGCTTTCTGCACTGCTCGCCGATGCCCGGATCGGGGCCGGACGGCTGTACGAGGTCGACCATCGCGTATCCAGAACCGAGATCTGACCCCCGAAACCCCTCACGAAAGAAGAATGCAATGACGCACCTCCCACGGATCATCGCCGGCGCCGGCGTGCTCGCGCTCGGTGTCTCCCTCGCCGCCTGCAGTGCCGATGGCGGCGGGAGCGGTGACGGCGACGGCTTCTCGATAGTGTTCCTCGCTGCCTCGTCTCAGAACGGCTACAACCAGGCCGTCTTCGAGGGAGTGCAGAACAAGGCGAAGGAGCTCGAGAAAGAGCTCGGCATCAGCATCACGACAAGAATCCAGGACGGCCAGTTCGACGCCAACACGCAGCTGTCCCAGCTGCAGAACGCGGGGACGACCGGCCAGGCGAGCGGCGTCATCGTCGTGCCGCAGGACGGGCCGGGCCTCGCCGCAGCGTTCCCCCTCGGCAACGACATCCCCGTTGTGTCGGTCTTGAACCCGATCGGACCTGACATCGACAAGATGGAGCCGCAGATCGACGGGGTCGTGTCCACTGTGGCCTCCTCGCCCTCGGCGGGGGCCGAGCGCCAGGCGGAGAGCGTCGTCGAGTACTGCAAGGACATCGATCCCTGCAAGATCGGTCTGCTGGCGGGCCTTCTGAACTCGCCGCTCGACGTCGCACGCATCAAGGCGTGGAAGGACGTCCTCGGGCCGCACGACAACATCGAGATCGTCGGCACCGTCGAGGGCGCCTACGATCGCGACAAGTCGCTGACGGCGGTGTCGAACCTGCTGCAGGCGAATAGGGACATCAACGGCATCCTCAGCAACGCCGACCAGCAGACGATGGGCGCGCAGATCGCGCTCGAGAACGCGGGCATCGATCCGTCGTCGATCTTCCTCACCGGCGGGGGCGGCACCGCCGAGGCAGTGAAGGCGGTTCGTGAGGGGACGTGGACGAACGCGTACCTCAACTACCCGGTGAGCATGGGCGAAGCTGCGCTCGAGCAGCTGATCAGCAAGCTGCGCGGCGAGAAAGTGCAGGCAGTCGTCGACGCGGACTTCCTGGTCGACATCCCGTCGATAGCGACCAAGGCGGACCTCGATGCCGTGCCCGACTTCACCGGCGAATGGGACGGCTGATCTGATGCGGGAATCCGAGATGGGTCCGGTTCTCCTCGAGCTCCGAGGAGTGGACAAGCGATTCGGCGCGACCCAGGCTCTCGACGGCGTCTCTCTCGAGATACGCGGCGGGGAGATCCATGCGCTCGTCGGCGAGAACGGCGCAGGCAAGTCGACGCTGGGAAAGGTGATCGCGGGCGTCTATGCCGCCGATCAGGGCGACGTCGTTGTCGACGGAGCGCCGGTCGACCGATGGAATCCGGGGATCGCCCAGCGACGTGGAGTAGCGATGATCGCGCAGGAACTAGCGCTCGTCCCCGACCTGACGGTCGGTCAGAACGTGTTCCTCGGCGCGGAGGATCACCGCTTCGGCATCGAACGCTCCAACGTCGCGGAGCGCTTCGCAGCGCTCGACGCGCAGGTCGGATTCCACCTCGACCCGGCGAAGAAGGTACGCGATCTGCGTATCGCCGACCAGCAGAAGGTGGAGATCCTGCGCGCGCTCGCGCGAGAAGCGCGGATCATCGTGATGGATGAACCGACCTCATCGCTGACCGCGCAGGAGATGGCGCAGCTCGAGGAGCTGATGCGGACTCTGCGGGATCGAGGCTGCTGCGTGATCTACGTCTCGCACTTCCTCGACTCGGTGCTCGGCGTCGCCGACCGGATCACCGTCATGCGAGACGGTCGGCGGATCGAGACCGTCGACGCGGCGTCGGTGTCGAAGCACGATCTGGTGACCTCGATGCTGGGTCGGGAGATGGTGCAGGCATACCCGGATCGTCCGCCACGACCTGAACCGGGGGACCCGCTCCTCTCGGTGCGGGAGCTGCGTACGGGTACGGGCGTCGAGCGAATGAGCTTCGATGTGCGTCCTGGTGAAATAGTCGGCCTGCTCGGCCTCGTCGGCAGCGGGCGCACGGAGTGCCTGCGTGCGGTGTTCGGTCTGGACCAGGTCGTCTCGGGAGAGATTCGATTCGATGGCCGGGACTGGGTCGGCCAGACTCCCAACCACTCGATCGAAGCGGGTCTGGTGCTCGTCTCGGAGGACCGCCATAAGGACGGGCTCGTCTTGCAGCGATCGGTGCGCGAGAACATCGGCCTCTCGAGTCTGCCTGCCCGCTCGCGCGGCGGGATCGTCGATCGCAGGAGCGAGAAGCGCACCGCTCGGGAACTCGCGGAAGCACTTGAGATCCGCCCGCCTGACATCGAGCTGCCGGTCGGATGGTTCTCCGGCGGCAACCAGCAGAAGGCTCTGCTCGGCAAGGCGCTCGCAGCCGATCCGAGGCTGATCATCCTCGACGAGCCGACCCGCGGCGTCGACGTCGGCGCAAAGCGCACCATCTATGAGCTCATCGTCCGGCTCGCGGCAAGGGGCATCGGCGTGCTGCTGATCTCGTCCGAGCACGAGGAGATCATGGAGCTGGCACATCGCGCTTACCTGGTCTCTGAGGGCCAGACCTTCGGGGAGATCATTCCCGAGCAGACCACCGTGGAGGACGTTCTGTTCCAGCTCTTCCACGTGACCAACGGAGAGGAGTCGGCAGCATGACCGAAGCCGCAAACACCACAGTGACGCGCACCCGCGCAAGCAGGAAGTTCTCGACCACGGAGCTCGCCATCGAGTATGCGGTCCTGCTGCTGCTTGGAGCCGTGCTCGTCGCGCTCGCGATCCTGTCGCCGTCGTTCTTCACCTTCGGCAACATCGTCAACATCCTGAACCAGAACTCACCGCTCGTCATCATCGCGGCGGCCGGTACGTTCGTGATCATCTCCGGGAACTTCGACCTGTCGACCGGTGCGATATACAGCGTCGCCGGAGTCGTGGCCGCGTGGCTCGCGGTGACCACGGGAAACGTCGTGCTCGCCCTCATAGCAGGCCCTCTGATCGGCATGCTTCTCGGGGCGTTCAACGGCGCGGTCATCACCCGCCTCCGAGTGCACTCGTTCCTCGCGACGCTCGCGTCTTCGATGATCTTCACGACGATCGCCGTGCTCATCACCGGCGGCAGCCTGATCACCGTGACCACCCCCGGCTTCACCGCTCTGGGGCGTAACCGCATCGGCGGCATCTTCGTCGCGGTGCTCGTGATGATCGTCGTCGTGGCGATCCTCTGGTTCGTGCTCTCGCGCACTCTGTTCGGACGGTACGTCTACGCCGTCGGCGGCAACGCAGAGGCGGCCGAGCTCTCCGGCATCCACGTGGATCGCACGCGCGTCCTGGTCTTCGTGATCAGCGGTCTCGCGGCCGGCACGGCCGCGGCGATCGGTGTCTCGCGGATCGCATCCGGGCAGCCGCTTGCAGGCGCCGGGCTCGAGCTGAGCGCGATCGCGGCGGTGATCCTCGGCGGCACGAGCATCTACGGCGGCATCGGCGCGGTCTGGCGGTCGGTGGCCGGCGTCTTCCTCATCGCCCTGATCGGCAATGGCTTCGACCTGCTGAACCTGAACCCCCAGCTCAAGGACATGGTGACCGGCTTCATCATCCTCGCGGCGGTCGGCCTCGCCGCGGCCGGGCGAGGCAAGCGCTAGCAGCGCCACCTCCCTGCAGCTCCTTCGGAGACGGCCCGGGTCACCCCGGGTCTCCACGGGCTGCCCGAAACATCAACAATCCCTCACGGAAGGACCCCTGAAATGTCCGAGAACGTCCGAATCGCCATCGACGTCGGAGGCACATTCACCGACGTGGTGAAGCTCGTGCCCGAGACCGGCGAGCTCCGCTTCGAGAAGGTGCCGACCACACCGAGCGAACCGACGGCGGGGGTGCTCGCCGCCTTCGAGAAGGCCGACGCCGACCCAGCCCTGGTCTCGACCTTCAACCACGGCAGCACTCTGGGCCTGAACTCCCTGCTGACCCGAACGGGGGCGCGTATCGCGACGATCGCGACGCGCGGCTTCCGAGACGTCTATCTGCTCGGGCGCACCGACCGCAGGGTGATGTACGACATCGCCTACCGCAAGCCGGAGGCTCTGCTCGAGCGGTACGACACCTTCGAGGTGACCGAGCGCAGCATGTTCGACGGCTCGGTCGCGACGCCGTTCGACGACGACGACGCCCGCGAGGTCGCTCGTGAGATCCTTCGTCGCGGGTACGCCGCGGTGGCGGTCGCCTTCCTGCACGCGTATGCGAACCCCGCGCACGAGCTGCGCATGCGCGAGATCCTCGAGGAGGAGGCGCCGGGCGTCGAGATCACCCTGTCGCATGAGCTCTCGCGCGAGTACCGCGAGTACGAGCGCACCAGCACCGCCGTGCTGGACGCCTACATCAAGCCCATCATGCGCGGCTACCTGAAGGCGCTCGAGGGCGAGTTGGAACGGCGCGGTTTCGACGGGCGCTTCCTCATGTCGCGCTCGGGAGGAGGGGCGATGACCGCGTCGTCCGCGCGCGAACAGCCCGTGAACCTGATCCTCTCTGGTCCTGCCGGCGGTGTCGTCGGCGCCGCCGCCTTCGCGAAGCTGATCGACAGGCCCAACCTCATCACGATCGACATGGGCGGCACCAGCCTCGACGCGTCGCTGGTGCAGGACGGCAGCCCCGTCCTCTATCACGGCGCGGAGTTCGAGGGACTTCCCATCAACACGCCTTCTCTGTACATCCACACGATCGGGGCCGGCGGCGGGTCGCTCGGCTATCTCGATGAGGCCGGCGCCCTGCAGGTCGGACCCAAGAGCGCCGGCGCCATGCCCGGGCCGGCCGCATACGGCCGTGGCGGAACGGAGCCCACGTTCACCGATGCCGCGCTCGCCATCGGCTACCTCGGGACGGACACCCCCCTCGGCGGTGAGCTCACACTCGACCGGGAGAAGTCGCTGACGGCGCTCCGCCCGATCGCCGAGGCCCTCGGACTCAGCGTCACCCAGCTCGCGCGGGGGATGGTGAAGATCTCGAACACCAAGATCATGGGCGCGGTGCGCGCGATCACCATCGAGCTCGGTCACGACCCCAAGGACTTCTCCCTGCTGTCATTCGGCGGCGGCGGGGGACTCGTCGCGGTCGACGTGGCGCGTGAGCTGGGCATCCCCGAGGTCATCGTGCCGCCGGGGCAGGGGGCGTTCTCAGCGCTCGGGATGCTGATGGCCGACGTGCAACACGACTACTCGCGCACGAGCCTGCAGGCTCTCGACGAGCTCGACGCCAATGCAGCCGATGCGCTCTACGCAGGTATGGAGGCGGAGGCGCGTGAGACGCTGCGCGCTGAGGGGTTCGACGACGACAGCATGCTCTTCCACCGGGTCGTGGCCGTGCGGTACTCCGGCCAGGAGCACTCGGTCACGGTCGATTACCCGGAGAACAGCACGGACCCCCGAGAGGCCATCCGCTCGGAGTTCGACCGCCTGCACCTGCGTCAGTACGGCCACACCATGGACGATCCGATCGAGACGACGACGCTGCGTCTCGGGGCGGTCGGCATCGTCGACAAGCCGGATCTCCCGAAGGCGGCGCTCCGTCCGGAAGGCGGAGGACCCGAGCTGCGAACGCGCACGGTCGTGCTCGACGGCGACGAGGCCGCGGAGTACGCCCTGGTCTCGCGTGAGGAGCTCATGGCCGGCGACGTCATCGAAGGGCCTGTGGTCGTGACCGAGCACACGGCGACCACTGTGCTGCACGCCGGCGACCGACTCGAGGTCGGTGCATACGGCGAGCTCATCATCTCGATCCAGTACGCGAAGAAGGGGGCCTGACATGGCCGACGCCATCACCACCGAGATCATCAGGCACGGCCTGCTGGCGGCCGCGGAGGAGGTCGCGCGCAACCTGTGCCGCACCGCTTACAACACCGTTGTCTACGAGATCCATGACTACGGCATCGGGATCCACGACGCCAACGGAGACGTGGTCGCCGACGCGCCGGGTATCGCGGTCTTCACCAGGGGCAACGATGCCGGCATCAAGCACTCGGTCGAGTTCCTCGGCCGCGATGCGATGGAGCCCGGAGACGTCTTCATCATCAACTTCCCCTACTGGTCGAGCGCTCACACTCTCGATCCGCTCGTCTTCGCCCCGATCCATGTGAACGACGAGCTGATCGGGTTCGCCTCCTGCCGTGTGCATGTGACCGACCTGAATCAGAAGGACCCGGGCTACGTGCTCGACTCGACCGATCGCTCGCAGGAGGGGCTCATGCTGCCCGCCTCGAAGCTGTACCGACGGGGGGAGCGCAACGAGGATGTGTTCAACATCATCCGATTCAACAGCCGCATGCCGAAGCACACGATCGGCGACATCCAGGCGCAGGTGTCAGCGTGCGTAACGGGCGTGCGCCGCACGCAGGAGCTCGCGGACAAGTACGGCGTCCCCACACTCATCGAGGCGATGGTGACCATCAACGAGCACGGTGAGAGGCTCGCCAGGCTCGCGCTCGCCAAGCTGCCCAAGGGCACCTGGAGCGCGGTCGACTACGTCGATGATGACGGCATCAACAAGGACGACCTCGTCAAACTGCAGTGCACGGTGACGGTCACGGACGAGGAGATGGTGGTCGACTGGACCGGCAGCGCCGAGAACGTCGAGGGCCCCATCAACCTGCCGCCGGGCCAGACCGAGGCGCTGTCCAGCCTCATCTTCAAGTCGCTCACGACTCCGGACTCCCCGGTCGTCGCGGGCAACTTCGCCCCGCTGCGGGTGGTCACGGTGCCGGGGTCGGTCATGCACGCCGTGCCGCCTATGCCGACCTTCACCCTCTGGACCGGCCTGCTCGCGGGCGAAGTCATCCTGAAGGCTCTGGCCAAGGGCATGCCGGAGCTGGTTCCCGCCTGCTCGGGCGGTGACGTGTGCTCGATGATGGGCCTCGGCGTCAACCCGCGAACCGGTGAGCCGTGGCAGGAGGCGACCAACGAGGCGGTTGGCTTCGGCGGTACCGCGCACCACGACGGCGAGGACGGGATCATGCATCTCTCGGAGCCTGGCTGCCGGAACAACCCTGTCGAGGTGCTCGAGGCGAAGTCCTCGATGATCATCGATCATTACGGCTACCGTCCCGACACCGGCGGCGCAGGTGAGCAGCGAGGTGGCGTGGGCGTGAGCCGCTCGTACCGCTTCACCGCCCCTGCCACGGGCATCTGCCTCGTCTACAAGACGAAGACCGAGCCGTGGTCCATCGCGGGCGGGTCGGTGGGCAAGCCGAACCGGATCGTGCTCAACCCCGGTACCGATCGCGAGGTCATTCAGGGCGGCAGCTACAACCGACTGGACGCAGGTGACGTCCTCGTCAACCAGACCGGTGGGGGTGGCGGCTACGGCGATCCGTTCCGCAGAGACCCCGCCGCCGTCGCGCACGACGTGCGTAACGGGTTCGTGTCGCGACGCGCTGCAGAACAGGACTACGGGGTCGTCGTCGCGTCCGACTTCAGCATCGACGAGGCCGCGACGGCCGCCATCCGAGGCCGCTGAGTCACCATTGAAGGCGGTGCGCCCGGAACACGGGCGCACCGCCTTCGGCGTTCGCCGATTGCGACGACTCGCCACATCCGGGTTGCGTCGGCCATGCCCGGTACTCCCTGCGTTAACGAGATGTTCGCCGAGCCGCTCCCTGTCGTTGCCCGGCCGACCCTACGGTCAGTCGGGTGCGTGCCAGACGGAACTCTCCCCCCTCGTCCCTTTCCTCCCGCTCCTTAGGCGGCATCGCCCTGGCGACCGCGGTCGGCATCGGTGTCACTCTGCTGACTCCGGCCGGCGCTCATGCCGCAGATGGCACGTCGATCGACGGCAGAGACCCCCATCCGGTGTTCCTGGGCAAGACGCACTTCACCGGCGAGTTCCATTCCCACACCGCGATCAGCGATGGTGTGCAGCGGCCTGACGACGCCTACGCGTACGTGGCGGCGAACACCGACGTCGACTTCTTCTCTGCGAGTGAGCACGACGTGACCATGGACGTGCGCTCGGCCGACGACTGGATCGATGACCACGGAAAGGCCCACTCGGAGGAGTGGAAGCACCTCAAGAACGGGGCGGAGCGGCACAACGCCGACGGTTCCAGCGACCTTGTGGCCGTCCCCGGCGAAGAGGTCACCTGGTACGACGCCACCGGCCACATCAACCTCTTCGACGCCGAATGGTTCGTCACCGCACCCGGATACGCGCGTGGATCGGGTGACAACCTCGCCGGTGTGTTCTCGCCGGGCGACCACATGTACGACCTGCCCACCTTCTACGCCAGGCTCGCACTCGACCCCGATGTCATCGGCCAGTTCAACCACCCGTCGCCGACCGGTAAGGGCAACTTCGGCGGTTTCGCGCACCTCACCCCCGAGGCGGACGCGCACATGTCGCTGTTCGAGCACAAGGGTCCGGGGTACGACGCTCAGTGGCAGCTGGCGCTCGACAACGGCTGGCACGTCGCTCCCGTCTTCAACGGCGACGAGCACAGCGCCAACTGGGTGACCTCGAACCCGGCGCTGACCGGCGTGTGGGCGGAGGAGAAGAGTCTCGACGGTGTGCACGCGGCGATGCGTGATCGCAGCATGTACTCCACCCTCGACCAGAACGCACTGCTGGCATTCAGCGGAAACGATCAGATGATGGGATCGATCCTTCCCGCCGACACGCCGCGCCTGGACGTCGACATCCGCCTCGCCGATCCCGATGCCACTGATTCGTTCACCAAGGTCCAGGTGATCGGCAACAAGGGCACCGTCGCACACGATTTCGGACAGATCACGGGCAACGTGCATGAGCTGACGGCGACCATCGACGTGCGCGCCGGCGATTACTACTTCGTCAAGGCCATGCAGGCCGACGGTGCACAGCTCGTCTCCGCGCCCATCTGGATCGGCGAGAAGGTGCGCGACGCGAACTACGCCCCGCAGATCAGCCTGAAGGGGAAGGCGCCGAGCAGCGCGGGCGAGGGGGACCGCGTCGAGATCCCGAGCTTCACCGCAGCGGACGATTCAGGAACCGAGCCGCGAACGACGGTAGAGGTCTACAACTCGCAGCATCGTCTTCCCGTCGCCGACGGAGCGTTCACGGTCGAGGGCCTGGACGATCACTTCATCGTGATCAAGGCGACCGACGACAAGGGCAGCACCGCGGCGACCGTGCACCGGATCCAGGTCGAGGCCACCGAGCTGGACCCTGAGAGCGTCTTCCGCCACTTCGGCACGGTGGCGACGGTGGGGGCGAAACCCGGCGATGTGGGCCTGAGTGTCGCGACCGACCTGGCGGTGAAGAACACCTGGGCGCAGATTCGCCCTACCGACGCCTGGTTCGGCGCAGGCGCCGCCGTCATCGCCTCGACGAACAGCCGGGTCTTCGAAGTCGACTCGATCGCGACGGAGGCCGACACCTACCTCAACAGCCTCACCGCGCACGCCCTTCGCAGCCACGAGTTCGATCTGACCGGTCTCGACCCCGGGCGTCGCTACGAATACCGATTCGGCGCGAGCGAGAACGGCCCCTGGACGGACGTGCGCGGCGAGTTCGTCGTGGGCGGCGAGAAGGATGCCCCGGTGTACGTGCTGGGAGACGTGCAGGTCAACTCGGCAGACCCCGACGACTTCCGCCTGCCGGTGAAGATGCTGGAGCAGCTTCAACAGCAGCGCGCAGGTGGCGAGACGGTGATCCAGGTCGGCGACCTCGTCGACAACGGCGGCAACGCATCGCAGTGGGCCTCGACCTTCCAGTACACGCTGGCGCCGATCGACCTGCAGTTCGCGTCGATGGTCGGCAACCACGAGACCTACGGCGACCGCGAGGTCAACACAGTGCTCTCGACCGAGCGCAGCCGGATCTTCTCCTCCATGTTCAACCTGCCCAAGAACGGCAGCGCCGTGGGTGAGAGCAACTACTCGTTCGACCGCGGCAGCATTCACTTCTCGGTGCTTAACTCCAACTACGACCTCGACACCCAGCTCGCCTGGCTGGTCGACGACGTGCGGGACAGCGACGCGCAATGGAAGGTCGTGATGGGCCACTTCCCCTACTACGGCGGTCGCCACAGCAGTGACGCGGGCATGTCGATCGCGCGGGCGAAGATCACCCGCACCCTCGCGCAGCTCGGCGTCGACCTGCACATCGGCGGGCACGACCACGTATACAAGCGCAGCACCATCCTCGATGGAGCATTGGTGACCGACGAGGCGCAGCGTGACCTCGGCACGACCTTCGTGACCATGGGCTCCAGCGGACCGAAGTTCTACGACAACCAGGTGCAGTGGTGGGACGAGACCGTCTACGACGAGAACATCCAGACCGGTCTGGTGCTCGAGGCCGCCGGCGACAAGCTGCAGGCGCGCGTCTACACGATCGAAGGCGAGCTCGTCGATGAGTTCTCGGTGGCCGAGCCTGAGGGCCTCCTCCGTGTCACCTCGCACGACGTGCGGGACGGAGAGCTGGCCGAGGTGGGCATTCTCAGCACCCCGGGTGCCCCCTCGGAGGCTGTGGTCGTCGCCGCCGCCTACGACCTCTCCGGCGAGGCGCTGGTCGATGTGCGCACGGCCGACATCGAGGTGCGGCGCACAGGTACCGAGCAGGTGGTGCGCTTCCCGAGCCCGCTGCCGGTCCGCTCCGACACGACCGTGCGCCTGTTCGTCTGGGATCGCCTTGCCAGCGGGAGAGTGCTGACCGAACCCGTGCTTGTGCGCGAAGGCATGCCGGGTGCGGGAACCGCGGAGAGACCGTACGAGCTGCGGTCCTGGAGCGATGTGGAGAAGATCGCGCAGGATCCCGCTGCGCACTACGCGCTCATGAACGACCTCGAGCTGGATGACACGGAGCGGGGGCAGATCGGCGCGGGCGCGACGCCGTTCACGGGCATCTTCGACGGCCGCGGGCACACGGTGCGCGGTTTCCGGGCCGAGCCGAACAACGGATCGGGTCTGTTTCAGACCAACGACGGCACGATCCGCGATCTCGCCGTCGTCGACGCCGACATCACCACGACCGTGGGCACCGCGGGCATTCTCGCTGATGTCAACAATGGAACCATCGAACGCGCCTGGACAACCGGCTCTGTGCACGCACCGTCGCGCGCCGGGGGGCTGGTCGGTGATTCGTCGGGAACCATCAGGGACAGCTACTCGACCGCGCGGGTGCGGGTGTCCGGCACCGAGTCGGGAGGCCTGATCGGGGTGGCCCTCGGTGGCTCTCTGACGGAGAACGTGTACGCCGCCGGCCCGGTCGCCTCGGACACCCGAAACGCCGGCGGTGTCGTGGGGTACGGGTACAACGAGACCGTGATCCGCAACGCCATGGCGCTCAACCCCGCCGTCACCGCGCCCGGATACGCGCATGCGGTGCTCGGGCGCGTGCTCGGGGGCAACGCGGCGACGCTCGAGAACAACCATGCCTCGGCGGACGCGTTCGTCTCGGCCCAGTCGCTGGCCGACGCGCCGGCAGCTGACAACCTCAAGGGCGCGACCGTGACCGGCGACGTCGCGCGCACCGCCGCTCACTTCGCTGCGGCCCTCGGGTGGGACCTCGAGACCATCTGGGAGTGGAACGCCGACGCCGGCCGCCCCGTGCTGCGCTCGAACCCCGAGGCGTACGAACGACCGCAGCCGCAGCTGCCCGTCAACGCGGAAGGCTACTTCGAGCTGTCGACAGCAGAGCAGCTCGCGTTGATGAACGACTTCCCCGGCGAGAAGTTCACTCTCACCGCCGACATCGAGCTGCAGGGCCGACCTCTCGGCAAGCTGGCCGAGACGGTGCCGTTCACCGGTGAGCTGCACGGCGCAGGCCACGTGATCTCCGGCCTGCGCTCCGAAGCGGGGGGCCTGTTCGGACTGAACAGCGGATGGATCCACGACCTCGGCGTGGAAAGCGCCGAGGTGACAACCGCCAAGCCGCGCGCAGGCGTCCTCGTCGACGTCAACAGCGGCACCGTGGAACGGGTGTACACGAGCGGATCGATCTCGGGGCCGAGCAGGATCGGCGGGCTGCTGGGCGATTCGAGCGGCGTGCTGCGCGACGCGTACACCTCAGCGACGGTGAGCGCGTCGGGCACCGAGGCGGGGGGAGCGGTCGGGATCGCGTTGGCCGGATCACTCTCTGAGCGGGTAATCGCTTCGGGCACGGTGTCGGCGGCGGTGCGCAACACCGGCGGTGGCTTCGGATATGCGTACACCGGAACCGAGATCCGAGACTCACTCGTCACGGCGCCGAGCGTCACGGCACCGAGCTGGGCTCACCGTGTGCTCGGTCGTGTCCTCGCCGGAAACTCGGCGACGCTGTCGAACAACTGGGCGTCGGCTGCGACGACCGCCACGGTGCCGACCGACCTCGCCTCTCCGGCCGCCGACAACCTCCACGGTGCCACGGCCTCCGACGCAGACCTCAGTCGGCCGGCTTTCTACCACGACACGCTCGGCTTCAATCGCGAGGTCTGGAAATGGAGCACCAGCAACGGGCGTCCGCTGCTGCGCGGCGTCGGCGAGTCTCGCGGGCTTGGGGCCGAAGACGAGCAGTCGCCGCAGAGCCCCACGGGCCCCGCGTTGCCGCAGGCAGAGGACGGCGCCTACCTCGTCGACGCCGCCGCCGACTTCGTCGAGATCGCGGCGTTCCCTGGCGAGCGATTCCGGCTGACGGAGGACCTCGATCTCTCTGCCGCTGCGATCCGGGTGACACGTCCGTTCACGGGCGAACTCGACGGCGCCGGGCACCGGATGACCGGGTACCGGTCGACCGAGGGAGGGGTCTTCGCCGAAGTGAGCGGCACAGTGCGGCGGGTGATGCTGGTCGACGCGCACGTCGAGTCGGGTCGAGCCGACGTGGGGCTGCTGGCCGACCGCGTCGCCGATACGGGCGTGCTCGCCGAGGTCGGGACGACCGGATCCGTCAGCGGTGTGGCCACGGTCGGCGGACTGGTCGGCACCTCCGTCGGCACGGTGGAGGATGCCTTCTCGGAGGCGACGGTGACAGCGACATCCGGGCGCCAGGCCGGCGGCATCCTCGGTATCGCCGGGCGCGGCAGCACCACGCGACGTGTGTACGCCGCAGGAGACGTGGAAGCAGCGGCCAACCAGAACGCCGGCGGGATCGTGGGATACGCGTACGCCACCACCACGGTCTCGCAGTCGGTCGCGCTCAACCCGTCGGTGAGCGCCACCGCACATGCGTCGCGGGTCGTCGCGCGAGAACTGGGCACGGAGAAGGCCACCCTGATAGACAACCTCGCCGTCGACTCGATGGCGGTCGCCGGTCAGAGCGTGACGGACGAGGGTCGCGGCACGCGAAACGGGGAAACCATCACCAGCGCGGCCGCGAGGGACCAGAGCACCTACGCGGCCATCGGCTGGGACTTCGGGCGGGTATGGAGCTGGGATGCCGCGGCATCCCGACCGACCCTGTCGAATGTCCGCTGACGAGACCAGGAGAACAGAGATGAACAAGAACACCATTAGCGCGGCATGCGCGATCGGACTCGCCGGACTCTTCGTACTCGGCACCGCCGTGTCGGCGGGCGCGGTCGAGCATGATGCCTCATCGAGTGACGGCGTCGCGACGATCCGCATCGCCTACGGACCCGAGTTCGCCGATCATCGGGCAAGTGTGCTCGTGCTGGATGCCGAGGCCGATCCGAACGCGCCCCGTCAGGACGACATCGCCTTCGTCACCGAGGTGGTCGCCGACGCGGAGGGAACGGCGCAACTGCGGGTGCAGCTGCCCCGTGGCCTGGACTACTGGCTGGCGAGCTCTGCGGACGGCGGGGAGCGTTACGTGGCCAGACTCGACGGAAGCGCGGACGGGGGCGGCGAGGACGGCGACGGCGATGACGGCGGAAGCGGCGATGACGGCGATGGCGGCGGGGGCGGCGGCGGGGGAGACAACGGCGGCGGAAACGGCGGCGGAAACGGCGGCGCTGACGCGGACGCGGGTGGCCGGGGCCCAGGCTCAGATTCCGGCGATGCGTCCGAGAGCGACCTCGCCACCACGGGGATGCCCGCCTGGATCCTGCCCGGTGGACTTCTCCTCGCTGCAGCGCTCGGCGGCGCCGGGCTGGCACTGAGGCGCGCAGGCGTCCGCGCCGAGTGAGAGATCGAGAACCGGTGTCGTTCGTCGGCAGCGCGGACGGCGCCGGTGGCGTCACTCGGAACCCGGTTCGGCTCACGGGCCGATACATACCGGTCCGCGCATGTCGACCGGCGTAGCGTGGGCACCAGCGATCGGCATCCGCCCTTCGCTACCACAGCTCAAGGGCATCCGATCGGCAGGAGAGCATCATCAGTTCCACGCACATCGCCACCGACGTCGAGACCGGCGCAGCCACCCTCGGACCGATCCGCCAGACTTACTCCGGCACTGCGGAGTTCCCACCGATGGCGCACGCTTACAAGCAGGTGTCGCAGGTCGTGCGCGAGACCGGCCTCCTGCAGCGCACCTCGTGGTTCTACATCTCCGTGGCAGCCGGCATCGTGCTCGCCCTCGGGGGAGCGATCACCGGATTCATCCTGCTCGGCGACAGCTGGTTCCAGCTGCTGATCGCCGCAGCGCTGGGAATCATCTTCACGCAGATCGCCTTCCTCTCGCACGAGGCGGCGCACCGGCAGATCCTGTCGTCGGGGCCCGCGAACTTCAAGCTCGCCCGCATCCTGGCCGGCAGCATCGGCATGAGCTACTCCTGGTGGGACTCGAAGCACACCAAGCACCACGGCAACCCGAACCAGGTCGGCAAGGACCCGGACATCGAGGTCGACACCATCTCGTTCCTCGAAGAGGACGCCGCGAAGTCGCGGGGCCTGGTGCGTCTGATCACTCGCAAGCAGGGCTGGCTGTTCTTCCCCCTGCTCACGCTTGAGGGCCTGAACCTCCACTACATCGGCCTGAAGCACCTCCTCACGAAGAAGAAGGTCAAGGGGCGTTGGACCGAGCTCGGCATCATCGCGGTCCGCTTCGCGATCCTCCTGATCCCGGTGTTCATGATGCTGCCGCTCGGTATGGCGTTCGCGTTCCTGGGCGTGCAGCTGGCCGTGTTCGGCGTCTACATGGGCGCGTCGTTCGCACCCAACCACAAGGGCATGCCGATCATCGACCCGAACGCGCGCCTCGACTTCTTCTCGAAGCAGGTGCGCACCTCGCGCAACATCCGCGGAGGCTGGTGGGCGACGGCGCTCATGGGAGGTCTCAACTATCAGGTCGAGCACCACCTGTTCCCGAGCATGCCGCGTCCGCACCTGTCGAAGGCGCGCGAGATCGTGCGCGACTACTGCGCGTCGAACAACGTGCCGTACACAGAGACCAGCCTCGGTCGTTCTTACGCGATCGTCATCGAGTACCTGAACCGGGTCGGCCTCGCGGCCGGCGCCGATCCGTTCGACTGCCCCGCGGCGACGAGCTTCCGCCGCGCCTGACTCGTCGTCGAGCTTCGCGGCTTCGCAGCCACGGACGTGCGACGAATCGGCCCCCGGAACGTACCGCGCACACCGTACCGCGCACCGAGCGCCGCGCGGTCCGGCCGACGCCTCGAGCTCAGGCCACCGGGTACGCCGACGACTTCAGCGCGCGAGCCAGGTGCGCGGCGTTCGCCGTGGCCGTCGTGAGCGTCTGCGTGACCTTCTCGGGCGTCTCGGGCAGATCCTTGTAGTCGGTCGATCCCATCGCCTCGCCGTTCCAGTAGATCGAACCCTGCGCGGGGATCGTGTATCCGACGTCGTTGAGCGACTGGAACACGATGGCGGTGATGTGGTGCGCGCCGTCCTCGTTGCCGACCACGACCGCGAGCGCGACCTTGTCGAACAGGCTCGGCCTGCCCTGCTCATCGGTCTCGCTGAGCTCGGCGTCCAGTCGCTCGAGCACCCGCTGGGCAACGCTGGAATGCTGGCCCATCCAGGTCGGCGTGGCGAACACGAGGATGTCGGCGGCGAGCACGCGCTCGCGCAACGACGGCCACTGATCGCCGTCGCCCATGTCGGTCTGCACGCCGGGCCGAATGTCATGGTCGACCGCCCGGATGCGGTCGGCGGTCACACCGTGCGCGGCCAGGGCGTCGAGCACCTGCTCGCCCAGCACCTCAGTGCTCGATCCGGCAGGGGAAGGCTTGAGGGTGCAGTTGATGAGAAGAGCGCTGAGCGTGTCGTCCATGAACGGCACGAAACCACCCATCGGCACGCTGGGGGAGGGGCTTTCGTGCTGCTCGGAGATCAGCTAGACATCCCACCCAGCACCGGGACCCGATCTTGGCCGATCCGAATCACACGATGCGGCGATCCTGGCAAGCACAGAGCCCGACCTGCAGGAGAAGGCCGGCGATATGCTGTGCGCTATGACCACGCGCAGAGAAGGTGCTGCCTCCCGCGGCCGCGCCATGATCGATCCGCGCGTGATCGACCCCGGCCAGCAGCTGGTCAGCTTCGGCGGCATGGCCGATGCCGAGATCGACGAGGTGGTGCGCGTGCTGGGCGCCCTGCGCACCTGGCGCGAGACCGAGCAGCGCATCAGCTGGCAGTCGCGCACCGAGATGAAGCTCAACGAGACCGATATGGAGGCGCTGCGCTTCCTCGTCGCGTCGCTGGGCAACGGCATCGTCGTCACCGCCGGCATGCTCGCCGATCACCTCGGCATCTCGACGAGCTCGACGACGAAGATGCTCGACCGCCTCGCCACGGCCGGCCACATCTCCCGCACCCCGCATCCGACGGACCGCCGAGCGGTGATGGTGAGCATCACCCCGCACACGCACGAGCAGGTGCGCGACAGCGTCGGCCGAGTGCACGCCGAACGCTTCGCCGCGGTCGCGGCGCTGACTTCGGCTGAGCGCGACGTCGTGGCCCGCTTCCTCGAGCGACTCGCTCGAGGCGGTGCCGAGCTCGGCTGAGGCTCAGTACGTCCGGTTGGCCGCGTAGTACGCGAGCAGCGCTTTCGTCGACGGGTCCTGTTCAGCGAGGGCATCCGCATCTCCCTCGAGCGCGGGAGCGATCTGCAGGGCGAGCTGCTTGCCGAGCTCGACGCCCCACTGGTCGAAGGAGTTGATGCCCCAGACGACGCCCTGCGTGAACGTGATGTGCTCGTACAGGGCGATGAGCTGACCGAGCACGGCGGGCGTCAGCGACGGCGCGAAGATCGACGTCGTCGGTCGGTTGCCGGGGAACGTCCGTGCGGCGACGAGGGCGCCGCTCGTTCCCTCGGCCTCGACCTCTTCCGCGGTCTTGCCGAACGCGAGCGCCTTGGTCTGCGCGAGGAAGTTCGCGAGGAACAGCCCGTGCACGTCGCGACCGTCGTCGGTGAGCGGGTACGCGGGGTTCACGAAGGCGATGAAGTCGGCGGGGATCAGCCGGGTGCCCTGGTGGATCAGCTGGTAGAAGGCGTGCTGTCCGTTGGTGCCGGGCTCGCCCCAGAACACCTCGCCGGTGTCGGTCGTGACGGGCGTGCCGTCCCAGCGCACCGACTTGCCGTTGGACTCCATGGTCAGCTGCTGCAGGTACGCCGCGAAGCGGCTGAGCTGCTGCGCGTACGGCAGCACGGCATGAGTCTGCGCGTCGAGGAAGTTCGTGTACCAGACGTTGAAGAGCCCCATCAGCACGGGCACGTTCTGCCCGAGCGGGGTGGTGCGCACGTGCTCATCGACCGCGTGGAAGCCCGCGAGCAGCTCGCGGAACACGGGCGGGCCGAAGACCATCGCGAGCGACAGCCCGATCGCGGAGTCTACCGAGTAGCGACCGCCCACCCAGTCCCAGAATCCGAAGGCGTTCTTCGGGTCGATGCCGAACGCCTCGACCTTGTCGAGCGCGGTGGACACCGCGACGAAGTGGCGCGCGACGGCGCCCTTGCGGCTCGCGTCGTCGTCTTCCATCGCTCCGGATGCCTGAAGGCCCGCCCACAGCCAGTCGCGGGCGAGGCGCGCGTTGGTCAGCGTCTCCAGGGTGGTGAACGTCTTCGACGCGACGATGAACAACGTCGTCTCGGGATCGAGGTCGGCGGTCTTCTGCGCGATGTCGGTCGGGTCGATGTTCGACACGAAGCGCGCTTCGATGCCCGCGTCGGCGTAGGGCTTGAGCGCCTCGTAGACCATCACCGGACCGAGGTCCGACCCGCCGATGCCGATGTTCACCACGTGCGTGACCTTCTTGCCGGTGACGCCGAGCCAGTCAGCCGAGCGCACCCGGTCGGCGAACGCCGACAGCGATGCCAGCACGTCCTGCACATCGGCGTCCACGTCCTGCCCGTCGACGACCAGCTCGGGCGACGCGCCCTCGGGCCGGCGCAGCGCCGTGTGCAGCACAGCGCGGTCCTCAGTGGTGTTGATGTGCTGACCCTCGAGCATCGCGGCGTAGCGCTCGGCGACCCCGGTCTGTTCGGCCAGGCGCACCAGCGCGGCGACGATCTCGTCTGTCACGAGGTTCTTCGACAGGTCTACGTGCAGGTCTGCGAGCGGCAGCGACAGGCGCTCGACCCGCGTCGCGTCGTCGGCGAACCAGCCGCGCAGGTCGGGCGAGAACGAGTCCCGGATGGCCGACAGCTCAGCCCAGGCGGACGTGGAGGTGGGGTCGATCGGTGCGCTCATGCAAGCAACGTTAGCGCTGCGACCGCATCTCGGCGCGGCCGATGACGCCACTGCCGCAGGCCGGTAGCGTGGTCAGCGACCTCAGGAGGAACGATGAAGACGATCCCATTCGGCAGCCGCACCGCACCCGCCGTGATCGCCGGAATGATGCGCATCACCGAGAAGACTGATGCCGAGGTGCGCGAGCTGTACGACACCGCCCGCGGGGCGGGGATCGACTTCTTCGACCACGCCGACATCTACGGCGGTGCCATGCACGTCTGCGAAGACCGCTTCGCGGCCGCCCTGCAGCTCTCGTCGGCCGAGCGCGAGGAGATCGTGCTGCAGACCAAATGCGGCATCGTGCCCTCGCAGCAGATGTTCGATTTCTCGTACGAGCACATCATGACCCAGGTCGAGGGGTCGCTGAAGGCGCTGCAGACCTCCTACATCGACGTGCTGCTGCTGCACCGCCCGGATGCGCTGGTCGAGCCCGACGAGGTGGCTCGAGCATTCGACGAGCTGGAAGCCGCCGGGAAGGTGCGCGCGTTCGGCGTCTCGAACCACACGCCCCGTCAGATCGATCTGCTGCGCACCGCGGTGACCCAGCCGCTCGTCGCGAACCAGCTGCAGCTGTCGATCACGCACTCGCCGATCATCGCGCAGGGGATCGCGGCGAACATGATGGGGGAGCAGCAGAGTGTCGTCCTCGACGGCGGCGGCATCGTCGACTACTGCCGCATCAACGGCATCACGGTGCAGGCCTGGTCGCCCTACCAGGCGGGGTTCTTCGACGGCGTCTTCCTCGGCGACCCGCGCTACGCCGAGCTCAACGCGGTCATCGACCGGCTCGCGGCGACGTACGACGTCACCCCGACCGCGATCGCCACGGCGTGGATCACCCGTCACCCGGCGCGCATGCAGGTCGTGCTCGGCACGACCACGCCGCAGCGGGTCGCGGATGCCGCGTCCGGTGCTGACATCGAGCTCACCCGCGCCGAGTGGTACGAGCTGTTCCGCGTCGGTGGCCACATCGTCCCCTGACGGGAGGAGAACGCCATGCATCCGCTCATCTCCGCCACCGAGCTGGGCGAACAGCTCGCCCGGACTCACGTGCTCGACGTCCGCTGGTCGCTCGGCCGCTCCGACGGACACGAGCAGTACCTCGCCGGACACATCCCCGGTGCGGTGTTCGTCGACGTCGAACGCGACCTGACCCGACACGGCGAACCGCACGAGGGCAGGCACCCGCTGCCCGCCGACGCGGCGCTCGCCGCTGCCGCGCGCCGATGGGGAGTGCGCCGGGGCGTGCCCGTGGTGGTCTACGACGACGACCGGATGCTGCCGGCGTCCCGCGCGTGGTGGGCACTGCGACGTGCCGGACTCGACGTGCGCGTGCTCGACGGCGGCTGGCAGGCATGGCTCGCCGCGGACGGCGAGGCGCACACGGGTGAGGTGATCCCGCCGGAGGGCGACGTCGTGCTGGGGTCGCCCGGCGATGCCGGCACCATCGACACGCGCTCCGCGGCATCCTGGCCGGGTGCCGGGGTGCTGCTCGATGCACGCGCCGCCGAGCGCTACCGCGGTGAGGCGGAGCCGATCGATCCGGTCGCGGGCCACATCCCCGGCGCGAAGAGCCTGCCGATCGCGAGCGTGCTCACGGACGACGGCAGGTTCCGACCGGAATCCGAGATCGCCACCGCCTTCGACGCCGTGGGGGCGGAGGCGGGCACGCCGATCGCCGCCTACTGCGGTTCGGGTATCACCGCCGCGCAGCTCGCGCTCGCGGGCACCCTCGCGGGCCGCGAGGTGAGCGTGTATCCCGGCTCGTGGAGCGCGTGGTCGAACACGCCGGGACGACCGGTCGCCACCGGCGCGGAGTAAGGGCGCCACGATCTCACCGGTCGTCTACTCTGAGATCATGCCGTTCCTGTTCACCCTGATCACCATCGCGCTGATGGTGTTCGCGCTCGTCGACATCATCCGTCGCGACGACAGCCAGGTGCGGTTCATGCCGAAGTTCGTCTGGCTGCTCCTCGTCGTGCTGATTCCCTTCCTGGGCAGCGTGCTCTGGCTCGCCCTCGGCCGGGAATACCCCGAAGGCGGCATCCAGCTCGGCCGTCCCGTGCGTCGCGAGACGGCGCCCGGATCGGATCGTTCATGAGATCCGACGCTACACGCCCGTTCCGGAGCGGAACGAGAGGCTTGCGGTGGCGCGATCTGCTCCGCTCGAGCCAGCTGCTCGGGGGCGGCGTACCATCGAGAGATGCCCGAGAACCAGGCGTCCGAGATCCCGTCGCGCATCCTCACCGCACCGCCGGGACTGAGACCGGTCGGGCCGGATGCCGTCGGTGTCTGCGCCGACGGGCATTGCGCGCTGCCATCGGCGGCGTCGACCAGCGCCGAGAGCGAGGGCGACCACGCGGATGTCGATGACGGGGATGCGCGGGCATCCGGTTCCGACGTGGACTGGCCCGTCTACCCGTCGCGACGCTCCGCCCGATGACGGAGCGCGGCGGCGAGCTCCGGCGCGATGAGCGGATCGTCGTCGAGCGGCACGGTGAGTGCCATCAGCGAGCGGCTGAAATGATTGCGCAGCCCCGCGGCGAGGGTGATGTCGACGATCTGCCGATCGCTGAAGCCGTGCGCGCGCAGCGTCTCGGCGTCGGCATCCGTCATCTCCTGGGGTGACGACGAGAGCCGCGCGGCGTAACGGATCACGGCCTGCTCGGCGTCGGTGAACGCCGTATCGTCATCGTCGGCGAAGGCTCGCAGGCCCGCCTCGTCGATGACGCCCGCCGTCAGGGACTTGCGGCCGTGGGCGAGCAGGCAGTGCGGCGAGCCGATGGCGCGGGCGGCGCCGAGCGTGGCGGCCTCGTAGATGCGGACGCCGATAGAGGGCAGCACGGTTCTGACCAGGGCGACGAACGCCTCGTGCGCCTCGGGGTTCACCGCCATGGCTGCGGTGTAGGAATGCACGAAGCCGTCGTCGGCGAGGTCGTCCCCGTACATCTGCGCGACGGCGCCGCTTGCGCCCTCCGGCGCCGGCGTGGTGATGATCATGAAGCGGACGGTACTCCGCCGCGTGCGCGCGCGGAAGAGCGTCAGTGAGCGCTGTGCGCGGGTGTGCCGTCGTTCTCGTCTTCCGGCTTGCGGATCAGGAACGCTCCGACGATCGTGACCGTCGCGATGACGGCGCCGATGGTCAATGCCGTACGCGTTCCCGCCGCCACGGCCGTGGGCACCTCGGTGCCGCCGCCGGCGTTCACGATGGCGGTGAAGACGGCCATCATCACGGCGATCCCCGCCGCTCCCGCGACCTGCTGGACGGTGCCGATCACCGCGCTGCCGTAGGAATAGAACTTGGGTTTGAGTGACGCGAGGGATGCCGTGAACAGCGGAGTGAACGACAGTGCGAGGCCGACCGAGAGCAGCGTCTGGGCCCCGAGCACGAGCCAGATCGGGGTGCCGACGGTCAGGGTCGTGAACAGCCACAGCATCGACGCCGCGAGGATCGACCCGGGGATGAGCAGGATGCGGGTGCCGTGGCTGTCGTAGATGCGACCGATCACCGGGCCCAGGAAGCCCATGGCCAGGGCGCCGGGCAGCACGACGAGCCCGGCCTCGAGCGCCTTCAGCTGCAGGGCATCCTGCAGGAACAGCGGGATGATGGTGATGCTGCCGAAGAACGCGAGCGACAGCAGGAACATCTGGATCATCGACAGCGAGAAGTCCCTCGAGGCGAACACCCGCAGGTCGAGCAGCGCGTCATCGTCGCGCTGCAGCAGCACCTGACGCCAGAGGAACAGGGCCAGTCCGACCACGCCGATCGCGAGGGCGATCGCCATCGGCGCCCAGTTGGCGCCGTTGCCGAGTCCGCCGATCTGGCTCAGGCCGAACACGAGCCCGCCGAATCCGAACGCCGACAGCACCACCGAGAGCAGATCGATCGGGGCGTAGACGGTCTCGCCGACGTTGGTCAGCCAGCGCCACCCGATGAACATCGCGATCAGGGCGATCGGCAGCACGACCACGAAGATGGCCCGCCATCCGAAGTGGTCGAGCAGGAAGCCCGACATCGTGGGTCCGATCGCCGGAGCGAGCGATATCACGATGCTCACGCGGCCCATCATCCGGCCGCGCGACGACGCGGGTACCAGGTTCATGATCGTCGTCATCAGCAGCGGCATCATGATGGCCGTCCCCGACGCCTGCACGACCCGGGCGACGAGCAGCACGACGAATCCGGACGCGAGCGCTGCGATCAGCGTGCCCAGTGAGAACAGCGTGATCGCTCCGAGGAACATCTGCCTCGTCGTGAAGCGACGCAGCAGGAATCCGGTGATCGGAATGACGACGGCCATGGTCAGCATGAACGCACTGGTGACCCATTGCGCCGCCAGGGGAGTGATGCCGAGATCGCTGATCAGGTGGGGGATCGCGATGCCCATCGTCGTCTCGTTGAGGATGGCGACGAAGGCTGCGGTGAGCAGCACCCAGATCACGGCCATGTCCTTCGCAGGGATGAGGCCCGCAGAAGGACGCACGACAGGAGTGGACCCGGTGTGGACGGTGGACATGGGTCTCCTCGAGAGTGGATGCGAACGGCGAAAGTGCTCCGACGATGGAGCAGAACACGGCCAGCCGACGCCGGTCGAGAAGATCAGCCGTCCATCCTAACCCTTGTGCGCCCAGCGGTATTCCCCCGTCTTGCGCGCACTAGCCTGAAGGGATGAGCATGGGTGGTGGAGGAGGGCGCGGCGCAGTCTTCCGCGGGGTCGACGAGGCTGCGCAGCGGCGCATGAACGCCGCGGCCCCCACCGTGCCGGGTCTCGGTCGCCGCGTCGTCGCGCTGTTCACTCCGTATCGCGGGCGTCTCACGATCACCGCGCTGCTGGTGATCGTCGGGGCCGGGGTGGCCGTCATCCCCCCGCTGCTCGTGCAGCACATCTTCGACGACGCGCTGTTCCCCCTCGACGGCGGCGGACCGCGCATCCCGCTGCTCACGATGCTGGTGAGCATCACGATCGGCCTGTTCCTGCTGTCGGCCGTGCTGGGCGTGGCGCAGACATGGCTCACCTCCACGGTCGGCAACGAGGTCACCGGCGACCTGCGAGTCCAACTGTTCGAGCACCTGCAGGCGATGGAGCTCGGCTTCTTCACGCGCACGAAGACCGGAGTGATCCAGTCTCGGCTGCAGAACGACGTCGGCGGTGTGTCGGGTGTGCTCACCAACACCGTCACGAGCGTGCTGGGCAACACCGTGACGGTGATCGCGTCGCTCGTCGCGATGCTCCTGATCGACTGGCGCCTCACACTCATCGCGGTGATCCTCATGCCGATCCTCGTGCTCGTGCAGCGCCGGGTCGGGCAGGTGCGCGCGCGCATCGCAGGTGAGACGCAGGAGTCGCTGTCGGAGCTGTCCAGCATCACGCAGGAGACGCTGAGCGTCTCGGGCATCCTGCTGTCGAAGTCGTTCAACCGTCAGCGCACCGAGTCGGTGCGCTACCAGGCCGAGAACCGCAACCAGGTGCGGTTGCAGGTGCGACGGGCGATGAGCGGCCAGGGCTTCTTCGCGGTCGTCCAGGTGATCATGGCCAGCGTGCCGGCGATCGTCTACCTCGTGGCCGGGTTCTTCCTCACCGGCGGCGCACCCGAGATCACCGCCGGGGCGATCGTCGCATTCACGACCGTGCAGGCGCGGCTGCTCATGCCGCTGATGGGCCTGATGCGTGTGGCACTCGACCTGCAGACCTCGGCGGCGCTGTTCGCGCGCATCTTCGAGTATCTCGACATGGTGCCTGAGATCCAGGACGCACCCGACGCCATCGACGCCGCAGATGCGCCGGGGCCGAGCGGTCGCATCGCATTCACGGACGTCGTGTTCCGGTATCCGGATGCCGCCCCCGACGCGCGCCCGACTCTGGACGGCGTCTCGTTCGTCGCCGAGCCCGGCACGCACGTCGCCTTCGTCGGGCCGTCGGGTGCCGGCAAGACGACCATCCTCTACCTCGCGCCACGTCTCTACGAGGCGTCCGGCGGCACCGTGGAGTTCTCTGGGGCCGACGTGAAGACGCTCACGCAGGAGTCGATCATCGACCGGATCGGGATCGTCTCGCAGGAGACGTACCTGTTCCACGCGACGATCCGCGAGAACCTGCGGTACGCGAAACCGGATGCCACCGACGAGGAACTCGAGCGCGCGTGCCGCGCGGCGAACATCCACCACGTGATCACGTCGTTCGACCAGGGATACGACACCGTCGTGGGGGAGCGCGGCTATCGGCTGTCGGGCGGTGAGAAGCAGCGCATCGCCATCGCCCGCGTGCTGCTGAAGGATCCGCCGGTGCTGCTGCTCGACGAGGCGACCTCGGCGCTGGACACCGTCTCGGAGCGGGTGGTGCAGGAGGCGCTGGATGCCGCTGCGCGAGGGCGCACGACGCTGTCGATCGCGCACCGGCTGTCGACCGTGATCGACGCCGACGTGATCCACGTCGTCGAGGCCGGCCGCATCGTCGAATCGGGCACGCACGCGCAGCTGCTCGCCACGGGCGGGCTCTATTCCACACTCGCGGCGCAGCAGATCGCGGCCGCGCGGATCGTCGACGGCGCCGGCCGCTGACCGTCCCCGACGCTTCTCAGTGCACGGACAGCCCGCCGTCGACGAACAGCGACTGCCCGGTGATGTAGCCCGACGATCGGCCGGCCAGGAACACCGCGACGCCCGCGAAGTCGTCCGGCAGTCCGTTGCGGCCCACCATCGTGCGCTCCGCGAGCTGCTGCACCTGCACGGGGTCGGCCTGCAGGCGCGCGTTCAGCGGGGTCAGAACGAATCCGGGAACCAGCGTGTTGGCGGTGACCCCGGCCGACGACCAGGCTTCGGCCTGCGAGCGAGTGAGCGATTCGAGGGCGCCCTTGGACACCCCGTAGACGCCGCTCGTGACGAAGGCGCGGTGCGCCTGCTGCGAGCTGATGTGGATCAGCCTGCCGAAGCCGCGCTCGATCATCTGCGGAGCGAAGCGCCGGCTGAGCAGGAACGGCGCCTCGAGATTGACGGTCATCGTGGCGTCCCACGCAGTCATGTCGATCTCGTCGAACGGCGGGCGCAGGTTGATTCCCGCAGAGTTCACGAGGATGTCCGGGCCACCGAACGGCTCCACGGCGGCATCCGCGGCCGCGAGGATGCCCTGGCGCGAGCCGAGGTCGCCCACGACGCCGGCGGCACGGCCACCGGCGTCGGAGATCTCGCGCACCGCGGCGGCGATGCGCTCGCCGCCGCGCGCGACGATCACGACGGATGCTCCGGCGCCGGCGAGCGCGCCCGCGATCGCGCGTCCGATTCCCGACGACCCGCCGGTGACGATCGCGGTGAGTCCGCGCAGGGAGAAGAGCGCGTCGACGTTCACCATGCCAGCGCCTCTGTCAGCGTCGCATCGAGCTCGACGTCGTCGTACTCGGGCAGGGCGCGCAGGGCCGCCTCGAACGCGTCGACGGCGGCCCGGTACGCGGGATCCGGATGCTCGGCTGCGATCGCACGCAGCGACGGCAGGTCCATCGCGAGGATCAGCGCGATGCGCGATCGCACCGCACCGCTCTGACCTGCGGCGGTGAGCACGTCGATGCCGCCGAGCAGAGCTGCGAGGTAGTCGTGCAGCACGGGGAGCCGGCCTTTGCCCTGCGTGATCGACGTGCCGTCGGCGCGCACGCGCCAGTGCACCGCGACGTCGGGGATGACGTCGAACGCGCGCGCCTCGGTGTACATCCGCTGCGCGACGACCTGATCCTCGTAGGCGACGTTCTCGGGAAAGCGCAGCCGCTCCCAGAGGGCGGCGCGGCTGAGCTTCGACCACGCGACGATGTTGGCGGATGCGTCGGGATGCTCGGCGAGCGTCGTACCGAGACTCCGGGGCGCGGTGGCCGCCGCGACCCACGGCTGAACGCGGCCGGGACGGTACCCGCCGTCGACGAGCCGGGAGCGCACGTACGCGGCGGCCACGAAGTCGCTGCCGGATTCGTCGAGCGTGGCGAGCCAGGTCTCGATCGCGCGCGGCGTCAGCTCGTCGTCGGCGTCGAGGAAGCCGACGAACGGCGTGTCGACGAGGTCGAGAGCGACGTTGCGGGCGGCGCCCAGCCCCCGGGACTCGTCGTGCCGGAGCACCTGGAAGCGAGCGTCTCGGGCTGCGGCAGCGGCGAACACGGCGCAGGTGTCGTCGTGCGAGCCGTCATCGACCAGCAGGGCGTGCCAGCGGGTCTCGGTCTGCGCCTGCAGCGAGGCGAGCGCGGCGGGTGCGAAGGCGGCGACGTCGCGTCCTGGCACGATCATCGTCACAAGCGGGGTCACGACGCCGAGTCTACGGTTCGCGGGGCCGTGCCCGACGCCGCTGGGGAGGCATAGCGTGCGACGCATGAGCTCGCTGACGAAGGCCACCGCCGACTCGGTGGTGAGTCATGGCACCACACGATCGGATCACCGGCACACTGCGGCGACGGCGTCGGCGACGAGCCTCGCGATGTGGTGAGCCGCGCCGTCGGGCAGAGGCGTGCGCCCGAAGGTGAACCGCACCGAGGTCTGCGCGACGTCCGCCGGGATGCCTATCGCGAGCAGCACGGGCGAGGGCTCGTCGCTTCCGGCGGCGCAGGCCGACCCACTCGACGAGACGACGCCGCGACGCTCCAGCTCGAGCAGCACGGCCTCGCCGCTGGTGCCCGCGAAGGTGAAGCTCGCAAGGTTCGGCAGCCGGCGGTCGGCGGAGCCGGTGAGGGCGGCCCGCGGCACGGCATCCCGCACCGCGGCGATGAAAGCCGCGGTCTGCGCGGCCACCGCGGCCACGTTCTGCGCCCGCTCGACCTCAGCGAGGTCGATGGCGGCGGCGAGGCCGACGGCTCCGGCCACGTTCTCGGTTCCGCTGCGACGCCCGCGCTCCTGCCCGCCGCCGTGCAGCAGCGGCTCCACAGGCACGCGTGAGCGCACGCCCACCGCACCGATGCCCTTCGGCGTGCCGAGCTTGTGACCCGCGATCGAGACCGCGTCGGCGCCGAGCGGGCGCAGATCGAGCCATCCGGCCGACTGCACCGCGTCGACATGAACGGGCACCCCGCGCTCACGGGCGACCGCGATCAGCCCGGTGGCGTCCTGCACGGTGCCGATCTCGTTGTTCGCGTGGCCCACGCTCACCAGGGCCGCGTCGGTGTGTTCCAGCGCGGTGCGCAGGTCGTCGACCGCGACTGCACCGTGGTCGTCGACCGGCAGCAGGGTGATCTCGACATCGTGCAGACGGTGCAGATACTCGGCGGAGCCCAGGATCGACTCGTGCTCGATCGGGGTGGTGATCAGCCCGCGCCGCCACACACCCTGCCGCGGTGCACCGAGCACGATGCCCTTCACCGCGAGGTTGTTCGCCTCCGTTCCTCCGGAGGTGAAGATCACCTCCGACGCCCGCATGCCCAGCGCTGCGGCGACGCGCCCTCGGGCCCACTCCAGTGCCTCGGACGCCGCCTCGCCGACCGTGTGGTGACTCGACGGGTTGCCGTACACCCCCGTGAGGAACGGATGCATCGCCTCGAGCACCTCCGGACGCGCCGGGGACGTGGCAGCGTGATCGAGATACAGCACGTCAGTCGATTCGCAGATCGAGCCCGAGGTCGAGGGCTCGGGCCGAGTGCGTGAGCGCACCCACCGAGATCACCTGCACACCGGTCTCGGCGATGGAGCGCACCGTGTCGAGAGCCACGCCACCCGATGCCTCGGCGACGGCCCGGCCGGCGATCAGGACGACGCCGGCGCGCAGATCGTCGAGGGCGAAGTTGTCGAGCAGCACCGTGTCGGCGCCGCCGTCGAGCACGGCGGGGATCTGATCGACCCGGTCGACCTCCACGACGACGTGCGTGGTGTGCGGCAGACGGCCGAGCGCCTCGCGAAGCGCGGTGGCGAGGTCCTGCCCGCTCTGGCGCAGCACGGCGAGATGGTTGTCCTTCGCCATCACGGCGTCGGACAGCGACCGGCGGTGATTGCTTCCGCCGCCCGAGACGACCGCGTGCCGTTCGAATTCCCGCAGCCCCGGGGTGGTCTTGCGGGTGTCGGCGATGCGCACGCCCGTCCCGGCGACGGCGTCGACGTAGGCGGCCGTGAGGGTCGCGATGCCGCTCATCCGCTGCGTGAAGTTCAGTGCGACGCGCTCGGCGGTCAGCAGGCTGCGCGCGGGTCCGCTGACCGACGCGAGAGCGTCGCCGGTCTCGAAGCGGTCGCCGTCGGCGACATGCAGGTCGACCTGCACACCCGGGTCGGTGAGGGTGAAGGCCGCGGCGAACACCTCGCCGCCGCTGAACACACCCGGTTCGCGGGCGACGAGATCGGCGCTCGCGTGCGCTGACGCGGGCAGCAGGGCCGTGCTGGTCAGATCGCCCCACGGTGCGTCTTCTTCGAGGGCGGCGGACACCGTGCGTCGCAGGGTGGCAGGCGTGATCATGCGGCTCCGATCAGGGCGTGCGAGGGCAAGGTGGGCGAGAGCAGGGAATGCGCGCCGAGCGAGTCGGTGCGGGCGAGGGCGGCGGATGCCACCGCGCGCGCCACGGTGAGCAGATTCGCGTCTTCGTGCGCAGCCGGTGATGTCGGTGCTGGTGCCGACCAGGCGTGAAGCTGGGCCAGGGCATCCCGCATCCCCTGCGCGGTGCGGATCAGACCCACCTCGTCCCACATCAGCCGCTGCAGTGCCGCTCGCGAGAACGGCGGACGGGCCGACGAGCCCGCCGACCCGTCGCGATGGGGACCGGCGTCCTGGTTCTCCGCGGGCCCTTCGGCAGGCCCAGGGGCCCGGGTCGGTCGCGCCGGCCGCGCGAGCGAGTCGGCCGCGCGGGCGCCGAACACCGCAGCCTCGAGCAGCGAGTTCGACGCCAGCCGGTTCGCACCGTGCACTCCCGTGCGCGCCGTCTCGCCCACCGCCCACAGCCCGGGCAGGGAGGTGCGTCCATCGACATCGGTGGTGATGCCGCCCATCAGGTAGTGCGCGGCCGGTGTCACCGGCACGGGATGCCGCGACCAGTCGATTCCGCGGTGCCTCAGCTCGGCGTCGATGGTGGGGAAGCGGGCGGCGAGCGTCACCGTGCCGAGCCGCGTGGCATCGAGCAGCACCGGCGCGTCCTGCTCGCCGGCCTTCCGGGCCACCGCCCTGGCGACCACGTCGCGCGGGGCGAGTTCGGCATCCGGATGCTCGTCGAGCATGAAACGGCATCCGGCGGCATCCCGCAGCACCGCACCCGCCCCGCGCACCGCCTCCGAGATGAGGAAGGGCCGCTCGCCCGCCAGCACCGTCGGGTGGAACTGCACGAACTCCAGGTCGGACACCGCCGCGCCCGCGCGCAGCGCCAGGGCGATGCCGTCGCCGGTGGTGCCGCCGGGGTTGGTCGTGTGGGCGTAGAGCCGGCCGGCACCGCCGGTGGCGAGCACGACGGCATCCGCCTCGAGTTCCGCGCCGTCGATCGTGCGGATGCCGATCACCCGGCCCCCGGAGGTCAGCAGGTGTGTGACGACGAGGCGCTCGCACACCTGCACCGATGACGCCCGCAGCCGCCCGACCAGCGCCGCCGAGATGGCGGCTCCGGTGGCGTCGCCCCCGGCGTGCGCGATGCGCGGCCGGCTGTGCGCGGCCTCCAGTCCGCGGGCGAGCCCGCCGTCGTGTGCACGGTCGAAGGCGACACCGACGTCGATCAGCCCCGTGAGCGCCGCCTGCGCCCCGTCGACCAGCGCGGTGATGGCGAGAACGTCGCCGTGACCGTCGCCGGCCTGCAGCGTGTCGAGAGCGTGCAGCGCGGGGGAGTCGCCCACCCCGTACGCCCCGGCGATACCGCCCTGTGCGTGCGGAGTGCAGCCGTCGCCGAGCGTGCCCTTGGCGAGCAGGGTCACGCGGTGACCGAGAGCGTCGGCCCGAAGGGCGGTCGTGAGCCCCGCGATGCCGCCACCGACGACGATCACGTTCATCGCGGTCGCGCCGCCAGCATGCGCTCGAGCGCGACCTTGGCGGGCCGCGCGACGTCGTCGGCGACGCGGATGCGGTTCTGCACGCGGCCGGCGACGAGCTCTTCCAGCACCCAGGCGAGGTAGCCGGGGTGAATGCGGTACATGGTCGAGCAGGGGCACACGACCGGGTCGAGACAGAAGATCTCGTGCTGCGGATGCTGCGCCGCGAGGCGCCGGACGAGGTTGATCTCCGTGCCGATCGCGAAGGTGGTGGGCTCGGCCGCGCCGGCGATCGCCCTGCGGATGTAGTCGGTCGAGCCTGCCTCATCCGCGGCGTCGACGACCTCGACCGGGCATTCCGGATGCACGATGACCCGCACCCCGGGGTGCTCGGCGCGGGCCCCCTCGATCTGGTCGACGGTGAACCGGCGATGCACCGAGCAGAAGCCGTGCCAGAGGATCACCCGGCCGTCGCGCAGCTCGTCGGCGCGGGATCCGCCGAGCGGCCGACGCGGGTTCCACATCGGCATCCGCTCCAGCGGCACCCCCATCGCCTTCGCGGTGTTGCGTCCGAGGTGCTGATCGGGGAAGAAGAGCACGCGACGGCCGCGAGCGAACGCCCACTCCAGAACCGTCGCGGCGTTCGACGACGTGCATACGATCCCGCCGTGCCGGCCGACGAATCCCTTGATGGCCGCCGAGGAGTTCATGTACGTCACCGGGATCACGGGCAGCAGGCCCTCGGCATCCGGCTCATCGAGCGGCCCGAGCACCTCGGCGAGCTGCTCCCAGCAGTCCTCGACCTGGTCGATGTCGGCCATGTCGGCCATCGAGCACCCGGCGGCGAGGTTGGGCAGGATCACCGACTGGTCGGGGCCGGAGAGCAGGTCGGCGGTCTCGGCCATGAAGTGCACGCCGCAGAAGACGATCGCCTCGGCGCCCGGATGCTCGAGTGCCGCGTTCGCGAGCTGGAACGAGTCGCCCACGTAGTCGGCGTGCCGCACGACCTCCTCGCGCTGATAGAAGTGGCCGAGCACCACGACGCGATCGCCGAGGGCCTGCTTCGCCGCGCGGATGCGCGCGTCGAGCTCGTCCTCCCCGGCCTCCCGGTAGGCGGCCGGCAGCTCTCCCTGACGCGGGGCTCCGACCGGGATGACGTCGCCCATCGACGATCCCGGGCCGTACCCGGGCCGGGAGTCGAAGTCCCAGGGGCCGGCGGCGAGGTCGGTGCTGCACGTCGGATCGAGCGAGGCGCCGGTGACGATCGCCTGCAGAGCGTGGTCGACGGACGGGTCGATGGTGCGGAGGGGAGACATGCGGGATCGCCTTCTGGTCGCTGTGACATTTACTGTCCGCGATCAGATTAGGTCGATCCGACCTGAAGTGCAATCGGATGCCGGGGCGTCGACCGCGCGGCGGCGTTCAGGCGTGCGCGACGTAGCGGTAGAGGCGCGCGGGGCGGTGCTTGCCGGTGCGGAACGAATCGGTGGGCACGAGCTCGTCCGATCCTTCCAGCAGGCGGCGGAAGTTCGACGGATCGAGACGCTGACCGAGCACGGCCTCGTAGACCTCGCGCAGCTCGGTGAGGGTGAACTCGTCGGGCAGCAGGCCCGCGGCGATGCGACTGTAGGCCACCTTGTTGCGCAGCCGCCACAGCGCATACTCGGCGATGCGGTTGTGGTCGAAGGCGAGCGGGGGCAACGTGTCGACATCGAACCACTCGACGTTCTCGGGTGCGCCCGCCTGCGCACGCTGCGCGTCGACGAGGTCGGAGCGCAGCAGCGCCCAGTAGACGATCGAGATGGTGCGCGAGGGGGAGCGGTCCACGTCGCCGAAGGTGTACAGCTGCTCGAGGTAGCTCGGCTGCAGGGCGGTGGTCTCGGCGAGGGTGCGGGATGCCGCGGCATCCAGGTCCTCCGCCGGATCCAGCCACCCGCCGGGCAGCGCCCACCAGCCGAGATGCGGCTCGCGCGTGCGCCGCACGAGCGGGAGCATGAGGCGCTCGCCCTCGTCGGCGCTGCGCAGCGAGAAGATCACCGTCGACACGGCGACGCCGATCGCGGCCCTGTCACCGGTCGTGCCACTCACATCGACGAGCCTAGACGGTATGCTGGGAGGCCTAATCGAACACAGGCCGCATGACTCGTGCGGGAGAGCCCGATGAACGCGATCGGGCACCGAAGGAGCAAGCCTCCCCGCCAATCTCTCAGGTACCCCTACCGCCCCGGTCCGGCCGCTCTGAAAAGAGATGCTCACGCATCCGCCGACGGTGAAAGCCTCGCCACCTGCTCTTCCAGCCGGTGGCGGTGGCGAAGCTCTCAGGCCCGATGACAGAGGGGGAGTTCCGAGGATGCCGACGACGTCGTCCTACCCGATCCTGACCGGGAGAACTCCATGACCGAACCCATCGCGCCGCGCGAGAGCGCGCCGTCGACCAGCAGAGACACCCCGCTGCGCGAACGCCATGAGGCGCTCGGAGCGTCCTTCACCGACTTCGGCGGCTGGCAGATGCCCGTCCGCTACACGTCGGACCTCGCCGAGCATCACGCCGTCCGTGAGGCCGCCGGTGTGTTCGACATCTCGCACATGGCCGAGTTCACGGTGCGAGGTGCCGCTGCCGCCGACTATCTCGACTACGCCCTCGCCGGACGCCTGTCGGCGATGAGCGTCGGCAAGGCGAAGTACTCGCTGCTGCTCGGCGAGGACGGCGGCATCATCGACGACGTCATCGTCTATCGGCTGCAGGACGACGATTTCCTCATCATCTCGAACGCCGGCAATCGGGATGCCGTGCGCGAGGCGCTCGTCGCCCGCGTCGAGCAGGTCGACGGCGACGTCGCCCTGGAGGACGTCTCGGACGGCTACGGCCTGATCGCCGTGCAGGGACCCAAGGCCGCAGAGATCGTCGCCGCGATCGACGGCATCGACGAGCTCAGCGTGCCGTGGGACGAGCAGAAGTACTACTCCTGGGCGAGCGCGACCTTCGCCGGCAGGCCGCTGCTGCTCGCGCGCACCGGCTACACCGGAGAGGACGGCTTCGAGCTGCTGGTGGATGCCGGCGACGCCGCCGCCCTGTGGGACGTCGTGCTCGAGGCGGGCGAATCGCATGGCCTCGTACCCGCTGGTCTCGCCGCACGCGACACGCTGCGCCTCGAGGCGGGGATGCCACTCTACGGTCACGAGCTGACCCGCGAGATCGTGCCGGCGCAGGCCGGCCTCGGCCGCGTGGTCGTCGCGGACAAGGAGCGCTTCGTCGGCAAGGACGCCCTCGCCGCCGGCACTGCGGGAGTCGGCGCGCAGGCCGGCCGCACCCTGATCGGCCTGACCGCCGAGGGGCGCCGCGCCGGACGTGCCGGGTACCCCGTCGTGCTCGAGGACGGCACCGTCGTCGGTGAGATCACCAGCGGCGCCCTCAGCCCCACGCTCGGCCACCCGATCGCGATGGCCTACGTCGACCCCTCATCCGCCGAAGACGGAGTCGACCTGTTCCTCGATGTCCGGGGGACGAAGATCCCCGCCACCCGCACCGCCCTGCCTTTCTACCGGAGGAAGAAATGACCGATCTCACCGCCCTCAAGTACAGCGAAGAGCACGAGTGGGTCGCCGTCGACCCGTCGACAGGCTCAGGAAACCAGATGGCGACGATCGGGATCACCGACTTCGCCGCTGACGCGCTCGGCGACATCGTGTTCGTCGAGCTGCCCGAGGTCGGCGCCGAGCTGACCCGCGGCGACGTGTTCGGCGAGGCGGAGTCGACCAAGTCGGTCTCCGAGCTGTACGCCCCCGTCACCGGCACGGTCGTCGAGATCAACGACGCCGTCGTCGACGACCCCGCGCTGCTGAACTCCGCGCCGTTCGGCGACGCGTGGCTGATCAAGGTCGAGGTCGCCGAGGGGGCCCTCGACGGTCTGCTCGACCGCGACGCCTACGTGGCGCACACGGAGGCGTGAGAGTGACCTCTTTCGCTGATCGCCACATCGGCATCACGTCCGAGGCGCGCGAGCGGATGCTCGCCGCTCTCGGGCTGACGGCCGCCGGATCCTCGGAGGACCCGACCGCCGAGGAGCCCATCGAGGCGCTCATGCGCCAGGCCGTGCCGGCATCCATCTTCACCGGCCCATCCGACGACTCGATCATCCCGGCCGCGGCGAGCGAGGCCGAGGCTCTCGCCGAGCTGCGAGCCCTCGCGAGCCGCAACACCGTGAACCGTCCGATGATCGGCCTGGGCTACTACGGCACGCTGACGCCGTCGGTCATCCAGCGCAACGTGCTCGAGAACCCGTCCTGGTACACGGCCTACACGCCTTACCAGCCCGAGATCTCGCAGGGGCGCCTGGAGGCGCTGATCAACTTCCAGACGATGGTCGCCGACCTCACCGGGCTCTCGACCGCCAACGCGTCGATGCTCGACGAGTCGACCGCGGTCGCCGAGGGCATGCTGCTGGCACGACGCGCGTCGAAGTCGAAGTCGAACGTGTTCGTCGTCGACGCCGACGCACTTCCGCAGACCAAGGCGCTGCTGCGCACCCGGGCGGATGCCGTGGGCGTGGAGCTCGTCGAGCGCGACCTCGCCGGCGGCGAGCAGCTTCCCGACGAGCTGTTCGGCGTGCTCGTGCAGTACCCGGGTGCCTCAGGCCAGGTGTGGGACCCGAGCGCCGTGATCGACGCTGCGCACCTCGCGAAGGGCATCGTCGTGGCGGCGGCCGACCTGCTCGCCCTGACGCTGCTGCGCTCACCGGGCTCGCTCGGCGCCGACGTCGGCGTGGGCACGACCCAGCGCTTCGGCGTGCCGATGGGCTTCGGCGGACCGCACGCCGGCTACATGGCGGTGCGCGCCGGCCTCGAGCGCCAGCTGCCCGGCCGCCTCGTCGGCGTCTCGGTCGACGCGTCCGGCTACCCGGCCTACCGCCTCTCGCTGCAGACGCGCGAGCAGCACATCCGCCGCGAGAAGGCCACGTCGAACATCTGCACCGCGCAGGTGCTGCTGGCCGTGATGGCCTCGATGTACGCGGTCTACCACGGGCCCGACGGCCTGCGTGCGATCGCGGCCGAGGTCGCCGGCAAGGCGACCGTGCTGCGCGACTGGCTCGTCGAAGCCGGCGCCGAGATCGTGCACGACGCGTTCTTCGACACGATCACCGTGCGAGTCCCGGGTTCTGCCGACGCCGTCGTCACGAAGGCGCACGCCCAGGGCATCCTGCTGCGCGGGGTGGATGCCGACACCGTCGGCATCTCGGTCGACGAGACCACCACGTTCACCGACTTGCACCGCGTCGCGGTGCTCTTCGGCGGCAAGGAGGAGCGCGTCTTCGGCTTCATGGTCGGCGATGACGCGCTGCCCGAGGCCCTGCTGCGCGACGACGAGTACCTCACACATCCGGTCTTCCACTCGCACCGCTCCGAGACGGCCATGATGCGCTACCTCAAGCAGCTCGCCGACCGCGACTACGCGCTCGATCGCGGCATGATCCCGCTCGGCTCGTGCACGATGAAGCTCAACGCGGCGACTGAGATGGCGGCCATCACATGGCCGGAGTTCGCCCAGCTGCACCCCTTCGCCCCGGCGGAGGATGTCGAGGGCTCGCTCGCGATGATCGACCAGCTCGAGGGGTGGCTCGCCGAGGTCACCGGGTACGACGCCGTCTCGCTGCAGCCGAACGCCGGCTCGCAGGGTGAGCTGGCCGGGCTGCTCGCGATCCGCGGCTACCACCACGCGAACGGCGACACGCACCGCGACGTGTGCCTCATCCCGAGCTCGGCACACGGCACCAACGCCGCGTCCGCGGTGCTCGCCGGCATGAAGGTCGTGGTCGTGGGCACCGACGAGTTCGGCAACGTCGACCTCGACGACCTGCGCGCGAAGATCGCCCAGCACTCCGACACGCTGTCGGCGCTGATGATCACCTACCCGTCGACCCACGGCGTGTACGAGCAGCAGGTGGTCGACATCAACTCCGCGGTGCACGACGCCGGCGGCCAGGTGTACGTCGACGGTGCGAACCTCAACGCGCTGCTCGGCTACGCGCGCTTCGGCGACCTCGGCGGCGACGTGTCGCACCTCAACCTGCACAAGACGTTCGCCATCCCGCACGGCGGCGGCGGGCCCGGCATCGGCCCGGTGGCGGCCAAGGCACACCTCGCGCCCTACCTGCCAGGCCACCCGCAGGCGCAGAAGAGCGAGCACGCCGGCGGCTACGTGTTCGACGGCGGCCCGGTCTCGGGTGCGCCGTACGGGTCGGCCGGCGTCCTGCCGATCTCATGGGCGTACGTGCGGATGATGGGGGCCGAGGGCCTGCGCAGCGCCACTGCGGCGGCGGTGCTGTCGGCGAACTACATCGCCCACCGTCTGCGCGACCACTACCCGGTGCTGTACACCGGCAAGAACGACCGGGTCGCGCACGAGTGCATCCTCGACCTGCGCCCGCTGCGGGAGGCGACCGGAATCACGGTCGACGACGTCGCGAAGCGTCTGATCGACTACGGATTCCACGCGCCGACGATGTCGTTCCCCGTCGCCGGCACGCTGATGGTCGAGCCGACCGAGTCCGAGGACATCGCCGAGGTCGATCGCTTCATCGAGGCGATGATCCAGATCAGGACGGAGGCGGATGCCGTGGCCGCCGGCACCTGGCCCGCCGACGACAACCCGCTCGTGAACGCGCCGCACACCGCGGCATCCCTCATCACGGGGGAGTGGGAGCACGCCTACCCGCGCGAGGTGGCCGCATACCCGGTGCGCGCGCTGATCTCGGCGAAGTACTGGCCGCCGGTGCGGCGCATCGATCAGGCCTACGGCGACCGCAACCTCGTGTGCGCCTGCCCGCCCATCGAGGCGTTCGCCTGATATCAGCCTCTCGAGATCACCCCTGTCGCAGTCGCGGCGGGGGTGATTCGGTTAAGGGTGCATAACAGTTCTTCGGGCGTGCTGGCGCCATCCCCGACGGGACCTAGGATCGAACCTGAGCGCGTTCGGTGTCGAGCGCGTGCTTGTCCCGGTCCACAGGAGGACACTGTGAAGCACAACAAGATCACCCTCGCGGGCATTGCGCTGCTCGCGGCGAGTGCCCTGGCACTCTCCGGCTGCGCAAGCAGCGGCGATTCGCCCGACGCAGACAAGGGCTCCTCGAGCGCCGATGCGTCCGCGATCATCAAGGTCAACGGCTCTGAACCTCAGAACCCGCTGATCCCGACCAACACCAACGAGACCGGTGGTGGCAAGATCCTCGACGCGATCTTCGCCGGACTCATCGGCTACGAGGCCGACGGCAAGGTGTTCAACGAGGTCGCCGAAGACATCAGCGTCGATGACCCGCAGAACATCACGGTCAAACTGCGCAAGGGCCTGAAGTTCACCGACGGTGAAGAGGTCACCGCCGACAACTTCATCAAGGCGTGGAACTACGGCGCACTGGCGTCGAACGAGCAGCTCTCCAGCTACTTCTTCGAGGACATCGAGGGCTTCAGCTACGACGAGGACTCCGAGCTGACCGGCCTGAAGCAGGTCGACGACCACACCTTCACGATCAAGCTCAACAAGCCGGCCGCCGACTTCGCGCAGCGCCTCGGCTACTCGGCCTATTACCCGCTCCCCGACGTCGCGTTCGAGGACATGGAGGCCTTCGGCGAGAACCCGATCGGCAACGGCTCCTACATGCTCGACGGTGAGGGCTCCTGGAAGCACGACGTGGGCATCAACCTCGTCGCCAACCCCGACTACGACGGCCCGAACAAGGCGGCGAACGGCGGTCTCGAGATCGTCTTCTACGCCTCGCAGGACGCCGCGTACAACGACCTGCTCGCCGACGAGCTCGACGTCCTCGACGCCATCCCGGACTCGGCCTTCGGCAACTACGAGTCCGACCTGGGCGACCGCGCGGTCAACCAGCCGGCAGCCATCTTCCAGTCCTTCACCATCCCCGAGCGCCTCGCGCACTTCGGCGGCGAAGAGGGCAAGCTGCGTCGCCAGGCGCTGTCGATGGCGATCAACCGCAAGGAGATCACGGACGTGATCTTCCAGGGCACCCGCACCCCGGCCAGCGACTTCACCTCGCCGGTCATCGACGGCTGGAGCGACGAGCTCAAGGGCGCCGAGGTGCTCGAGTTCAACGAGAAGAAGGCCAAGGAGCTGTGGGCCGAGGCCGACAAGATCAGCCCGTGGAGCGGCACATTCCAGATCGCGTACAACGCCGACGGCGGCCACCAGGCCTGGGTCGACGCGACCACGAACTCGATCAAGAACACGCTCGGCATCGACGCATCGGGTGCTCCCTACCCGACCTTCAAGGAGCTGCGCACCAAGGTCACCGACCGCACGATCGAGACCGCCTTCCGCACGGGATGGCAGGCCGACTACCCGGGTCTGTACAACTTCCTCGGACCGCTGTACGCGACCAACGCAGGCTCCAACGACGGTGACTACTCGAACCCCGAGTTCGACAAGCTGCTGTCGGAGGGCGTGTCCGAGACCGACCCGAAGGCGGCGAACAAGCTGTACCAGCAGGCTCAGGAGATCCTCCTCCAGGATCTGCCCGCCATGCCCCTGTGGTACTCGAACGTCGTCGGCGGCTACGGCGAGAACGTCGAGAACGTGAAGTTCGGCTGGAACTCCGTTCCGCTCTTCTCGCAGATCGAGAAGAAGAAGGCGGAGTAACCCTTCGCGACGAGGCGGTGGTGCTCGCACCACCGCCTCGTCATCTTTGCCCTCGAGGCGTGTGATCCGCGCCCCGTACCCGAAGGGAGGTCGAGGGTGGCCTTTTACATCCTCAGACGGATCCTGCAGGCGATCCCCGTGTTCTTCGGAGCCACCCTGCTGATCTACTTCATGGTCTTCGCCATGCCCGGCGACCCGATCGCCGGACTGTTCGGCGACAAGCAGCCGAACCCGGCGGTGCTCGAGCGGCTTCGCGCCGAGTACCACCTCGACGAGCCGTTCATCGTGCAGTACGGCTACTACATCGCCGGTATCTTCCGGCTCGACTTCGGCACGAGCTTCTCGGGCCAGTCCGTCACCGACATCCTGGCGCGCACGTTCCCGATCACGCTGCGCCTCGCGGTCATGGCGGTCGCCATCGCATTCGTGCTCGCGATCATCATCGGCCTGTTCTCCGCCCTCGACAAGGGTGGCGCGTTCGACAACTCGATGCTCGTGCTGGCGCTGATCTTCATCGCCGTGCCGATCTTCGTGCTGTCGTTCCTCGCGCAGTACTTCCTCGCCGTGCAGCTGGGCTGGTTCAGACCCACTGTCGGTGCGCGCAACGACTGGGGCGATCTCTGGCTGCCTGCCATCGTGCTGGGCTTCAGCGTCTACGCCACCAGCATGCGGCTCACCCGTGCTTCCACGATCGAGACCCTCGGTCAGGACTGGGTGCGCACGGCGTACAGCAAGGGCCTGTCGCGCAGTCGCGTCATCCCCGTGCACGTGCTGCGCAACTCACTCATCCCGATGGTCACCGACCTCGGAACCGTTTTCGGCGTCCTCATGGTCGGCGCGACGGTGACCGAGGGCATCTTCAACGTGCCCGGAGTGGGCAACACCCTCTATCAAGCGATCATCCGCGGTGAGAATCCCACGGTCGTGTCGTTCGTGACGGTGTTCGTCGTCGTGTACGTGCTCATCAACCTCGTCGTGGACCTTCTCTACGGCCTGCTCGATCCGAGGATCCGCTATGTCTCGACCTGACCTCGACCGCGGCCACTACGTCGCGCCCGCGGACACCACATCGGTGCCCGTCGATGTCGTGCGCATCGACGCCAAGCCGAGCAACCTGTGGCTGGATGCGTGGCGCGACCTGCGTCGGCGTCCGCTGTTCTGGATATCGGCGGCCTTCGTGCTGCTGGTCGTCATCGTCGCACTCGCGCCGAGCCTGTTCACCAACGTGCCGCCGGCCGACGGCTGCGTGCTGACGAAGAGCAACAAGGGGCCCGAGGCGGGGCATCCGCTCGGCTTCACCCGCCAGGGCTGCGACGTGTACTCGCGCACCATCTGGGGAACCCGCACCTCGCTCATCGTGGGTGCACTGGCGACCCTCATCAGCACCATCGTGGGAATCATCATGGGCGCACTGGCGGGCTTCTACGGCGGGTGGCTCGACTCCGTGCTCTCGCGCGTGGGCGACATCTTCTTCACGATCCCGTACATCATCGCCGCGATCGTGGTGATGTCGGTGCTGCCGGAGCGCAACGAGGTCGTGCTGGCCTTCGCGATCGGCGGCTTCGCCTGGGCGTCGACGGCGCGCATCATGCGCGCCGAGGTGCTGCGGGTGAAGCAGGCGGACTTCGTGATGGGCGCCGAGTCGATCGGCATGTCGAAGTTCAAGACGCTGCTCGTGCACGTGCTTCCCAATGCGATGGCTCCCGTCATCGTTGTCGCCACGCTGGCGCTCGCGGGCGCCATCGTCGCCGAGGCGACGCTGTCGTTCCTGGGCGTCGGGCTCAGCGGCACGATGTCGTGGGGCCTGGACATCAGCCAGGCACAGACCAACATCCGCACCGCGCCGATGGCGCTGTTCTGGCCGTCGCTGGCCCTGACCATCACCGTGCTGGCATTCGTCACGCTCGGCGAGCTGCTGCGCGACGCCGTCGACCCGAAGGCGAGGGCTCAGCGATGACCGAACCTCTGCTCAGCGTGCGCGACCTGCGCGTCGCATTCCGCAGCGGCAAGAAGATCCGCGAAGTGCTGCACGGCGTGAACTTCGACATGATGGCCGGCGAGACGCTGGCGATCGTGGGGGAGTCCGGATCGGGCAAGTCCACGACCGCTGCGGCCATCATCGGCCTGCTTCCCGGCACCGGGCACGTCACCGGCGGCAGCATCACGCTCGACGGGCGCGAGCTCACGACCGCGAAGCGGGCCGAGCTCGAGCACATCCGCGGGCGTGAGATCGGCTACGTCCCCCAGGACCCGATGTCGAACCTCAACCCCGTGTGGTCGATCGGCTTCCAGGTCAAGGAGGCCGTGCGGGCGAACGGCCTGGCACAGGGGCGCCAGGAGGTGCACGACCGCGCCGTCGAGGTGCTGCAGCAGGCGGGTCTCGCCGACGCCGCTCGTCGCATGCACCAGTTCCCGCACCAGTTCTCGGGCGGTATGCGACAGCGCGCGCTGATCGGCATCGGCCTGGCCGCCGACCCTCAGCTGCTGATCGCCGACGAGCCGACCAGCGCACTCGACGTGACGGTGCAGCGGGTGATCCTCGATCACCTGGCGAGCCTGACCAGCGAGCGCGGCACATCGGTGCTGCTGATCACGCACGACCTCGGCTTGGCCGGTGACCGTGCAGACCGGATCATCGTGATGAACCAGGGTGAGATCGTCGAGGCCGGCCCCAGCGCCGAGATCCTCTCGCGGCCGCAGCACCCGTACACGCAGCGCCTGGTCGCTGCGGCGCCCAGCCTCGCCTCGAAGCGGATCGGCACCGTGTCGACCCGCGAGGAGGAGCCCCTGAGCACGGCGCCCGCCGTGGTGGAGGTGCGCGACCTCGTCAAGCAGTACTCCATCCGCAGCGGTGGTCTGCGCAGCGAGAAGTTCCTCGCGGTGGACGGCGTCTCGTTCTCGATCCCGCGGGGCAAGACGCTCGCGCTGGTGGGCGAGTCGGGATCGGGCAAGTCGACGGTGGCGAAGATGCTGCTGCAGCTCGAGAAGCCGACCGACGGTGAGATCTTCATCGACGGCGAGGCGACGAGCACCATGTCACGTGCGGAGGTCTTCGCACTGCGCCGGCGCATGCAGCCGGTGTTCCAGGATCCGTACGGATCGCTCGACCCGCTGCGCAGCATCGGCAACCTCATCAGCGAGCCGCTGCACGTGCACGGCATCGGCACGCGCGACGAGCAGCACAAGCGCTCGCTCGAGCTGCTTGACCAGGTGTCGCTGCCGCGGGAGCTCGCCGAGCGGTACCCGAACGAGCTGTCGGGTGGTCAGCGTCAGCGCGTGGCGATCGCCCGCGCGCTGGCCCTCAAGCCGGACATCGTCGTGCTCGACGAAGCGGTCTCGGCGCTCGACGTGCTCGTGCAGGACCAGATCCTGCACCTGCTGTCGGACCTGCAGAACGACCTCGGGCTTACCTACCTGTTCATCACGCACGACCTCGCGGTCGTGCGTGTCGCGGCCGACCTGGTCTGCGTGATGGAGAAGGGCAGGATCGTCGAGCAGGGCACGGTGGACTCGATCTTCTCCAGCCCGCAGGAGGAGTACACGCGTCGCCTGCTCGACGCCATCCCCGGCGCGTCGCTGCCGCTGGGCGGCGTCGGTCTGTGACATCCGAGCCCGCGACACCAGCCGGCGCCGCCTCGCTCCGCAACCGGGGCGGGGTGGCGCTGCTGGTGATCTGCTCGATCCTCTCGGCGGTGCTGCTGATCGACGCCGCGGTGCGCACCGATGCGATCACGGCGGTGCTGCTGGCTCCGTGGCCCCTGCTCGTGCTCTGGGCCGTGTACGTGCTCGGCGTGGCATCCCGGGTGCGCGCGGCGGCGGACGGCGTGTTCGTGCAGAACCTGCTGCGCACCACCTTCGCGCCCTGGGCGCGGGTGGCGCAGATCCGGATGCGCTGGCAGATCGAGATCACCCTCGACGACGGCTCGCTGGTGACCTGCTTCGGCGGGCCGGCCACGCGCCGCCCCCAGCGGCTCGGTCCGGGGCGCACCAAGGAGGACGCCAACGGGCGTGCCGATGATGCCGTCGCGGCGCTGCGCAAGACGAAGGCGAACGCCGTGCCCGTCGCGCCGGTACCGCCCGTGCGGCGCGGATGGGACATCCCGGCGATCGCCGCCCTGCTGGTGATCGTCGCCTGGGCCGTGGTGGCCGTTCTGGTCACCCGCGGCTGAGCCGATCGCTCAGCCCGGCAGGCCGAACAGGGCGGGCCACGTCGCGGCAGCCCACGGGTAGCCGACGAAGACGAGCGCGTCGATCGCGAAGTGCGCGACGAGGAACGGCAGCAGGCGCCCGGTGCGGGCGAACAGCCAGCCGAACAGCAGCCCCATCGCGAGGTTGCCGACGAAGGCCCCCGGACCCTGGTAGAGGTGGTAGGTCGCGCGCAGCACGCTGGTCGCGACGATGATCGGCCAGGCGCCCCAGCCGAGCTGCCGGAGCCTGGCGAACAGGTAGCCGAGCACCACGAACTCCTCCTGGAGGGATGCCCGGGCCGCCGACAGCAGCAGGATCGGCACCGTCCACCAGTGGGCGTCGAGTCCGGCGGGGTCGACGGCCACGAACCAGCCGAGCGCACGGCCGGTGAGATAAAGACCCAGCCCGGGGACGCCGATCGCGGCCACCAGGCCGAATCCCCAGCCGACGTCGCGTGCGGTTCTCGTGCCGTCGAGCCCGAGCATCCCGAGGTGCGGCCGGCGCGACCGCCAGAGCAGGAAGCAGACCAGCAGCACCGGCACGATCCCGAAGCCGATCGAGAGCATCTGATAGATGAGGTCGAACACCTCGCGGTCGCTGCGCGACGGGTTCAGGGTCGCGGTCTGATCGGCCAGGGGAGTGGAGTCGGTGAGGCGGTAGGCGAGCTGCACGATGGCGTACACCGCCGACTGTCCGAGCCCGAGAGCGAGGACGATGCCGATCTCCCACCACAGCCGCGTCCTGGTCGCCGTCACCCTCTCGATGGTAGATGCACCGTTCGGATCGCTCAATCGGCGGCACCTGGGCCCACGGCGCCATGCCAGCGATTCGAAGGCGTCAGGCACTGTCCAGAGAGCGTGCGCTATTCTGGAACGTCGCTCTCGTTCATTCGGCACACGCGGCATCCCATCCCACAACCATCCGCATTGGACTTCTTGAATGGCGCACGCCCTCCGCTCCGACCTCCGAAACGTCGCGATCGTCGCACACGTCGACCACGGCAAGACCACGCTCGTCGAGGCCATGCTGCGCCAGACCGGCTCGTTCGGCGAGCACGCACACCTTGAAGAGCGCTCCATGGACTCCGGTGATCTGGAACGCGAAAAGGGCATCACGATCCTCGCGAAGAACACCGCGATCACGTACAAGGGCATCCACGCCGAGAAGCCCGTCACGATCAACGTGATCGACACCCCGGGCCACGCCGACTTCGGCGGCGAGGTCGAGCGCGGCCTGTCGATGGTCGACGGCGTCGTGCTGCTGGTGGACGCGTCCGAGGGTCCGCTGCCGCAGACCCGTTTCGTGCTGCGCAAGGCGCTCGAGGCGAAACTCCCCGTCATCCTTCTGGTCAACAAGACCGACCGGCCCGACGCGCGCATCGCCGAGGTCGAGGCCGAGGCGCAGGACCTGCTGCTGGGCCTGGCATCCGATCTCGTCGACGACGTGCCCGATCTCGATGTCGACGCCCTTCTCGACGTGCCCGTCGTCTATGCGTCCGGCCGCGCCGGCGCCGCTTCGCGCAACCGACCCGCCAACGGCGAGCTGCCCGACAACGACGACCTCGAGCCGCTGTTCGGGGCGATCCTCGAGCACATCCCGGCGCCGTCGTACGACGACGAGGCGCCCCTGCAGGCGTGGGTGACCAACCTCGACTCCAGCCCGTTCCTCGGCCGCCTCGCACTGCTGCGCGTGTTCAACGGCACGCTGAAGAAGGGCCAGACCGTCGCCTGGGTCCGCGCCGACGGCACCACGAACAGCGCCCGCATCACCGAGCTGCTGATGACGCGTGCGCTCGAGCGCTACCCGGCCGAGTCCGCGGGCCCCGGCGACATCGTCGCCATCGCCGGCTTCGCCGACATCACGATCGGCGAGACAATCGCCGACCCGAACGACGTGCGTCCGCTTCCGCAGATCCACGTCGACGACCCGGCCATCTCGATGACGATCGGCACGAACACCTCGCCGCTGGTGGGCAAGGTCAAGGGCCACAAGCTCACCGCGCGCATGGTCAAGGACCGCCTCGACCGTGAGCTGATCGGAAACGTCTCGCTGAAGGTCGTCGACATCGGGCGACCGGATGCCTGGGAGGTGCAGGGACGCGGTGAGCTGGCGCTGGCCATCCTCGTCGAGAACATGCGTCGTGAGGGCTTCGAGCTCACCGTCGGCAAGCCGCAGGTGGTCACCAGGCAGATCGACGGCAAGATCCACGAGCCGTTCGAGCACCTCACCATCGACGCCCCTGAAGAGTACCTCGGCGCGATCACGCAGCTGCTCGCAAACCGCAAGGGCCGCATGGAGGGTATGACCAACCACGGCACGGGATGGGTGCGCATGGAGTTCGTCGTGCCTGCGCGCGGGCTGATCGGCTTCCGCACCGAGTTCTTGACCACCACGCGCGGCACCGGCATCGCCAACAGCATCTCGCACGGCTACGAGCCGTGGGCGGGGCAGATCACCACGCGCCAGAACGGCTCGATCGTCGCCGACCGCTCCGGCGTCGTGACGCCGTTCGCCATGATCGCACTGCAGGAGCGCATGTCGTTCTTCGTCAAGCCCACGCAAGAGGTCTACGAGGGCATGGTGATCGGTGAGAACTCCCGCAACGACGACATGGACGTGAACATCACCAAGGAGAAGAAGCTCACCAACATGCGCTCGGCCACGGCCGACACGTTCGAGTCGATGACGCCGCCGCGGGAGCTCTCGCTCGAGGAGAGCCTCGAGTTCGCTCGCGACGACGAGTGCGTCGAGGTGACGCCCGAGGTCGTGCGCATCCGCAAGGTGATCCTCGACCAGACGACTCGCGGTCGCGAGGCGTCGCGTCTGAAGCGTCAGGACGCCAACGCCTGACCTGCTCGACTGAACGAAGACCCCGGCCCGGTGCCGGGGTCTTCGTCGTTCTGTGGACACCAAGGTAACGAACGCATAACACACTTTCCCGAGCGTGACGGCGCGTCATTCCCGGGAAGCGCGCACGTTCTGTCCAGATGAGGGCAGGGTTTCGTCCAGGTGCGGGGCGCAGGCTTGTATCTCGTGCCCGGGAAACGTCGCTCCCACGAGCGCGCCCCGTGAGGGTCCGGGCCGTCGACAACCCGAAGGTCGAACCTCACCCCATGATCGATATCCAGAACACGCGTGCGTCTCAGCGGGTCGCACACCTCGCATCCGCTCACACGCGCATGCGTCGTCCGCTCATCGCCGTCGCGGTCGGTGCCGTGCTGGCGGCCACCGCCGCCGCCGGCGCGATCTTCGCTCCCGCGGCGCTCGGCGCCATCCCCTCCGAGCAGGCTCTCGAGCAGGCCGCCGATGCCGCAGACGACGGCAAGATCGCCCTGGTGAACGCCGAGTCGCTCAACAACGTAGTGGCGCAGGTGGACTTCGCGCTGCCGACCGAGCGCACCGAGGTGGGCCTGAGCGACCTGATCGCCGACGTGAAGAGTCTCGCCAGGGCCGATCAGCTGTCGTCCGAGGAGGTCGCCGATCTCACCGCCGACGTCGTGCGCGGCACCACCATCGTGCAGTCGAAGACCGCCGACCTGCAGAACGCGCTGACCGCCGGGAAGGAAGCCGAGGCCGTCCGCGTGGCCGAGGAGGCCGCCCGCGCGAAGGCCGAAGCCGAGCGCATCGCCGCCGAGGAGGCGGCACGGCGAGCAGCCGAGGAGCGGGCCCGTCTGGCCACGGCCAACACCCCCGAGGGCGCGAAGGCGACCGCGCGTGCCATGGCGGCCGAGCGCTACGGCTGGGGCGAGGGCGAGTTCTCGTGCCTCGCGAAGCTGTGGACCAAGGAGTCGGGCTGGAACTACCAGGCCTACAACTCCAACGGCGGAGCCACGGGCATCCCGCAGTCGCTGCCCGGCAGCAAGATGGCGTCGGCCGGTGCCGACTGGCGCACGAACGCGGCGACGCAGATCGCCTGGGGCCTCGGCTACATCGACGGCGTGTACGGCTCGCCGTGCTCGGCCTGGGGCCACTCGCAGGCGATGAACTGGTACTGAGCCGCTGACGCGGCGGGTCAGCGCAGCTCCGACACCAGCACCGCGCTGGTGCCGGGGCTGTGCGCCTCGAAGATGTGCGGCGCGTCGCCCGCGTACGACAGGTAGTCGCCGGGGTGCAGCAGCTCGGGTGCGTCGTTCGGCCCGACCAGCGCCTCGCCGCTGATCAGCACGACGTGCTCGGTCGTGCCCGCGTGGTGCGGCAGCGAGCGCCTCGGCTCGCCCGGCTCCGCCTGGATGAGGTAGATGTCGCGCCGCGTGCCGGGGGCGGCGGCCGACAGCAGCGTGGCGAGATAGGGGGATGCCGCCGACGGCACGCCCGCGTGATCTCCGACGCGGATGAGCCGCGCCGCGGGCGCACGGTCGTCGACGAGAGTCGCGAACGGCACGCCCAGTGCGTCGCCGATGGCCCACAGCGTCTCGACGCTGGGGTTGCCCGAGCCGCTCTCGAGCTGCGAGACGGTCGCCTTGGAGACGCGCGCGCGGCGGGCCAGTTCCGAGACCGACAGGCCGGCACCCTCCCGCTCGCGGCGCAGGGAGAGGGCGAGTCGTTCACGCAGGTCCATGCGTTCAGTATGACAAACGATCGTTCGATTTGACTGAACAGGTTCACCTGTTCAGAATGCTGTTCATGCGTTCAGCAGAGCGAACACGGGAACAGGATCACGCCCTCCGGGAAGTCTGGCGCGAGGGACTCGGCGTCGCCGTCGCCACCAGCGCGTACGGCATCTCGTTCGGCGCCCTGTCGGTGGCATCCGGTCTCGACGTCTGGCAGACGTGCGTGCTGAGCCTGCTGATGTTCACCGGCGGGTCGCAGTTCGCCTTCATCGGCGTGTTCGGCGCGGGCGGCATCGCCGCGCTGCCCTCGGCGGTCGCCTCCGCCGCGCTGCTCGGTGTGCGCAACGTCGCCTACGGCATGCGCATGTCGTCGATCATCGGCGACGGCTTCTGGCGCCGGGCTGCCGCCGCGCACGTCACCATCGACGAGTCGACGGCCGTCGCGATCTCTCAGGGGACGCCCCGGCTGCGTCGGCTGGGATTCTGGCTCACCGGCCTCGGAGTGCTCGTCGGCTGGAACCTCACCACGCTCGCGGGCGCCCTGCTCGGGGACGTGCTCGGCGACCCGAAAGCATGGGGGCTCGATGCGGCGGCCGCCGCCGCGTTCCTCGCGCTGCTGTGGCCCCGGCTCCGGGAGCGTCAGGCGGTCGCTGTCGGCGTGGCCGCCGCAGTCGTCGCCGCCGGCCTCACGCCCTTCCTCATGCCGGGTCTTCCGGTGCTCGTCGCCGCGCTCGTCGCGATCGTGGTCGGCTGGTTCAACTGGCTCGGCCGCCCCGACACGACCGCGGAGGCATCTCGATGACCGTCTGGAGCGCGGTGCTGCTCGCCGCCTGCGTCTGTGTCGGGTTGAAGGCGGCCGGATACCTGGTGCCGGCCGGACTGCTCGAGGCGCCGAGACCCGCACGGATCTCGGATCTGCTCACCGTCGCGCTGCTGGGTGCGCTGGTCGCGGTGCAGAGTCTGGGCGCAGGTCAGGCCGTGATGGTGGATGCCCGGGTGCCGGCCGTGCTCGTCGCCGCCGGTCTGCTGTGGATGCGGCAGTCGTTCCTCGTCGTCGTGTTCGCCGCCGCCGCTGTCGCGGCGCTGCTGCGCATGGTCGGCCTCGCCGGGTGAGTGCTGCTCAGGTAGGGGAGAGCGGCGCGCAGTAGGCTCGATCCGTGCGCAGAATGCTCTCCCGAGGCCTCTCCTGGCTGGCCGCGGCCCTGGTCGGGGCCGTCTACGGCGTCGCCGCGACCATCGCGCACAGCTTCACGATCGGGCCCGTCCCCGTGGGCCTGATCCTGGGGGGCATCGCGTGCGCCGCCCTGCTCGTCGCGCTGCGCGCTCTCACCGGCGATCGCTGGGCGGCGCTCGCCGCGGGGCTGGGCATGATGGCGCTGCTTCTGGTGATCTCGCAGCGCGGGCCGGGGGGATCGATCGTCGTGCCGAACACCGCGCTCGGCAACATCTGGATGTACGTCGCGGCGGGCATCGTCATGCTCATTGTGGCCTGGCCGGACACCCGCCGGCTCCGGGAGCTGTCCGCGAGTGCGGCCGCACCGCGGGGCGAGGCGAGCCGAGGGGCCGTAGACTGAAGCCGTGACGTACGTGATCGCCCTTCCCTGCGTCGATGTCAAGGACCGCGCCTGCATCGACGAATGCCCCGTGGACTGCATCTACGAAGGCGAGCGGATGCTGTACATCCACCCCGACGAGTGCGTGGACTGCGGCGCCTGCGAACCGGTCTGCCCGGTGGAGGCGATCTACTACGAAGACGACCTGCCCGAGGAGTGGGCCGACTACTACAAGGCCAACGTGGAGTTCTTCGACGAGATCGGCTCTCCGGGTGGCGCGTCGAAGGTCGGCGTCTACGATTTCGATCACCCTGTGGTCAGCGCCCTGCCGCCGCAGGGGGACTGAGTGGGAGTCCGGGACCTGGCGGACTATCCCTGGGATGCGGTGGTTCCCTACCGCGAGCGGGCGGCCCGGCATCCCGACGGACTCGTCGATCTGTCGATCGGCTCGCCGGTCGACCCCACGCCCGAGGTGATCCGCCGGGCACTCGCCGAGGCGACGGACGCGCACGCCTACCCGCAGACCGTCGGCACGAGCGACGTGCGCCAGGCCATCGTCGACTGGTACGCGCGCAGGCGCGGGGTCCCCGACCTCACCGAAGCGAACGTCATGCCGACGATCGGCTCGAAGGAGCTCGTCGCGCTGCTGCCCCTCCTGCTCGGCCTCGGGGCCGGCGACGTCGTCGTGCACCCTCGCGTCGCCTACCCGACCTACGCGATCGGTGCGGCGGTAGCAGGCGCCACGGCTGTCGCCGCCGACGACCCGGCGGAATGGCCCGAGGGTACGAAGCTCATCTGGATCAACAGCCCTGGAAACCCTGACGGCCGCACCTGGGACGTCGAGGCTCTCCGCGCCGCCGTGCGCCGGGCGCGAGAGCTCGGCGCCGTGCTGGCGAGCGACGAGTGCTACGCCGAGCTCGGCTGGGACGGCCCCTGGCAGAGCGAGGCGATCCCGTCTGTGCTCGATCCGCGGGTCACCGACGGCAGTCGTGCGAACCTGCTCAGCGTCTACTCGCTGAGCAAGCAGTCCAACCTCGCCGGCTACCGCGCCGCGTTCATCGCCGGCTGCTCGACGCTGATCGGCGACATCCTCGCGGCGCGCAAGCACCTCGGACTGATGCCGCCCGCACCCGTGCAGCACGCGATGGCCGTGGCCCTGCGCGACGACGAGCACGTCGCCGCGCAGAAGAAGCTCTACCGTCAGCGCCGCGAGGTGCTGCTGCCCTCGCTCGTCGAGGCGGGGTTCCGCATCGACGGCTCCGAGGCCGGCCTGTACCTGTGGGCCACCGAGGGACGCGACGCCTGGGAGTCGATGGATCGCCTGGCATCCCTCGGCATCCTGGCCGGGCCCGGCCACTTCTACGGCGACCACTCCGCACAGCACGTGCGCCTCTCGCTCACCGCTCCGCTGGAGCGGGTGCAGCAGGCGGCAGCGCGTCTGGTCGTCGCAGATCGATGACTTTTGTGCGCACCGCCCGGTGATGACGCACATCTCTTGGCGGATGTCACAGTAGGCTCAGGTCGCGGCTAGGCTGTAGAGGCGATGTGGTCTGCTGGACCGGCGCTGCGTGCGTCTCTCATCGCCCACGACGACACGAACGCAGCAGGAGGTTGGCGTGAGCGCAGCTCAGCCCGAGAAGGCGACTCTTTCGATCGGCGACACCACGGCGGAGTTCCCCGTCGTGCGCGCAAGCAGCGGCACCGACAGCATCGACTTCTCGACGCTCACGCGTCAGACCGGGTACACGGCGCTCGACTACGGCTTCGTCAACACCGCGTCCACCAAGTCGGCCGTCACCTTCATCGACGGCGATCAGGGCATCCTGCGCTACCGCGGATACCCGATCGAGCAGATCGCGAAGAACTGCAGCTACCTCGAGGTGGCGTGGCTGCTGATCTACGGCGAGCTGCCCACCGCGACCGAGCTCGCCGAGTTCGACGAGAAGATCCGCCGGCACACCCTGCTGCACGAAGATCTCAAGCACTTCTTCTCAGCCCTCCCGCACACCGCCCACCCGATGGCGGTGCTGTCGTCAGCGGTCGCCGCGCTGTCGACCTACTACGAGGGCCAGACCGACCCGCACAACCCCGAGCACGTCGAGCTGAACATGGTGCGCATGCTCGCCAAGCTGCCGGTCATCGCCGCCTACGCGCACAAGAAGAGCGTCGGTCAGGCGTTCCTGTACCCCGACAACTCGCTGAGCTTCGTCGACAACTTCCTCAAGCTCAACTTCGGCGTGCACAGCGAGCCGTACGAGGTCAACCCGGTGATGTCGAAGGCGCTCGAGCTGCTGCTGATCCTGCACGAGGACCACGAGCAGAACGCGTCGACGTCGACGGTGCGTCTGGTCGGCTCGACCGGCGCCAACCAGTTCGCATCGATCTCGGCCGGCATCCAGGCCCTCTCCGGACCGCTGCACGGCGGCGCGAACGAGGCGGTGCTGACCATGCTCGGCCAGATCCGCGAATCGGGACAGAGCGTGCAGCGCTTCGTCGAGAGCGTGAAGAACAAGGAAGCCGGTGTGAAGCTGATGGGCTTCGGGCACCGCGTCTACAAGAACTACGATCCGCGCGCGAAGCTCGTCAAGGAGGCCGCCGACGAGGTGCTCTCCGAGCTCGGCGTGACCGATCCGCTGCTCGACCTCGCCAAGGAGCTCGAGGAGATCGCGCTCGCCGACGACTACTTCAAAGAGCGCCGGCTGTACCCGAACGTCGACTTCTACACCGGTGTGATCTACAAGGCGATGGGCTTCCCCACGCGTATGTTCACCGTGCTGTTCGCGATCGGTCGGCTGCCCGGCTGGCTGGCGCAGTGGCGTGAGCTGAACCTCGACCCGCAGACCAAGATCGGTCGCCCGCAGCAGCTGTACGTCGGCTCGCCGGAGCGCTCCTTCCCGACGCGCTGAGTCGCGGGGGGAGCCGCGCTCGCGGTCGCGTCCCGCTAGCTCAGAGCACGCACCACAACAGAGCGGCCCGTCACGGAATTCCGTGACGGGCCGCTCTCGTGAGCAGTCGGAGGAGCTGTGCGTCAGAGGCCCTGCGGGCGGCTGGCCCGGCGCGAGCCGGTGCGCGCGCGACCCGCGCCGTGCTGCTGCCCCGTCGACGACGGGCGCGCGGCGCCGTGGTCGCCCTGGCGCTGCTGGCTCGCCGGGGCTCCGGTCTGCGTGGAGTAGCGCGGCTGGCTGCTCTGGGCGTGCGTGCGGCCGCGCTCGCGACCTGCATCCGTGCGCTGGACCGTGTCGCCGGTGCGACCAGAGCGACGGCGGCCCGAGCCGGAGCGTGCGCCGGTCTGGCCGCCCGACTGCTGCGCCGGCTTCGCCTTCGGCTTGTTCTGCTGCGGAGCGACCAGGACCGTCTTGACCTTCGCGGCGCGCTCGCCGACGAGCTCGTCGACGATGGCGGGAGTGACGTCCTCCAGGCCCACCGCGATCTGCGCCTTGCGCAGGATGTCCTTCACGTCGCGGCGCTGCTCGGGCAGCATCAGCGTGACCACGGTGCCGGCGGCACCCGCACGAGCGGTGCGGCCGGAGCGGTGCAGGTACGCCTTGTGCTCGACGGGCGGGTCGACGTGCACGACCAGCTCGACGTCGTCGACGTGCACGCCGCGCGCGGCGACGTCAGTGGCGACGAGCACACGCACGCCGCCGTTCGCCGGATCGGCGCCGAACGCGGCGAGGTTGCGCTCGCGCGCGTTCTGCCCGAGGTTGCCGTGCAGGTCGACCGACGGGATTCCCGCCGAGGTCAGCTGCTTGGCGAGCTTCTTGGCGTGGTGCTTGGTGCGGGTGAACAGGATCCGACGGCCCAGACCCGAGGCGAGGTCCTCGACGAGCTTCTTCTTGGCATCCGCGTCAGACGCGATGAGCACGCGGTGCGTCATCTCGCCGACGGGCACGCTGGCCTCGTCGACCTCGTGGCTGACCGGGTTGCTGAGGAACCGCTTCGCGAGCGAGTCGATGCCGCGGTCGAGGGTGGCGCTGAACAGCAGGCGCTGCCCTCCGGCCGGAGTGGCCGAGAGGATGCGGGTGACGCCCGGCAGGAAGCCCAGGTCGGCCATGTGGTCGGCTTCGTCGAGCACGGCGACCTCGACGGCACCGAGTGAGACGACGCCCTGCTTCATGAGGTCTTCGAGGCGGCCGGGGCACGCCACGACGATGTCGACGCCGCCGCGCAGCGCCTGCTCCTGCGGGCGCTGCGAGACACCGCCGAACACCGTGGTGACGCGCATGCCTACGGCCTCGGCGAGCGGCTTGATGGTCGCGGCGATCTGCGTGGCGAGCTCGCGGGTCGGCGCGAGCACGAGTCCGCGCGGCCGGCCGGGCTGGCGGCGAGTGCCGGATGCCGACAGGCGGGCCACCAGGGGCAGCGCGAAGGCGATGGTCTTGCCGCTGCCGGTGCGGCCGCGGCCGAGCAGGTCGCGACCCGCGAGGGAGTCGGGAAGCGTGTCGCGCTGGATGGCGAACGCCTCGGTCTTGCCGTCGGCGGCCAGAACGTCGGCCAGCGCGGCGGGTACGCCGAGATCGAGGAAGGAAGGCATAGGAGTATCTCCGGGAAGGCGCAGCATGGCTGCGGAAGGGGGCGACGGCGCGGGATCGCGCATCGTTTCGCCGCTCGAGTACCGCGACCGGATGCCGGTGCGGAAGGATTTCGACGACGCAGACGTCTCGCTTCGCGAGGGGCGTCGGGTTCCACACTAACAGCAGGCGTGGGCGCGGGCCTGAACGTGCACCGTGATCAGGCGTGCAGCTTCTCGTTCAGCGTCACCCCGTGGCCCGAGCGCTGCACGACCTCGACCGCGCCGCTCAGCGAGTTGCGACGGAACAGCAACCCGCTGCGGCCCGACAGCTCGGCGGCCTTGATCGTCTGACGCCCGCCCTCCGGCGAGGCCGGGGCGTCGGCGACGATGACCTTGGTTCCCGCGGTCAGGTACAGCCCGGCCTCGACGATGCAGTCGTCGCCGAGCGAGATCCCGATGCCCGCGTTCGCTCCCAGCAGCGTGCGTGCGCCGATCGAGACGCGGTGCTGACCGCCGCCCGAGAGGGTGCCCATGATCGATGCGCCGCCGCCGATGTCGCTGCCGTCACCGACCACGACGCCCTGCGAGACGCGTCCCTCCACCATCGAGGCGCCGAGGGTGCCGGCGTTGAAGTTCACGAAGCCCTCGTGCATCACCGTCGTCCCGGGGGAGAGGTGGGCGCCGAGGCGAACCCGCGACGCGTCGGCGATGCGCACGCCGGCGGGCTGCACGTAGTCGGTGAGGCGCGGGAACTTGTCGAGCCCCTGCACCTGGATGCCGTGCCTCTGCAGCACCGGCCGCAGTCTCGCCGCATCGGCCGGATGCATGGGCCCGGCGTTGGTCCACGCCACGGTGGGCAGGTGCCCGAAGATGCCGTCGAGGCTGAGCTCGTTGGGACGAACCAGCAGGTGCGACAGGGCGTGCAGGCGCAGATACGCGTCAGCGGTGGATGCGACCGGCGTGTCGAGGTCGACGGAGAGCTGAACGAACTCGACCGTCACTCCGCGGCGCTCGTCGTCGTCGGCGAAGGCGCCCCACGCGGATGCCGCAGCTGCGGCATCGTCGGGCTCCTGGGCGCCGAGCCCGAGTTCGGGGTACCAGGCATCGAGGACGGTGCCGTCGGACGCGATCGTGCTCAGGCCGACGCCCCAGACCGTGCGTGCAGTGCTCATGCCTCTACGGTACGGTGCCACGCTCATTCGCGGCGGGATGTGTCGGCGTGGCTAGGCTGGGCGCATGGCGCTGGATCTGACTGCATCCTCTCTCGAGCTCACCCGCACGATCTGCGACATCCCGAGTGTGTCCGGCGGCGAGGCGCCGCTGGCAGACGAGATCGAGGCGGCGGTGCGGACGTACCCGCATCTCGAGGTTGTGCGTCACGGCAACACCGTCGTCGCCCGCACGGCTCTCGGCAGGGCGCAGCGCGTGGTCATCGCAGGGCACATCGACACCGTGCCGATCAACGGCAACGTGCCCACCCGCGACGTCGAGATCGACGGCGCGGGATACCTGTGGGGGCGCGGCACGGTCGACATGAAGGCCGGCGTGGCGGTGCAGCTCAAGCTGGCCGCCGAGCTCACCGACCCCTCGGTCGACATCACCTGGATGTGGTACGACAACGAGGAGGTGGACGCCTCGCTGAACGGTCTCAACCTGCTCGCCCAGGCGCGCCCCGATCTCTTCGCCGCCGACTTCGCCATCCTGGGCGAGCCGTCCGACGGACGCGTCGAGGGCGGATGCAACGGAACGCTGCGCGCGGTCGTTCGCGTGCACGGCGTTCGCGCGCACAGCGCGCGCTCCTGGATCGGCGAGAACGCGATCCACGCCGCAGCGCCGATCCTCACCCGGCTCGCCGAGTACCGGGCCCGTGAGGTCACGGTCGAAGGCCTGGGCTATCGCGAGGGGCTCAACGCGGTCAGCATCCGGGGCGGCGTCGCCGGCAACGTCATCCCCGACCTGTGCGAGGTCGAGGTCAACTACCGCTTCGCGCCGAGCAAGAGCGTGGCCGACGCGGAGGACCACGTGCGCGCGGCATTCGCGGGGTTCGAGGTCGACGTCCTCGACGCGGCCGGCGGCGCTCGTCCCGGCCTGGACGCGCCGATCGCTCAGCAGTTCCTCACGGCCGTCGGGGGAGAGGCGCACGCCAAGTACGGCTGGACCGATGTCGCGCGCTTCTCGGCGATGGGTGTTCCCGCCGTGAACTACGGCCCCGGCGATCCGCACCTCGCACACCACGATGAGGAGCGCGTGCCGGTCGAGCAGATCGCGGACGTCGAACGCGGACTGCGCGCGTGGCTCACCGCGTCCTGACCGGCGCACTGCGCGGCTGGGCGCGCACTCCGTTCCCCGCCCGTATCGCGATCATCTACCTGCTGTCGCGGCTGGTGACGACCGGGCTCTTCATGCTCGCCGCGGCCGGCTCGAGCGTCTCATCCCGGTTCGGGGTGGCGCCGACGCTGGGCGACTACGCCCTCGGCTGGGACGCCCAGTGGTACTGGACGGTCGCGGTTCTCGGCTACCCGGACGTGCTGCCGGTGAACGACGCCGGTCAGGTTCTCGAGAACGCCTGGGCGTTCATGCCGGTGTACGCATACCTCGCGCAGGTCGCGGGTCTGGGCGACTGGGGGGCCGGGGCGGTGCTGGTGTCGCTCGTGTCGGGCTACCTCGCCTGTCTCGCCCTGTTCCGGCTGCTCCGGACCCGGATCGGGGCGACCGCGGCAGTGTGGGCGGTGGCGTTCTTCGCGAGCGGGCCGCTGGCCGCCCTGTTCCAGGTGGGGTACGCCGAGAGCCTGTTCGTGCTGCTGCTGCTCGTGGCGATCGACCTCGTGTCGCGACACCGGTACCGGTGGCTGTACCTCGTGATCCCGGTGATGGGTTTCACTCGGCCCGGAGTGCTGGCGTTCGCGCTGTTCCTCGGCCTGCACGGCATCTCGCGGTGGGCCACGCGTCACAGGCATCCGCTGCCGGTGAAGGACATCGTGCACATCGTCGCGCTCGGCGCGTTGACGACGGTTGTCGGCTTCTCGTGGCAGGTGATCACCGGGGTCGTCACGGGCGATCCCGGCGGGTACCTGAAGACAGAGCTGTCGTGGCGCCGCAACTGGCTCAGCGACGCGTCTGAGGACTTCATCCCGTTCGAGGGTTTCGTACGCGGTGCCGAGTTCTGGGCCGAGCAGTGGGGGATGCCCGCATGGGCGGGCTGGGTCATCCTCGCGGTTCTGGTGATCGGCGCGGCGTACGCCCTGCTGCGCGCGCGCAGCGTGCGGCGGCTCGGCCTCGACATCCGGCTCTGGAGTGCGAGCTACCTGCTGTACCTGCTGGCGGTGTTCTTCCCGCAGTCGAGCACCTTCCGCCTGCTCTTCCCGCTGACCCCGCTCGCAGGAGCCGTCGCGGTGCCGCGTTCGCGGGCGTATCGGTGGGGGGTGCTGCTGGTGTGCCTGCTGCTGCAGTGGGTCTGGATTCTCGCGATGTACGGCTCGGCGCAGACGTTCTGGCAGATCCCGTGACCCGGATGTGACGCGCGTAACGCCGAAGGCGAAGGGTACCGATAAACTTGAGGTATACCACCGAGGGAAAGGGTGCCACGATGGCAGCGATGAAGCCGAGGACCGGCGACGGACCGATGGAGGCCGTGAAGGAGGGGCGACTCATCATCGTGCGGGTTCCGCTCGAGGGCGGCGGCCGTCTTGTCGTCTCCGTGAACGACGCAGAGGCGAAGGAGCTTCACGACGTGCTGGGTGCCGTCGTGAGCGCCTGACCTTCCGATGAGAGGGGCGGTGGATCTGCGGATCCACCGCCCCTCTGCTGTTTCAGCCCGCCCGGTGCCTGTTGCGCGGCGCGTGATCGGCAGGCACCCGCGAGCCGGGTCTACTCGGCGATGCGGGCGAGCTGCAGCAGTCCCTCGCCGACGGTCGAGAGGGCGGCGAGCACCGCCTGCGACTCCTGGGTCTCCTGCACCAGCGATCGGTAGGCGCTGGTCACCGCGTCGCGCTGCACCGGGTCGGCGACGCGGCCGCCCTGCAGCACACGCGGCACGAGCACCAGGCCGCCCGTGCGTACGAGACGCAGGCCGTGCTCGACGTACTCGATGACGTTCTCGGCGTCGGCGTCGATGAAGACGATGTCGTATGCGCCTTCGTTCATGCGCGGCAGCACGTCGGCCGCCCGGCCCGTGATGAAGCGGCCGCGGGCAGCGGGGATGCGCGCGTCGGCGAATGCCTGGCGAGCGGCTGCGAGGTGCTCGCGCTCGTTGTCGATGGTGGTCAGCACCGCCTGCGGCGCTCCGCGCAGCAGCCACAGGCCGGAGACTCCAGCGCCGGTGCCGATCTCAAGGATCGATCGCGCGGCGCTGGCGGCGGCCAGCACCGCGCTCTGCGCGCCCACCGCTGCGCTGATCGGGGCGGCTCCGAGTTCCAGGGCGTGGGCGCGCGCGCGTGCGATCGCGGCGGGTTCCACGATCGTCTCTCGTGCGAAACGGGCGTTCGCGTCGTGCTCGCTCATGGGGTCTCTCCTCGGAAAAGCTTGTGTTCACCAGCGTAAGCGGCGGCGGCGGATCACGCGGGGAGGCGCGGCGGGTAGCCTGGGGGGATGGAACTGGGGTTGACCTTCGACAAGCTGCTGCTGATCGGGCTTATCGCTGTCATCATCATCGGCCCCGAGCGTCTGCCGAAGGCCGCGGAATCGTTCGCGAAGTTCGTACGCCGCGCGGGGGAGTACCTCCGCGACACGAAGAGCAGGATGCGCGACGAGCTCGGCCCTGAGATCGACGAGGTCGACTGGCGCAAGCTCGATCCGCGCCAGTACGACCCGCGCCGGATCATCCGCGACGCGCTCTTCGAAGAACCGGAGTTCGAGGCGAAGCCGGTGTCCGCGCCGGCCGTCGCCACCGATCCGGTCGCCCCAGTGCGGCCGCGCATGACGCGCACGTACTTCTCCCGCCAGACCCCGCCGCCGTTCGACGTCGAGGCCACCTGACCGCGCTCAGCCGAGCCGCAGCGGAAGCGCACGGCCGGACAGCCCCCGACCGCGGTGGGCGATCCGCTCGGCGACATCGACGATGGCGCGTGCCGCGATGTCGTCGGGATCGCCGAGCACGACCGGTACGCCCTGGTCGCCGCCCCGGCGCAGCGCCGGGCTGAGCGGGATGGATGCCAGCAGCGGAACGTCATCGCCGTCGGTGCTGAGAGCCCTCGCCACCTCGGCGCCGCCGCCCTCGCCGAACAGGTCGAGCAGAGTTCCGTCGGGCAGGGCGAACGCCGCCATGTTCTCGATCACACCGATCACCCACTGACCGGTCTGCCTGGCGACGAGTCCGCTGCGGATCGCGACGTCGGCCGCCGCCGGCTGCGGGGTGGTCACCACGATCACCTCGGCGTGCGGCAGGATCTGGCCGATCGAGATCGCGATGTCTCCGGTGCCCGGGGGCATGTCGATCAGCAGCACGTCGAGGTCGCCGAAGAACACGTCGGTGAGGAACTGCTGCACGGTGCGGTGCAGCATCGGCCCGCGCCACGCGACCACGGCTTCGCCGTCGCGCAGGAACATGCCGATGGACACGGTCTTCACGTCGTGTGCGACCGGCGGCAGCATGAGGTCGTCGATGCGGGTGGGCTGCGTGCCGGGCGCGATGCCGAGCAGCCCCGGGATCGAGAAGCCGTGCACGTCGGCATCCACCAGTCCGACCCGGAGCCCCTGACGGGCGAGTGCGACGGCCAGATTCGCGGTGACGGTGGACTTGCCGACGCCGCCCTTCCCGCTCGAGACGAGGATCACCCGCGTCAGCGAGTCCGGTCCGAACGGCATCTGCCGGGCGGGGCGACCCGCGCGCAGCTTCTCGGTGAGCGCGCGCCGCTCGTCGGGGGTCATGACGCCGACGTCGACGGTGACCTCGTCGATGCCGGGGATGGATGCCGCGGCATCCCGGACATCCTGCTCGATGTGCTGGGCGGCGGGGCATCCGACGATCGTGAGCACGATCCCGACCCGCGCGGCCGTGCCGTCGACGGAGATGTCGCGCACCATGTCGAGGTCGCCGATCGGGCGGCGCAGCTCGGGGTCGGTGACGGCGGCGACAGCCGTGCGCACGCGGTCAGCGAGCGTCATGGCTGTTCTCGGCTGCGCTGTCGTCGCTGAGGTCGGCGAGCAGCGCTTTCAGCTCCTGACGCAGCGCGTCGCGGGTGATCTGCTGGTTCGAGCGTTCCTCGAGGGCCATGCGCAGCGCGACGATCTCGCGGGCGAGGTACTCGGTGTCGGCGAGGTTGCGCTCGGCGCGCTGACGGTCCTGCTCGATCTGCACGCGGTCGCGGTCGTCCTGGCGGTTCTGCGCGAGCAGGATGAGGGGAGCGGCGTACGAGGCCTGCAGCGACAGGATCAGCGTGAGGGCGGTGAAGCCCAGCGCGGCGGAGTCGAAGCGCCACCACCCGTTCTGCTCGGCCAGCAGCGTGTAGCCGATCCAGAGCGCGCAGAACAGAGTGAGGATCGTGAGGAAGGTCGGGGTGCCCATCGCTCGAGCGACCCACTCGGTGAACCGTCCGAACCGGTCGCGCGACGGCGTCGGGGGGCGCGAGACGCCGCGGGTGCCCGGGGTGTCGAGGCGCGCGGAGCGCGACGGACGCGCCATCATCGGATTCCCGCTGTCGGCTCGTCGGCGTCATGGGTGCGCCAGTCGTCGGGCAGCAGGTAGTCGAGCACGTCGTCGACGCTGATGGCGCCCACCAGGCGGTGGGCGGTGTCGATCACGGGGAGCGAGACGAGGTCGTAGCTGGCGAGCATGCGCGCGACCTCGGCCGCCGACGCGGTGACGGCGACCGGCTCGACGGACTCGTCGAGGATCGCGCCGAGCCGCTCGTGCGGGGGATAGCGCAGCATCTTCTGGAAGTGCACGACGCCGAGCAGGCGCCCCGTCGGGGTCTCGAACGGCGGCAGCGTGACGAACACGGCTGCGGCGAGGGCCGGGTGCAGCTCGTGGCGACGGATGAGCGCCAGCGCTTCGGCGACGGTTGCGTCGGCCGACAGGATGATCGGCTCGGGGGTCATCAGTCCGCCGGCGGTGTCGGCGCCGTAGCGCAGCAGCTTGCGGACGTCCTCGGCCTCTTCCGGGTCCATCAGGGTGAGCAGGTGCTCGAGTCGCTCCGGCGGCAGCTGGGCGAGCAGGTCGGCGGCGTCGTCTGGCTCCATCTCGTCGAGCACGTCCGCGGCGCGCTTGTCGCCCAGCCGATCGAGGATGCCGACCTGGTCGTCTTCGGGCATCTCCTCGAGCGCGTCGGCAAGTCGCTCGTCGGGCAGCTCCTCGGCGACCTCGATCCGTCGCTCCTGGGGAAGGTCGAGCAGGGTGGTGGCGAGGTCGGCGGCGTGCAGCTCGGAGTATGTGGCGACCAGCTGCTCGGCGGACTGCGCCTCGCCGGGCTCTCGCAGCTCGGCGACCTCGTTCCACGCGGCGAATGTCGTCGGACCTTTCGCGAACGGCGACGCGCTGGACTTCGCCTTGCGAAGGAACAGCTGGGTGATTCCCCATTCGCCGTGTCGGTCCTGCTCGATCGCGACGTCTTCGACTACGGCGGTGGCGCCGCCGTCGATGAGGCTGACCCGGCGGCCGAGGAACTCGGCGACCACGCGCACCTCGCCGGGGCGGGGCTGGAAGCGACGCACGTTGATGAGGCCGGTGGTGATGACCTGGCCGGCGCGGATGGAGGTGACGCGTCCGATGGAGAGGAAGACGTGGCGGCGGCCGGGGATCTCGACGACGAGACCGATGACGCGTGGCGAGGCCGTCTTGCGGTACACGATGACGACGTCGCGCACCTTGCCGAGGCGATCGCCGGCGGGGTCGAAGACGGCGCATCCTGCCAGTCGTGCGACGAAGACCCGTTGTGTGCTCACGCGTCAAGCGTAGTCCGCGAGGTCGCTGTCGGCCGGGCGGGTGACGTCGCATAGGGGTCGATGGGACAATGGCCGGATGAGCATGCTGAATCGACCGGGAAAAAGCACCGATCTCGGCGAGGTGATCGCCTCGACGAAGGATTACGAGGCTGCCCAGAAGATCGTCTCGAAGCTGATCGCGGGAGAGGTGCCCGCGCGCGACATCGCGATCGTCGGTGAGGGTGTGCGCACGGTCGAGCGTGTGACCGGCAAGCTCGGATACGCGGCTGCGGCGCGGTCGGGGGCGACCAACGGCGTGCTGATCGGTCTGCTGCTGTCGGCTGTCATGCTGTTCGGCACCCCGGATGCCCCGATCTCGCTCTTCCTCGGCTTCCTGCTCATCGGTGTCGCGCTGGGCATGATCATGAGCCTCGTGACGTATTCGATCGTGCGCCGTCGTCGCGACTTCGCGAGCATGATGCAGATGCTCGCCGACCACTACGAGGTGCGGGTGCAGCCCGCGTCACTGACCAAGGCGCGTGGCGTCGTCGGTCCGGAGCGGTCGCAGACGGTGCGTCCGCCGGTGGATCTCAGCGAGCCGCCGCGGTACGGCGAGCGTGTTCCGCCTGCGGGGCACGGCGGCTCGAGTGCTGCCGGGCAGGGTGGTTCCGCGGGTGCGGTGGGTCACAGCGACTCCGCCGGGCCGACGGATGCATCCGGTCCCGGGACGCCGGGGGGCCCGGTGTCTCCGATGCCGCAGCCCGTCGCGGACCCTGCTCCTGCGCCGGATCCTGCGCAGGCCCCGGACCCCGCCGCTCCCGGATCGGATCCTGTTCCCGGGTCGGATCCTGTTCCCGGGTCGGATCCTGATCCTGATCCTGCTCCTGCGCCGAACCCGGCCCCGGGGTCGACCGGCGGACCGGTCGTTCCGCCGAAGCCGCCGCTCCCGGGGGCGGAGCCCGGCATCGAAGCATCCGGGAGCGCCGCTGACCCGGCACCCGGCATCCCGGCTGCGCCGAAGCCCGGCATCGGCAGCGACCTGTCGACCCCGACCGACCCGCGATGACGGACTCGAGCGGCCAGGCGACGGGCGCTTCGGCGTGGGCGCTCGGGCTGCTCGTGCTGCTGCCGGTTCCGTTCTTGGGGTCGTTGGCCGCCGGCGGCGGGATGATCGCGGCCTACGGATCGCTGTCGCGCCAGGGGCCGCTGGCGAAGCAGAACGCCGCTCTCGCACGTTCGTGGGGCCGCCTGTTCCTGGTCGTGTCGACGGCGCTGCTGCTCGTGCAGCTCACTGTCGGGCTGGTGCGGCTGACGCAGCCGAGCGCCGCTGCGTCGGGTCTTCTGCCGCAGGGCATCCCGCTGCTGCTGTACGTGATCGTCTGCGTCGTGCATCTGGTCGTGGTGCTCGTCGCGCTGCGGCGCGCCCGTCGCGGTGAGATCGTGCGCCTTCCGTTCGCTCGGAGCGTCTGATGGCCGTCTCGGTGCAGCTGCCGTCGGGACCGGTGACGGTGACGATGGCCTGTGAGGAGCCGAGCGGAGCCTCGCGCGGTGTCGTCGCGATCGCTCACGGGGCCGGCGCGGGTATGGATCACCCGTTCCTGATCGGTTTCTCCGAGGCGCTGCGTGCCGAGGGGTTCACGACGGTGCGCTTCAACTTCCCGTACGTCGAGGCGGGGCGGCGGATGCCCGGGCCTGCCGCACATGCGGTGCTGACCTGGCGCGCCGTGGTGGCGTCGATCCGTTCCGAGCGGCCCGAAGCCGCGATCTGGGCGTGCGGCAAGTCGTACGGCGGCCGGATGGCGTCGATGGCTGTCTCGGAGGGGCTGGAGGTGGATGGGCTCCTCTATCTCGGATACCCGCTGCATCCGCCCGGCAAGCCCGATAAGCCGCGGGTCGAGCACCTGCCCATCGTGCGCCCGCCGCAGCTGTTCGTGGAGGGCACGAATGATCCCTTCGTGCAGCCGCTGTCGCAGCTGGAGGAGGCGGTGGCGTCGTGTCGGGATGCCCGGATCACATGGATCGACGGGGGCGGGCACTCGTTCGAGGTGAAGGGCGCCAAGCGGCCTGCCGACGTCGTCGGCGCGGAGCTGGCGCCGCTGGTGGTGGCGTTCATCGACGAGGTCGAGCCGCGCTGACACCGCGCCGCGCCGGACAGAGCACGGCCGGCGAGGCTCGCCGAGCACGTGGGACTGCGCTGAGCACGTGGGACTGCGCTGAGCACGTGGGACTGTGCTGAGCACGTGGGACTGCGCTGAGCACGTGGGGCTGCGCTGATCACGTAGGGCTGCGCTGAGCACGTCGAGGTTGACGGTTCGCAAGTCGCAGCAACGATGGGCGTGTCGGGGCTGCGCTGCCACCTGTGCGCTCAGAGTGTCAGGTGCGCTGAGGATTTCAGGCGGCGGGTCTGAACCGCTTGGGTGGCGGGTCGATGCGGGCCCAGGCGGCGGTCAGTGCTGCGCGTGGCCGTAGCGGGATGGCGGATCGTCGTCCAGGCGGGTGCAGGAGGAAATCACTCCGACCGTCGCGGGTGATGCGCCAGCCGCCGTGGTGCAGCTGCATGTGGTGGTGCCGGCAGAGCAGGATGCCGCGGTCGATGTCGGTGCGTCCGCCATCCAGCGCCCATTCGTCGATGTGGTGCGCTTCGCAGTAGGAGGCAGGGCGGTCGCAGCCGGCCCAGCGGCATCCGCCGTCACGGATCGAGAGTGCGATGCGCTGCCTCGGTGTGAACAGGCGGTGCTCCCGCCCGACGTCCAGCGGGTTCCCGGACGCATCGACGGTCACTCGCACTGCGCCCGTGTCGCATATGCGTTTGTCGACCGCGGCCCCGGGGAGCGAGTGTCCGTAGTCCTCGGTGCGGGCAGACACGCCGGCACCTGAGTCGTCGATGACCTGCACGATCCGCACGCCGGCTTGCCGTGTGCCGAAGACCGTCTCGGCGTCGGCGAGTGCTCCCGCTCGCAGCAGGTCGATGAGCAGGTCGTAACTGAGCTGGTCGTTGGTGCGCGTGTCTGCTGCCAGGTCGGCGGCCTGACGGCTTTCCGCGGAGTCCACGAATCGCGGCCCACCGCGCCTGGGGCGCAGCGCCGCGTCGCGGACGGCGTGGATCCAGGCGGCGCCATCGTCTTCGAACTCGATCCGGCCGTGCTCGATCCCGTCCGCGTCGGTCCACGTGCGGAATGAGCGCCGCTCGTATCGTTCTGTGAAGCGCCGTTCGGCACCGTCCGGGTCGAGCTGGTCGCGGATCGCCCTGGCCTGGATGCGCAGTTCCTCCACTGCGGGAGGTCGCGTCGGCGATCAGATGCTCCGCCGCCGCACTCCAGGCCGCGTGCGTGTCGCCGGCGTCATCGATCGGGTGGCCGAGGCCGCGCTGGATCGCATCGTGCTGCGCGGAGGAGATCCGTCCCTGCAGCAGCGCCGCCGACAACGGGGCATACCAAGGGGCGCGCGGTAGACCGGCCGGCCCTGCATCGGCATCCGGACCTGACGCGGAATCGGTTCCGCCGTCGTCACCGCCACCTGCATCGGTATCAGGGCTCGGTCCTCCGTCGGCAGCTCCGCTGTCGAGGATCGACTGCCCCAACCGGACCTGACGCTGCGCGTCGGCATGACTGCTTCGGGTGAGCTCCTGTACGAGCGCTGCGGGAGAGCGGTGTCCGCGGGACTGCGCCAACCCGTCCTGCCCCGCCTCACGCGTGGACCGGGCGGCGACGATGCCCGCGCCCACGATCCCGATCCGCTCCGCCGAGCGCACCAGCGCCGCCGCCGCACCCAGCGCCTCGACCAGCTTGTCGCCCGGAAACGACGACATCCGCGCCGGCAGATCCTGCACCTGCGCATCGGCGCCGAACAGGTCGCGCAGAACCGCGACCTGAGCGTCGATGTCGGTGAAGAGGGCCATGAGTCGATTGTGCGAGGGACCACCGACATTCGAACGCACATTCGAGCAGATTGCGACCCTTGAAGGTCACAGACGTATAACGACTGTCGAGATGCTCGCGACGGGCCTCGCGCGGGGGTGGTGCAGCGTGGAAGACCCCTGCGCGAGTCAGTCGATGGTGGACGCAGCCGAGGCGATGATCTCGGCGAGGGCTTGGGGCCGGCTCCACATGGGCCAATGCCCCGTGGGAAGATCGACGACGTCGACATGCTCGAGGTTCGCGACCTCGGCGAACATGGGGTGGCCTGTCTTCGCCAGCTGCGTCACCTGCTGGCCCGAGATGGAGCAGCACACCAGTGTCGTCGGAACGCGGCGGCGGGCCTCGTTCGTGAGCTCGACGGACTGGCGAAGCACCGCGGCGGGCTCGGGGACGGCCTTCGCCCGGAAATGCTCGAGGCTCTCGTCGTTCAGGCCGTCAAGGCTCGCCTGCTGAGCGAGGTCATCGAACGACGGCAGCGGCAGGTCTTCGAGTGCGGCCGGGAAGTCGGCGGCGAACGCACTGCCGCTCGCCACGGGACCGGAGTCGACCCACACCACCCGGGCGACCAGCTCGGGATGCCGGTCCACGAAGACGCTCACGGGGGCGTTGGCCCCGCTGTGCCCGACGAGGACTACGGGCTGATCGTCCTGCCGGGCGACCACCGCTCGGATCGCCGCCACCTGGTCGTCGATGGTCTTCGCCGTGCGCTCCGAGTCGTCTGCGTCGAGCCCGGGCAGGGTCATCGCCACGGCGCGGGTGCGGCCGGTCTCGAGATGCACGAGGACTTCGTCCCATGCCCATGCTCCCAGCCAATGGCCGGGGATGAGGACGACGGTTGGAGTGCTGGTCGAGGTAGTCATGTGACAAGCCTCCCAGCCGAGATGGACAAGAGCATGTCACCATCTATGTCATGAATTTGTTGAGATCTGAACGGTGAGGCGAGCCGAGCGATTGCACGCCTTGTCGGAGATGCTGCGTCGCAGCGGAGCGCGGGGCGTCTCGGCCGAACGGTTGGCGCGAGAGTTCGAGGTGTCGGTGCGCACCGTCAAGCGCGACCTCGATGCGCTCGAGAACAGCGGGGCGCCGATCTGGTCTCGCCCTGGCCCGGGCGGCGGATACGGGCTTGCGAAAGGCGGTTCGCTGCCTCCCGTCAGCTTGTCTCCGGCGCAGGCCGTGGCGCTCATGGCGGCGGTGTCCGCCGCGCCGGATGCACCGTACGCCGATCTGGCGAAGGCCGGTGTCCGCAAGATCGTGGACGTCCTTGACCCCAGAACCCGATCGCGGGCGGACGAGCTCGCCGACCGCGTTTGGGTCAATGCCCTTCCCTCTTCCTCTCGCTCCCTGCGGTCGGCGCTGGAGGAGGCGATGATGGAGCAGAGGGTGCTTCACATCCGCTACACGTCGCGGGACGGCGTCACCACCACCCGCGACGTCGAACCCGTGTTGTTCGCGTCGACGGGCGGCCGGTGGTATTTGGTCGGATGGTGCCTTCTGCGCGACGCGATGCGATGGTTCGCCGTGTCGCGCATCGAGCGGGCCACCGTCACCAAGACGGCCTGCAGCGGCCACACCATCCGGGAAGTCGGGGAATCCCCGGCAAACGCCAGACCCGTTCACGGTCACGGCCAGTAGATCGGGCTGACAGCCGTTCCCCGCCAAGACCGTCGGGCTTTCTCGGACCGGGCGCACGGCCCGTCTCGGAGATCGAGACGCTGCTTGGGCTCGCCGCGGGCAGCATCCACGCGACGGCGTTCGAACCCGCGTTGCTTGCCGCGGTTACCACCGGCGGGATGACGCGAGAGGAGTGGAGGCTGCGCATCGGCGACCTGCTCGACATCCCGGCGGCGGCCGCGACTGGGCGCCCAACCCCGGTGATGACCGAGCTCGGCCACCACCGGGTTGGAGTCTGCGTCGAGAAGCCACCCGCCTCAGGAGAGATCACGTCAGACAGCGTTTCTCGTGACGAGATGGACTCCCGAGGAGAACCCGACTCAGGCGCTCAGCCCTTCAACCGCGCGATCCACGCCTCGACGTCCTCGACCGTGCGCGGGATGTCGGCCGACAGGTTCACGGGTCCGTCGGCGGTCATCAGGATGTCATCCTCGATGCGCACGCCGATGCCGCGAAGCTCTTCGGGCACGGTGAGATCGTCGATCTGGAAGTACAGACCAGGCTCGATCGTGAAGACCATGCCCTCTTCGAGCACACCGTCGTAGTACATCTCCCGCCGCGCCTGTGCGCAGTCGTGCACGTCGATGCCGAGGTGGTGCGAGGTGCCGTGCACCATGTATCGACGGTGCTGGCCGCCGTTGTCGGCGTCCAGGGCCTCGTCGGCCGAAACGGGCAGCACGCCCCACTCGGCGGCGCGCGTGGCGATGACCTCCATAGCGGCTTCGTGCACGCTGCGGAACTTCACGCCCGGCTTCGCCGCTGCGAAGGCGGCGTCCGCGGCCTCGAGCACGACCTCGTACACGCGGCGCTGCACGTCCGAGAAGGTCCCGTTCACCGGCAGGGTGCGGGTGATGTCGGCGGTGTACTGGCTGTCGACCTCGACACCGGCGTCGATCAGGATCAGATCGCCCGGCAGGACCGCACCGTCGTTACGCGTCCAGTGCAGGTAGCAGGCGTGGTGGCCGGACGCGGCGATCGTGTCGTAGCCCTCCCAGTGCCCGTCGCTGCGGGCGCGCTGGTGGAACACACCCTCGACGATCCGCTCCCCGCGCGGGTGCGCGATCGCGCGGTCGAAGTCGCGGATGATGTCGTCGAATCCGGATGCCGTGACCGCGACCGCATGGCGCATCTCGGCGATCTCGTACTCGTCCTTCACGAGGCGCAGCTCCGACACGAAGCGGGTGAGGTCGTCATCTGCGTCGACGACGAGGTCATCGCCTCCTGCGACGAAGGAGTCGATGTGAGCGGTCGCGACGTCGAGATCGGCGGCGACGCCGGCGAGCGACGGGCGCGGCCCGATCCAGAACTCGCCGATCGTGGCATCCGAGTAGAACTCGCTCGTGGTGCGGTCGGCGCGCTCGCGGAAGTACAGCGTGACGTCGTGGCCGTTCTCGGTCGGCTCGAAGACGAGCAGCGAGTCGGGCTCGGACTCGTTCGCCCACCCGGTCAGGTGCACGAAGGCCGAGTGCGCGCGGAACGGGTAGTCGGTGTCGTTGCTGCGCTGCTTGAACGAGCCGGCCGGCACGACGAGGCGCTTGCCGGGGAAGGCAGCCGAGACCTTCGCTCGGCGGGCGGCGGCGTACGGCGCCTGGGCGCGCGGCGCGGGCATGGATTCGGGGCGATCGGCCCATCCGGTCGAGATGGTGTCGAGGAATCCTCGGGGGAACGGCTGCTTGCGGGGGTTCTTCTCCGCTGCGACAGCCTCGGCGGGGGTCTCGACGGCGGCGTCAGTCTCTGCGCTGGTCATGCATCCATCCTCTCACTCCTGATCTCCGAGAACCCCGGGCGATCGTGATGATCACCCGGGGTTCTCGGCCGTCACGAGACGGTCAGATCACTGCACGGCTTTCAGCGCGTCGACGATGCCGTGGCCGTAGTAGCTGTTCAGTTCGGTCGTGCCCACGCAGGCCGCGCCCCTGTTGCTCTGCGGCGGCGAACACGGGGTGGCCGTCGCGTCTGCGCGCAGCTTGTCGACCATCTGCGCGGGGGTCAGCTCGGGGTGCACCGACTTCATCAGTGCGAGCACTCCGGCGACGTGGGGCGAAGCCATCGACGTGCCGCTCTTGTACGCCCAGCCGCCGGGGACGGTCGACGCGATGCGCGAGCCGGGGGCCGCGACGTCGATCTGCCCGAGGCCGCGGTTCGAGAACGACGACAGCTGGCCTGACTCGGTGATCGACGACACGGTCACCACACCCGGAAGCTGGGCCGGCAGGTCGAGGCATCCCGAGTTGATCGTGCGCGCCACCGGCTGCGGTGCGTCGTTCGGGCTGCCGTTGTCGACCGTGTTGGTGCTCAGATCGAGCGCGGAGTTGCCGGCCGCCGCGGCGCTGACGACACCCTTGTCGGCCGACCAGTTCACCGCACGCCGGACGGCCTCCTGGACAGCGCCCTGATCGGCCTGGTCAGCGCACCAGAACTCGAACGGGTCGACGTAGTAGCTGTTGTTGGTGACGTCCATGCCCTGCTGCGCGGCCCACATGAAACCGCAGATGGCGTACTCGGGGTAGATGTATCCGTCATCGTTGACGACCTTCACCGATGCCAGGCGCACGTTGGGTGCGACGCCGACGATACCGACGCCGTTGCGTGCCGCGGCGATCGTGCCGGCGACATGCGTGCCGTGGTCGGACGTGGTCGGATACCAGCCCGTCGCGGACTGGTCGGGGCGACCGCCGACCGTGCAGTTGACCGAGTTGGCGACGTCGATGTTCGCCTTGAGGTCGACATGGTTCGGGTCGATTCCCGAGTCGAGGACGCCGACGAGCACGTTGCGGCTGCCGTCGGTGACGAGGTTGGCCTGGTCGGACTGGATCATCCGCATGTCCCACTGCAGCGACGTGTACTGCTCGTCACCCGAACCGGGGATCGGCGTCGACGGCTCGTCTCCGTTGACCGGCTTGTTCTTGCCCTGGTTCCAGCCGGACGATCCGGGACCCCACGGTACGCCGGGACCGGTGACCTTGTCCTTCACCTCGGCGGTGCGCGTGGCGCCGACCGATGCGACGACGTTCTTGCCGGTGACCCTGACGGCATCGCGGAACGCCGCACGGTCGGACTGCGCGACGATCACGCCGATCTGCGGCCAGCTCTGCACGACCACGCCGCCGGCGGCGACGACCGCCTTCTCCGCCTTGCGGGTCTGACCGGGATTCGCCTGGCCGATGTTGACGACGTAGCTCATGACGGTGCCGTCCGGCGGCAGGATCGGCACCGGGGTCGAGGGCTCGGAGGTGGCAGCGTTCGCGCTGAGTCCGCCCGCGAGGACGAGTCCCAGCACGGCGGCGGTGCCGACGATGCTGCGCAGTGTTCGGCGTCTGGATTGGGGAGTCATGACGGCCTTTCATCTTCGGAAGACCGGCTGTGAGCCGGGAGGGGTGGGGACCTCCCGACCTTTCTAGCGTCCGCTCACGGCAGATTCAATGATCTCGCCAAGACGACTCTCAGACTCGCTCAGCGGGCAGGCTCCAGCTGGGCGACCAGCGCCCGGTGGTCGCTGCCACCCGAATCCTCGAGCACGAGAGTGCCGCTCGCTTTCCATTCCGGGCTCGACATGATGTGGTCGATCGGCGCGCCGGCCAGACGCGGGAGCTGGGCCGGCCATGTGGCGACCATGCCGTTGCCGGTGCTCGCGGCGGCGTCCACGCAGCGCCCCATGGTGCCGCCGTCGACGCCGAACGACGCCATGTGGTCGAGCGTCGCGTTGAAGTCCCCGGCGAGGATGAACTCGCCCTCGGGGCACTGGTCGGCGATCCACTCGAGATCCGACCGCCACTGCGGCATGGCGTTCTGGCGGGGTGCCACCGCGTGCACGGCGACGATGGTGGGGCCCGTGCCGTCGACGGGCATCGCCACTGCGCTCGGCACCGAGCCGGTGTTGCTCGACCCGTCGCGCGACGAGTCGATCACCGAGTACTCGCCGAGGTCGGCCGAGATCAGGATCGTCGTCTGCCAGGCCTGCGGCCCGTCGGGCACGTCGGGGTGGATGTTGACGTGATGCACCCACATCGGGCGGCCGGCGTCGCGCATCATGATGGCGATCTGCTCGCCGACCTCCTCCGACGTCTCGGGCAGTGAGACGACATCGATCTGCTGGTCGGCGATGACTCCCGCGATCGTGTCCGCCGACACGGCGGCGCCCGCGGTGTTCCACGACAGCACCCGCACCGACTCGTCCGTCTTCTGCGGCAGCGCGTCCGACCCGAAGCCGCGCATCGCCCCCACCACGCCGTTGGCCCCTGCGCCGAGCAGCGCGATGATCAGGATCGACGCCGCGAAGCCCCGCAGCGGCCTCGCGAAGAGAAGCAGCGCGGCGACCAGCGCGACGAGCAGGAAGACGCCGACGAGGGCCGCCCGGGAGGCGATGATCTGAGTGATGGGGAAGGTCAGCTCGAGCCGGAAGAACTGCGGCCAGACGAGCACCGCCGTCGCCATGGCGAACAGCGCCGAAAGAAGGATCCCGATCAGACGTAGCATCGCCCGAAAGCCTAGGGGAGCCGGCTGTGACGGCCCTGGCGGTACGCTCGGATCATGACCTCAGGCGCCCCCTTCCGCTTCTCGGGGCCGAGTGATCTGCACCTGCACTCCAACCATTCCGACGGCACCGAGTCGCCGACCGAGGTGGTGCGCCAGGCGCACGCGCACGGCATCCGGACGCTCGCGCTCACCGACCACGACCGCACCACAGGCTGGGCCGAGGCGGCCGAGGCGGCGTCCGAGCGGGGGATGACGTTCCTTCCTGGCATGGAGTTCTCGGCACGGCACGACTGGCGCAGCGTGCATGTGCTCGGCTACCTCTTCGATCCGACCGACCCTGCGCTCGCCGAGGAGGCCGAGCGGATCCGCGCCGATCGGGTGGGCCGCGCCGAGCGGATCGTCCGCAGCATCGCCCGCGACTACGACCTGCGCTGGGACGACGTGCTCGAGCAGACGACGGCGGATGCCACGGTCGGCCGACCGCACATCGCGGACGCGCTCATCGCCCGCGGCCTCGTCGTCGATCGCACCGAGGCGTTCGAAGGGATCCTGCACCCGCGCAGCGGCTACTACGAGCCGCACTACGCGCCCGATCCGCTCACCGCAGTGCGTTTGATCACCGCGGCGGGCGGAGTGTCGGTCATCGCGCATCCGGTCACGGAGGGCAGGGATCGGATGCTGCCCGTGCCGTTCCTCAAGCGGCTGATCGCCGAGGGACTGGCCGGTTTCGAGATCGACCACCGTGAGAACACCGAGCCGGGCAAGAGGGAGCTGCGCCGGCTCGCGGCCGAGCACGACCTCATCGTCACCGGCTCCAGCGACTACCACGGCATGGCCGGCAAGCCGAACCGTCCGGGCGAGAACACCACTTCCGACGAGATGGTCGCCCGCATCATCGCTCGCGCGAGCGGGAGCGAGCCGATCTACCCGTAGCGGGCACCCGCGCCGCACATGATCGAGGCCCCTCCTGGCGAGCAGGAGGGGCCTCGATGTGCAGAGCGTGTGTCAGGCGCCGGCCGGTGCCGCACCGCCCGAGCGGCGACGGCGCCGACGGCGCTGCGGAGCGGGCTTGCCGTCGCGGTGCTCGCTGGTCGCGTCGCCGTCGTGCGTGCCCGCACCGTCGGCCTCGCGTTCGGGGGAGGAAGGGGATCCGGATGCCTGCGGCTCGGCGCCCTCGGCGCCCTCGGCGAAGGTCGAGCCGACCTGGTCGCCGCCCGAGCCGCGGCGGCGGCGCCGGCGGCGCTTGGTGGTGCCGTCATCGGTCCCCTCCGCGGCGGCCTCCGCGGCCTTCTGCGGCTGACGCTGACGACGCTCCGACGCCGGCTTCTCGGCTTTCGGAGCCGTGACCAGACGGCCCTTGGTGCCCTCGGGGATGTCAAGGTCGGTGTAGAGGTGCGGGCTCGACGAGTACGTCTCGACGGGCTCCGGCTGGCCGAACTCCAGAGCGCGGTTGATCAGCGCCCACTTGTGCAGGTCGTCCCAGTCGACGAACGTGACGGCGATACCCGTCTTGCCCGCGCGGCCGGTGCGGCCGGCGCGGTGCAGGTACGTCTTGTCCTCGTCGGGGATCGTGTGGTTGATGACGTGCGTGACGTCGTCGACGTCGATGCCGCGGGCTGCGACGTCGGTGGCGACCAGCACGTCGCGCTTGCCGGCCTTGAACGCCGCCATCGAGCGCTCCCGCTGCTCCTGGCCCATGTCGCCGTGCACGCCGCCGACGTTGAAGCCGCGGTCGCTCAGTTCGTCGACGAGCTTCTGCGCGGCGCGCTTGGTGCGGGTGAAGATGATCGTCTTGCCGCGGCCTTCGGCCTGCAGGATGCGGGCGATGATCTCGTCCTTGTCGAGCGAGTGCGCCCGGTAGACGATGTGCTTGATGTTCGCCTGCGTCAGACCCTCATCCGGATCGGTGGCGCGGATGTGGATCGGGTTCGTCATGAACCGACGCGCCAGCGCGACGATCGGGCCGGGCATGGTCGCCGAGAACAGCTGGGTGTGACGCACGGCCGGCACCTTCGAGAAGATCTTCTCGATGTCGGCGAGGAAGCCGAGGTCGAGCATCTTGTCAGCCTCGTCGAGCACGACCTCGGTCGCGTTCGACAGGTCGAGCAGGCGCTGGTTGGCCAGGTCGATGAGACGCCCGGGGGTGCCGACGACGATCTGCGCGCCGGCCTTGAGCTGGTCGATCTGGCCCTCGTAGGCCTTGCCACCGTAGATCGCGACCACACTGGTGGAGCGGTTCGACGTGAGCAGGTCCATGTCCTCGTAGACTTGCACCGCCAGCTCGCGGGTCGGCACCACGATGAGCGCCTTGACGCCGTGCTCGGGATCCTTGCCCAGGCGCTGCACCACGGGGATGCCGAAGCCGAAGGTCTTGCCGGTGCCGGTCTTGGCCTGGCCGATGATGTCCTGCCCGGGCAGGCCCAGGGGGATGGTCTGCTCCTGGATGGGGAAAGCGTCGACGATGCCCTTCGCGGCGAGCGCGTCGATGATGTCCTGATCGATTCCCAGATCAGCGAATGAAGTCACAGTGTTCTCTTGCCTGTCCGGCGCGAGCGCGGAGTGTGCCACGCGGGCGCCTCGTAACGGATCCACGCCGTCTCAGTGCAGCCACAGGCGCGGGGCCCTGCTCCGATGGCAGGACGGGACAAGCCTACCGGAGGACGGCCGTTCGCCCAGTAGTCTGGGCGGGTGGTCAACTGGTTCTGGAAGCGCACGCCCCAGCGGCGGACGCTGAAGCTGCGCGGCCGCGGCGACACGAGCGGCACCACACGGGTCGACTTCGCCGAGCTCGCCCCCGAGCTGAACCGCTTCCTCGGGCAGGCCGCCTATCTGCAGCTCGGGTACTTCGAGACGCTCAGCCGCGGCATCCGGGGCACTCAGGAGCTGGCCCGCAAGGAGGCGCTGTCGCGCGCCGCCGGTGCCGCTCTCGACAAGCACCGCGGGATCGTGCAGGTGATCGCCGAGCGCGGTGACGACCCGACGCAGATCATGCTGCCGTTCCGCGAGAACCTCGACGAGTTCCGTCGCAAGACCATCGGCGAGCGGCAGGAGGAGACGCTGCTCGCGGTATACCTCACGGCCGGGATGCTCGACGACTTCTATCTGGCGCTGGCCGGCAGCTACGGCGACACCGGGGCGCGGGTCGCCGCCATCCTCCGGCAGGACGACCGCGGCGGGGAGATCGTCTCGATCATCCAGCAGACGATCGAGAGCGACGACGAGTGGCGCTCGCTGCTGTCCATGTGGGGACGCCGTCTCGTCGGCGACACGCTGCTGGTGTGCCGTGACGCGCTGCGCCCCGGCCGTCTCGTGGCGGACGATCTGCGCATCGAGCCGGTGTACACCGAGCTGATGGGCGCGCACGCCAGGCGGATGGATGCCATGGGGCTCGCCTCGTAGCATCCCGACCCCGCCCGGGCATCCGGCGGCGACTCGCGTCAGATGCCGAGCGCCTGCTTCTCGAGCGCATCGCGGCGGGTGCGCTGCGCAGTGAGGACGAGAGTGGATGCCGTGGCCAGCGCGAGTCCGGCGCCGATGCTCACGACCCAGAGCCACACGTCGCCCGCGACGATACCCGCCCACTGCATGATCGTGTAGACCGTGGCGGTCGTGGCGGTCGCGATGGCCGGGGTGACGGCCACGCCGCGCAGCTGCCGCTGCGGCAGGAGGAAGTGCAGGGCGACACCCAGCGAGCACGCCGCGATCAGGGCGAGCAGGATGTACATGTCAGGCGAAGAAGCCGACGCGGCGGGACTCCTCGGTGCCCAGTTCGATGTAGGCGAGGTTCGCTGTCGGCACGATGTATGAGCTGCCCTTGGCATCGGTGAGGCTGATGTGGCTGGCGTTCTGCTCGAGAGCGGCGACCACCTGAGCGCGCACCTCGTCAGCGGTGCTGGAGGTGTCGAAGCTCAGCTCACGACCGGTGTTGATGATGCCGATGCGGATTTCCACGCGATCTCCTCAGGTTGGGCGAACACCGGCAACTCTACCGGCTGGCCCGACGGCCGGCGGGCGGGCGGCCGCGATTTCGCCGTGGGCGCACAGGCGCACCGTACCCGGCCTCGCCGCCCGGTGTCGGCGGGCCGCTATACCGTGGAGGCATGATCCCGGATGCCGCGCAGCTCGCCGTCGTGAACGGCGACGCCGCCGCATCCGGCGTCATCATCGGGGCGCCGGGCACGGGCAAGACGACCACGCTGATCGACCGGGTCGTGCATCTGCTCGCCACCGGTGTGACCGCCGACGAAATGCTCGTGCTCACACCCAGCCGCCAGGCGGCCACGGCACTGCGCGACAGGATCGGCGTGCTCGTCGACCAGGCGACGCCGGGTCCGCTCGCGCGCTCGCTCGGGTCGTTCGCCTTCCAGCTCGTGCGCGGAGCGATGGTGCACGCCGGGCACGAGCCGCCCGCCCTGCTCACCGGCGCCGACCAGGACCGCATCCTCGCCGATCTGCTCGCCGGCGACGCAGAGGACGGGACACGTCGCTGGCCCGACTCGCTGAGCCCGGCGGTGCGGGCGTCGAAGGGGTTCCGCTCCGAGCTGCGTGCCTTCCTCGCCGAGTGCACCGAGCTCGGCATCCGGCCCGGCGAGCTCGCCGGCTCCGATCGCGAGGTCTGGCGCGCCGCCGACGACTTCCTCTCCGAATACCGCGATGTGATGGGCGGCATGCGCGTCGCGCATCGCGATGTGCCCGAGCTGCTCGCCGAGGCCACCGCGATCCTGCACACGGCGCAGCCCGTGGCACTCGGCCCGCTGGCCCGGCTGCGCGTCGTGCTGATCGACGACGCCCAGGAGCTCACCCGCGGGGGAGTGCGGCTGGTGCGGGCGCTGCGCGCGCGCGGCGTCGCGGTGCTCGCGTTCGGCGACCCCGACATCTCGTCGGGTGCCTTCCGCGGTGCCAGCCCGCAGCTGTTCGCCGAGCTCGCGCGGGTGCTGGGCGACGTGCGCGTCCTCGACGCCGCGCACCGCCAGAGTTCCGCGCTGACCGCGCTGACCCGCACCGTCACGCAGGCCATCGGCGTCGCCGGCCGCGTCGACCACCGGCGGGCGCCCGAGGCGAGTGACGGCGCGGGGGTGCGCACCCTCATCGCGCCGTCGCCGCACGAGGAGGTCGACCGCATCGCGGGCGTGCTGCGCGACTGGCACCTCAGCGACGGGATCCCGTGGAGCAACCTCGCCGTCATCGCGCACGACACCCGCCAGATCGTCATGCTCGAAGCGGAGCTGGCTGCCCGCGAGGTGCCGACCAGAGCGGCCGGCGTGCCGCGTCCGCTGGGCAGCGAGGGCATCGTGCGCGAGATCGTCGAGATCGTGCGGCTCGGACTGACGCCACCCGACGAACGTCCCTCCGAGCTTCTCGCCGAGACCCTCACCTCGCCGTTCGGTGGTCTCGACGCGGTCGGCCTGCGCCGGCTGCGCGCGCGGCTGCGGCACGTCGAACTCGAGCAGGGCGGGTCGACACCGGCACGCGAACTGCTCAGAGAGGCGATGCAGTTCCCGCACCTCTTCGACCGGGTGGACGCGCCCGAGGCGAGGGTCGCCCAGCGGTTCGCCGATACCCTGCGGATGCTGCACGACGAAGGGGCCGCGGGACGCACCATCCATGAGCTGCTGTGGACCGTGTGGGATCGCGCGCGCTCGATCGGCGGCGGCTCGCTGCAATCCGCCTGGCGCGTGGCGGCGGACCAGCCCGGCGGCGCCGAGATCTCGCGCTCGCTCGACAGCCTGGTCGCGCTCTTCGACGCCGCGAAGCGCTTCGTCGAGCGCACGCCGAACGAGAAGCCGGCGCTGTTCATCCGCGACATCCTCGACAGCGAGGTGCCCGAAGACACCTTGTCGACACCCGACCGGCCGGGGCTCGTAACGCTGCTGACACCGGCGACCGCCCTCGGCACCGAGTTCGAGGCGGTCGTCGTCGCGGGGGTGCAGGACGGCATCTGGCCGAACGTCCGCCTGCGCGGCGGCATGCTCGAGACGTGGCGGCTGGGCGAGGCGATCTCGGCCGCCCGCGCCGGCGAGCCCGAGACGGTGCCCGGCGTGCTCGATCGGCGCCGGGCCGCGCTGCACGACGAGCTGCGCCTCTTCGTGCGCGCGATCTCGCGGGCGCGCACGCGGCTCGTCGTCTCGGCGGTCGATGACGACGACATGACGCCGAGCCCGTTCTTCTCGTTCCTGCCGGCGCCGCCGCCGTACGAGGAGGACGAGGTGCGCTTCGCGCACCCGCTGACGCTGCGCGGGCTCGTCGCCCGCCATCGGCGCGCGCTGACGACCTCGACCGACCCCGCGGAGCGCGCGTTCGCGGCAGGACAGCTGCGGATCCTCGCCGACGAGGGCGTGCCGGGCGCGCACGTCGACGACTGGTACGGGGTCACCGAGAGATCCAGCACGACACCGCTGCGGGATCTGCAGGCCGCTCCCGTGCGGGTGTCACCCTCCCGGCTCGAGGCCTTCGAGGAGTGCGGGCTGAACTGGGTCGTGTCCTCGCTCGGCGGCGACAGCGTCATGCCGCCCTCGGCGGGCATCGGCACGATCGTGCACGAGGTGATGGAGAGGGTGCCCGACGGCGACCCCGACGCCATGCGTGCCATCATCGACGAGCACTGGCCTGAGCTGGACTTCGAGACCGCGTGGATCGGCCGGAAGGAGCGCCGTCGCGCCGACCTGTACCTCGAGCGGCTGCGTGCGTATCTGGCAGAGGTGTCGCGAGACGGCGGCCGGGTGGTGGGTGCGGAGGCGGCGTTCCGGTTCACCGTCGATCTCGACAGCGGGGCCGTGCTCGCGGATGACGGCGGCGATGCGGTGAGCGCACACGGCGACGAGACGGGCACGGGGGCGAACGCCGCATCCCCGCGGGCGCTGGTCAGCGGCGTCATCGACCGCGTCGAGGTGTACCCCGCCGGGGCGGGCGAGCACGATGCCGCCCGAGGCCAGAAGTGGGAGCGGATGAGCGGAGAGGGCGAGCGGGTCGTCGTGGTGGATCTGAAGACCGGCAAGTACGAACCCGACACCGAGGCGAACGTGCGCGAGCACGCGCAGCTCGCCGCGTACCAGATCGCGGTGCAGGAGGGTCTGCTCGAGGGGGCACCCGCGGACTCGCTCGCCGGTGCCCGGCTGGTCATCGTCTCGAAGACCGTCGGCAAGGCGCAGTACCGCGTTGCGCATCAGCACACGCTCGGCGACGAGGCGCGCACGGCGTTCCTGCAGCGGGTCACCGCCGCGGGTCGTGGAATGGCCGCCAGCAGCTTCACCGCGCAGGTCGAGGCGCACTGCGCAGACACCCAGGTGCGGGTCTCGCCCTGCCACATCCACACCGTCCCGGCGGTGAGCTCATGACCGCGGGCGGCACCCTGGCCGGCACGGCCACGATCTCCGCCGAGACCATCGCGCTGGCGCTCGGCCTCCCCGTGCCCACCGACGCTCAGCAGCGGGTTATCGAAGCCCCGCCCACCCCGGCGCTCGTCGTCGCAGGGGCCGGCAGCGGCAAGACCGAGACGATGTCCGGTCGCGTGGTCTGGCTCGTCGCGAACGGCAGGGTGCGCCCCGACGAGGTGCTCGGTCTGACCTTCACACGCAAGGCCGCGGGTGAACTGGCTGAGCGCATCGGCATCCGGCTCGAGATGATCGATCACTTCGCCCGGCGCGGGCTTCTGCCGCACCTCGCCGAGATCGTCGCCGACGGCGCGCTGCGGCGGGTGCACGTCGCCGTCGCCGGCCCGCAGCGCGACGCGGTGCGGGTGCAGGTGCTCGACGAGCTCGCCGAGCAGTACGGCACGGGCTGGGACCCCCGCACGCCGCGCTCGGCGGAGGATCTCCTCATCCGCCCGCGGGTGTCGACCTACAACGCGTTCGCCGACAGCATCGTGCGCGAGCACGCGGCGCGCATCGGACGCGACCCCGAAGCTGCCATGCTCAGCCAATCGGCGTCGTGGCTGATCGCCCGCGCCGTCGTGCTGCGCGCCGACATCCCCGACCTCGAAGAGATCGACCGGTCGCTCGGCGGCGTCATCGACGCCGTGCAGAAGCTCGCCGCCGAGGTGCTCGACCACCGTGCCGACCTCGATGCCGTCGAGCGCATCGCCGCCGAGCAGGCGGCCGCGTTCGAGCCGTACCGCACGAGTCGCGACGTCGACACCGCGGCACTGAATCTGCGCAGCATCCCGGTGCTCGCCCGCCTCGTGCGCGACTACATGGCTGAGAAGCAGCGCCGCGGGGTGCTCGACTTCGCCGACCAGGTCGGCGGGGCCTTCGACATCGTCGAGAGCGCGCCGGACGTGCGCGCCGACCTGCGCGAACAGCATCGCGTCGTGCTGCTCGATGAGTACCAGGACACCTCGGTCATCCAGACCCGGTTCCTCGCCGCTCTGTTCCGTGACAGCGCGGTGATGGCGGTCGGCGACCCGCACCAGTCGATCTACGGCTGGCGCGGTGCGAGCGCCGACAACCTGTACGCGTTCAGCCGTGCGTTCGCCCACGACGAGCCCGCTACGACGTACAGCCTGATGACGAGCTGGCGCAATGACACACGAATCCTCGACGTCGCCAACCGCGTGCTCGAGCCCCTGGCGCGGGCGGGCCTCGACGTGCCGGCTCTCGCGCCGCGCCCCGGCGCCGGTCACGGCCGCGTCGAGGTGCTCTTCCCGCACACCGTCGACGATGAGGCCGCGCAGGTCGCCGAATGGTTCGCAGCCCGGCGGCGCGAGCACGAGCGGTCCGACCCGGGTCGCGCGCACACCGGCGCGATCCTGTTCCGCTCGAAGCGCCACATGCAGACTTTCGCCGCCGCGCTGGCTCGCGAGGGCATCCCCCACCGCATCCTCGGACTCGGCGGGCTGCTGTCGACCCCGGAGGTGGTCGACGTCGTATCGATGCTGCGGGTGATCCACGACCCGACGGCGGGCTCGGCTCTGATCCGCCTGCTCGTCGGACCCCGGTTCGCGATCGGCGTCGCCGACATGGCGGCGCTCTACGACCTCGCGACCGCGCTCGCCGGACGCGATGCCGATCTGTCTCCGCTCTCCGACGAGGTGCGGCAGCGGCTGCGCGCGTCTCGCGGAGCCGACGAGGCCGTGTCGATCGTCGACGCCGTCGACTTCCTGCGCGCCGCTCCCGACGACTACCGTCTGATCTCGGCGATCAGCCCCGAGGGACGTCGACGGATGCGCGCGGCGGGAGAGATCCTCGAACGGCTGAGACGGTCGGCGGGCCTGCCCATCCCGGAGCTCATCCGCCTGATCGAGCTCGAGCTGCGACTCGACATCGAACTCGCTGCGAACGAATCGCGCGGCCCCGCTCGGATCGCCGCCACGCAGCTGCGCGCCTTCGCCGACGAGGTGCGCGCGTTCCTCAGCGCCGACGACCGCGGCACGATCGGAAGCCTGCTGGCCTGGCTCGACAAGGCCGAGAGCACCGACGAGCTCATGCCGCGGCCCGAACCGCCCGAGCCCGGTGTGGTGCAGCTGCTCACCATCCACGGCTCGAAAGGACTCGAGTGGGATGCGGTCGCGGTCGTGCGGCTCGTCGACGGCGAACTGCCGGGGCGCCCGCAGGACACCGCCGGATGGTTCGGATTCGGGGTGGTCCCGTTCGCGCTGCGCGGCGACCGCGACGCGCTGCCGGTCTTCCGCTGGGACCCGCAGGCCGAGATGGAGGCCGCAGGCGACCTCCCCGCGAAACGGCACAAGGCCGCGCTCGACGCGCTCGCCGCGGGCGTGACGAAGGCGTACCCGAACGGCGGGGCGCTGCGCCGGTTCAAGAACGAGTACCGCGACTACCAGCAGCAGGAGGAGCGCCGGCTCGCCTATGTGGCGTTCACCCGTGCCCGTAGCGACCTGCTGCTCTCCGGTGCGCACTGGGCGGGTCAGGTGAAGCCACGCCAGGCCAGCCCGTACCTGCTCGACGCGATCGACGTGCTCGGTCTTGATCCGATCACCGACGTCGACCCCGACGACAACCCGTACGACGGTCCGGGCATGACCCGATCGTGGCCGATGGATGCCCTGGGCGACCGCCGCCCCCGCGTCGCCGCTGCCGAGCACGAGGCGCGCGCCGCCCTGGCCGATCCGGTGCGGCCCGAGCCCACCGAGCAGCTGAGACGGCTGCTCGTCGAGCGCGCGGCACGGCAGCGGGGCGCCCCCGCCGAGGTGCCCACACGCGTTCCGGCATCCCGGTTCAAGGACTGGGTCACCGACTATCGCGGCACCCTGCGCGACCTGGGACGGCCGATGCCCGAGCGGCCGTACACGCAGACCCGCATCGGCACCCTGTTCCACGCCTGGGTCGAGCACCGCTCAGGACTGGTCGGTGCGAGCTCCACCGCCGAGAGCGCACTCTGGGAGCTCGACGACGGTGCAGACACGGCACCCGCGGCCCATCTCGGCAGCGACGACGAACGTGCCCTCGCCGAGCTGCGCACGGTGTTCGAGCGCAGCGAGTGGGCGCCCCTGCAGCCGATCGCCGTCGAGATCGAGATCGACTTCGCGTTCGGTGAAGCAGAAAGGGCGGCCGAGGGGGGCGGCCACATCGTCATCTGCAAGCTCGATGCCGTCTACCGCCGTGAGGACCGCGGCGGGCGCATCGAGATCGTCGACTGGAAGACCGGCCGGGCACCGCGCACGGCCGGCGAGCGCGAAGAGCGGATGCTGCAGCTGGCGCTCTACCGGCTCGCCTACCACCGGCGGTTCGGCGTGCCGCTGGAGGAGATCGACGTGGCGCTGTTCTACGTCGCGGACGATTTGGTCATCCGCGATGACCGCATCTACTCGGAGTCGGACCTCGTCCAGCGCTGGAGCGCTGCGCGGGCGGCCCGCTGAGCCTCGTCGGAGTCAGATTCGGAGTCGGCGTCGGATTCGGAGTCGGCGGATGCCGGCTGATCCGAGTCCCCCGCGCCTCCGGCGTCCCGCGGCGCCGCCTCGCCGTCGGCGGTCGTCACGGAGCCGCCGACGGCGCTGCGCGTCGATCCGCGCACGCCGGTGATGTCGGTGAGATCCTGCGTGGGCTCCTCCCACGACGCGTGGACGGGGCCGGTCGGTGCGTCCGCGCGGGGTTCCTCCTCGTCGGCCGGCGAATCGGGCCGTGTCGCTTCGCGATCATCGCCCCCCTCATCCGGATCGGCCTCGTGCCAGAGGTCCTCGGGACGGTACGCGTCGGTCTGCATCGACGTGTCGATGTCGCTCGAGGCGGTGGCGGGCACGCGGTCGAGCACGTCGAGAGCCGAATCGACACCGCCGGTGTACGTCGAGGCCACACGCAGATCATCGCCGCGCAGACCAGAGCTGAGCGACTCCAGCAGGGCGGCGGCGTCGTCGACGATGTCGGGCCGACGCAGCTCGTCGCCGTGCACGAGCCAGCGGGCGAATTCGAGCTCGGCGTGCAGGCGGGCTCGCGCCCGCAGTGCGTCGTCGGCCGCACGCTGCGACGCGGCGGCGTAGGTGGCCAGCACGTCCGGTGCGGCATCCGGGGCGCCGGACAGCCAGCCGAGGTCTTCGGCAGGGTCGCCGACCGAGAGCCCCCGCCAGCCGAGCACCGCGACCACCTGCGGACCGTCGTGCGGGTCGTCTTCGAACAGGAACGAAAGTGCCTGGATGCCGCCCAGGGTCACGGCGCTCTCGAAGTGCCACAGGTCGTCATCGGCGACCGCACTCCGCCAGCGCGCGCTGAGACGTGCCGGCACCCGGCCGGTCGCCGACGCCCGGTCGACCAGCTGGCCGGTCTCGGCGCGCACCGCGGCGGCATCGCGCACGCTGAGGCCGGCTGCGCGCACGACCGATGGCGGCAGGGCGTGCACGGCGGCGATCGCGTGAGCGATCGACACGGCCGCACCGCGTCCGGCGGGCAGGTGGGCGGCCTCGACCTGGAAGCCGGGCATGAGATCGGTGACCAGCGCACGTGCCTCGCCGACGCGCGTCTCGCCCATCGCGGTGGGCACGCGGAAGGGCAGCATCTCCCTGGCGCCGGCGGTCAGGGCGCGTAGCGCGAGCGCCTCTTCGGCGAGCTCGATGGCGGCCGCGTCATCGGCGGCGACCCGGATCACGAGCTCGCTGCCGTCGGCGAGTGTGGCGATGGCCGAGTCGAACCTCCCGTCGCCGTCCGCGGTCAGAGCGCGAGCGCCCGTGACCTCCGCCCCGGGCACAGCGGCCGTGACCGCCGCCACTAGAGTGAAAGGAGAGCGTGCCATGCTCCCCAGCGTAGGTCTGCCCCCGCGCGGTTTGCGTCCACGCCACGCGAGTGCCGCGGCATACGTCGCGTTCCGGGAGGCGACGCACGAGAGCAGGAGGACGCATGAGCACCAGGTCCGACATCCTCGACAGGGCCGCTGAGCTGCGCCCAGAGCCCGGCGTCATCGATCGGCTGCGAGCCGAGGAGGCGACCCGGGTCGTCGTCGTGCGCGACCGTCGCCTCCGGGTCTCCGGCGGGGCCGTGGTGCGGGTCGGCGCCGCCGAGGTGGGCGACGCCGACTGGGCGCTGCTGGGGCGGGATGCCGATGGCGCGGCCCTGCTGCTGGCATCCGTCCCGCCACAGCGTGACAGCATCGACGCGGCACCGGAGGAGACGTGGTTGGGGCTGCGCGATGTCGGCGGTCTGCTCGAGCCCTTCGAAGCCGAGATCTTCGTGACCGCGGTCGCGGTGGCCGCGTGGCTGGTCGATGTGCGGCACTGCAGCCGCTGCGGAGGGGTGCTCGAGCTTCGCAGCGCCGGCTGGTCGCGGCATTGCTCAGCCTGCGACTCGGATCACTTCCCGCGCACCGACCCCGCGGTGATCGTCGCGGTCGAGAGCCCGGACGGCGAGCGGCTGCTGCTGGGCGCCAACGCCGCGTGGCGCGGCACCATGTACTCGTGCTTCGCCGGCTTCGTGGAGGCGGGGGAGTCGATGGAGTCGACCGTGCACCGTGAACTCGCTGAGGAGGCGGGGGTGCGCCTGCGCGAGCTGCGCTACGTCTCGTCGCAGCCCTGGCCGTACCCGCGCTCGCTGATGGTCGGCTTCCGCGCCGTCGCCGCCGATGAGAGCGCGACGGCCGACGGCGAGGAGATCATCGACGTGCGCTGGCTGACGCGCGACGAGATCGGACGCGCGCTCGGCGGCGACGGCCCCGTCGGGCTGCCCAGCCGATCATCGATCGCCCGCCGACTCATCGAGGACTGGCACCGGGGTGAGGGGGTGTGAGCGCCCTGGACGCCCTCGACGACCGTCAGCGGGAGGCGGCCTCGGTGCTGCGGGGCCCCGTCGCCGTGCTCGCCGGCGCGGGAACGGGCAAGACGCGCGTCATCACGCACCGCATCGCGCACGGCGTCGACACGGGTGCCTACTCGCCCCAGCGCGTGATGGCGGTGACCTTCACCGCGAAGGCCGCCGGAGAGCTGCGCGGGCGCCTGCGCGCCCTCGGCGTCGGCGGCGTCGCCGCGCGCACATTCCACGCGGCGGCCCTCAAGCAGCTGAACTTCTTCTGGCCCACCGTCGCGGGTGATTCCGCGCCCTCGCTCATCGACAACAAGGTGCGGATGCTCGGGCAGGCGGCCGACGCGATGCGGCTGCGCCCGAGTACGGCGACGCTGCGCGACATCGCCTCCGAGATCGAGTGGCGCAAGGTCTCGATGCTGTCGATCGAGCAGTACGCCGAGCGGGAGCGGCCGATCAGCGGCATCCGCCCCGAGCAGCTGATCGAGCTGCAGGGCGCCTACGAGGCGCTGAAGGACGAACGGCGCCAGCTCGACTTCGAGGACGTCCTGCTCGCCTGCGCGGGCATGCTCGAGGCCGAGCCCCGGGTGGCCGCCGCCGTGCACGAGCAGTACCGGCATTTCACGGTCGACGAGTTCCAGGACGTGTCGCCCCTGCAGAACCGTCTGCTCGAGCTGTGGCTCGGCGATCGACGCGACATCTGCGTGGTGGGCGACGCCAGCCAGACCATCTACTCGTTCGCCGGGGCGCAGCAGCGCTACCTGCTCGAGTTCGAGCGCCGGTTCAGTGACGCGACCGTCGTGCGGCTCGAGACGAACTACCGCTCGCAGGGGCCGATCCTCACCGCCGCGAACGCGCTGATGAAGGGGCGGCCCGGTGCGCTGGCCCTGGAACCGGCGGGCGCGCCCACGGGCGACGAGGAGCCGCCCACCGTGACGGCCTACGACAGCGAGACCGACGAGGCGGCGGGCATCGCCGACAACATCGTGCGCCGCATCGCCGGCGGCGCCGCGGCCTCGGACATCGCCGTCCTCTATCGCGCGCACGCCCAGTCGGCCGTGCTGCAGCAGGCGCTCGCCGCGCGCGGCGTCGCCGCAAGCGTTCTGGGCGGCACGCGCTTCTTCGACATGCCCGAGGTCCGCCAGGCGGTGCTCGCGCTGCGGGGGGCCGCGGTCGCGCCGACGGATGCCGGTTTCCTGCCGACCGTTCGCGACGTGCTGCGCGGCCTCGGCCTCACCGACGAGCCGCCGCAGGCCGGCGGTGCGCAGCGGGACGGGTGGGAGGCACGCCGCGCGATCCTGCGTCTGGCCGAGGAGGCACAGCCCGGCACGACGCTGCGCGTCTTCGCAGACGATCTGATGGCGCGGGCGAAGGATCAGCACGAGCCGACCCTGCAGACCGTCACCCTGTCGACCCTGCACGCGGCGAAGGGCCTGGAATGGCCGCACGTGCTGCTGGCCGGGTGGGCGGAGGGCTCTCTGCCGATCTCCTACGCGACGACGTTCGAGAACATCGACGAGGAGCGCCGTCTGGCCTACGTCGGCATCACGCGAGCCGCGCGAACCCTGGCGGTGTCGTGGGCGCGGTCAGCGGGGCGGGGGGAGAGGTCTGCGTCGCGCTTCCTGGCGGAGATCGGAACGACAGCTCGCGGCACGGGCATTCTGCGTGATGTCGCACCGACCGCCAGGCGTGCCGCCCGTCGGGGCTGACCCGCACCGTCAGTCCTGCTGAGGGTGTCGGGGTGCGCAGGATGCGTGCCGCGAGTGACGCGGCGTGGGCGATGCGCGCCGAGGTCACCTGCGTCGTCGTGCCCACGAGCTGCGCATGCATGCGCGGCCATGCCTCGTCGCGGTCGCGCTCGTGCGCGTCGCGACACGACAGGCACGGTGTGTGCCCCGGCACGACGAGGGGTCCGATCACCGCGGCGTCCTGCTCGAAGCCGATCGGAAGGTGCGGCAGGTCGTCGCGCAGGTATGAGGCGAGCTGCAGGGCGGCCGCGGCTCCGCCGACCATGACCACGGCCACCGCACCGGGGGAGCGGGGGTCTGCCTCGTCGAGTCCCTCGTCGATCAGAGACTGGCGGAGCCGTTCCTGCCCCCGCCCGTCGGCGAGGTTGATGCCGTCGGCCCAGAACGGCGGCGCCGGCAGCGCGTCCTCGACGAGCAGCGGACGCAGGGCCGCCAGCATCCGCCGTGCGTCGCGACGCGGTGCGCCGACGCCGTGCGCGATCACATCGAAGGAGCTGATGCGGATGCCCGCGCGCAGCCGATTCAGCAACGGCTCGACCCAGGAGCCTGCGACGTCGAGGCGCACGACGTCCTCCAGGCCGAACTGCACCGTGTCCTCATCGCGCCAGAGCAGCGGATAACGCGGGTCCAGACGGGTCAACGTCGTCGGCGTCATCGGGCTCATGCCCTGATTGTGCGCCGATGCGAGCCGTCTGCGGGGCGGAGAACGACGATCTGTGGACGGATCGGGCGCTTCGGCGACTGTGCAGGATCAGTCCCGCAGCTCCCGATCTCCCGCGAAAGACGCGCCGTCAGACCGGTCGGTCGCCCTCGGGACGATCACCCTCGGGTCGGTCACCCTCGGGGGAGTCCTTTCCGAAGTCCTCGCCGTCGAGCAGGCGTGCGAGCGCCTCGTCGAGCTCGTCCGCCACCGGCGTCTCCCCGCGCTGCAGTGCCTCCAGGCGCGCGATGAGCGCCGACGGGTCGTCGATGTCCGAGGCGAGCGGCATGATGTCGGGGTAGTCCCACAGGGCATCTCGCTGGGCGATGCCGACCGCATCCGTGACCGACCGCCACATCGCCGACGCCTCGCGCAGGCGCCGCGGGCGCAGCTTGAGCCCGACGAGTGCACCCAGGGCGTCTTCGGCGGGGCCGCCCACCGCACGGCGCCGGCGGGCCGCCTCGGCCAGCCGCGGGCCGTCGGGCAGGCGCGAGGTCGCCTCCTCGGTGACCACGTCGACCCAGCCGTCGATCGTGGCGATCAGGTTCTCGAGGCGGGCGAGCGCCTCGCGCTGCGCGTCGGTCTGCGCCGGAAGCAGCGCACCGCCCTCGATCGCCGCGCGCAGCTCTTCGGGGTTGGTCGGGTCGAGCCGGGATGCCAGGTCGTCGAGCACCTCGACGTCGACCGTCACCCCACGGGCGAAGTCGGTGATCTGCGAGAGCACGTGCAGGTGCAGCCACTTCGCGTGGCGGTACAGCCGGGCGTAGGCGAGCTCGCGCACGGCCAGGTACAGCGCGATCTGGTCTTCCGGGATCTCGAGGCCCTCACCAAAATCGGCGATGTTCTGCGGGATCACGGCGGCTGTTCCGGCGGGGAGCACGGGGATGCCGACGTCGCCGCCCGAGACGACCTCGAGCGAGAGCCGACCGAGCACCTGCCCGAACTGGGCGGCGAACAGCGACGCACCCAGGCCCCGCATCAGCTGCCCTGCGCCCTGCACCATGCTCTGCATCTCGGGCGGAACCTGCGTCTCGAGGGCGCCGGTGAGGGCATCCGCGATCGACGTCGACACGGGGTCGGCGATCTCCTTCCAGACCGGCAGGGTCTTCTCGATCCACTCCCCGCGGGTCATCGCCTGCGGCGCCGAGGCGAGCTCTGAGATCGTCGTCGCCTCGCCGAGCCACAGGTTCGCCAACCCGAAGGCATCCGCGAGCGACGCGCGCGAGCCGTCGGCGATGCCGAGACCGTCACGGTTCGCGATGTGCAGCGCACTCTGCCTGGCGCTCTGCCACGGGTCGCCGCCGAACATGCCCTGCAGCTGCGACATGAACCCGGACATCTGGGCCGGGTCGATCGACATCCCGCCCATTCCCGACAGGGCGTCGCGCAGCGCCTCCGGGTCCACCTGCCCACCCGACATCATGCGCCGGAGCATCTCTTCGAAGTCGGAAGGATCCCGATCGTCATCTGCCATGCGATAAGCCCTCTCAGCATGCCCGTAGCGTGTGCGCTCTACGCTAGTCACACGATCCTGTGCTCGTACCCGATGCGCCCGGATCGCTGTACGCCGCTCGCGAACGCCCCGGAGGTTCCGTGTCATCACGCCGCAGCAACGGCACGGTCACCGGCATCGTGGCGTTGAGCATCTCGCTGGTCGCGCTGGTCGCGCTCACCTTCGTGCCGACGCCGTACGTCATCCAGCGACCGGGACCGGTGTACGACACCCTCGGCACCGCTCGCAGCGCGGACGGCGACAAGGTGCCGCTGATCGAGATCGACGGCGCCAAGACCTACCCCACCGGCGGCACGCTCGATCTCACGACCGTGCAGGTGATCGGCAACCGCGAGCGCACTCCCACCTGGTTCGAGCTCGCCATGGCATGGACCGACCCGACGCGCGCCGTCGTGCCGATCGACACGGTCTTCCCGCAGGGCGTGAGCTCGAACGAGCGCGACGAGCAGAACGCCGCTCTGATGGTCGACTCGCAGCACGAGGCCACCGCGGCGGCGCTCACCGAGCTCGACTACGACGTCGGTGCGAAGGTGCGCGTCGTCGAGGCCGTCGCCGACAGCCCGGCAGACGGAAAGCTGCACGCCGACGATCTGGTCCTGGCGCTCGACGGCGAGGCGATCGACTCGGCCACCGGATTGCGGGATGCCATCCAGCAGGCCGAGGGAGCAGAGGTCACCCTCACGATCGAGCGCGACGGCAAGGAGAAGACCGTCGCGGTCACGCCCGAGAAGTCCACCGACGCCGAAGGCAAAGACGTGTGGCTGATCGGGATCTCCCTCACCACCGACTACGACTTCCCCGTCGACGTGCGGCTTCAGCTCGACAACGTGGGGGGTCCCAGCGCCGGCATGATGTTCGCCCTCGGGATCATCGACACGCTCACCCCCGGCGAGCTCAACGGCGGCGCAGACGTCGCCGGTACCGGCACCATCGACGCCGCGGGCACCGTCGGGCCGATCGGCGGCATCCGGCAGAAGCTGTACGGGGCGCGGGATGCGGGTGCGACCGTCTTCCTCGCGCCGGAGGGCAACTGCGACGAGGTCGTGGGCCACATCCCCGACGGCCTGAAGGTGTTCCGCACCGGCACACTGGAGGAATCGCTCGACATCCTCGAGGTGGTCGCCGAGGGCGGCGACACGTCAGCGCTTCCGGTCTGCACCGCGAAGCGCTGAGCCGCAGATGGGTTCCTGAGCTCGTCGAAGGACGCGCATCCGGGGCCGCGTCATAGGTGGCCTGCCTAGGATGGAACGGTGACCTCGACCTCAGCGCCGCAGCCGGCCACGCCCAGCACATCACGACGGATACTCGCGATCTCGGTGGCGATCATCGCTGCCATCATTGCGGCGTTCTTCGTGTTCTCCTCTCTCTACACCGAGTTCCTCTGGTTCGACCAGCTCGACTTCGCGTCGGTGCTGACCACCCAGTGGATCGCCACCGCCACGATGTTCGTGGTGGGCTTCCTCGGCATGGCGCTGCCGATCTTCCTTTGCATCCAGCTGGCGTACCGGCTGCGGCCCGTCTACGTGCGGCTCAGCTCACAGCTCGACCGCTATCAGGAGGTCATCGAGCCGCTGCGCCGCCTCGCGATGTGGGGCATGCCGGTGTTCTTCGGCGTGTTCGCCGGCTTCGCGGCCGCGGGCAACTGGAAGACCGTGTGGCTGTGGGCGAACGGCGTGACCACCGACGCCCTCGACCCGCAGTTCGGCGTCGACACCGGCTTCTACCTCTTCGCGATGCCCTTCTACTCGGCTCTGCTGGCCTTCGCGTCGGCCGTGCTGCTGCTCTGCCTCGTGATCACCGCTCTCGTGTCGTACCTCTACGGCTCGGTGCGCATCGGGCAGCGCGAGCTGCGCATCTCGAAGCCGGCGCGCATCCAGCTGGCCGTGCTCGCCGGGCTCTACCTCGCCGTCCAGGCCGTGAGCCTCTGGCTCGACCGCTACCTCACGCTCGTGCAGCCCGAGGGTCGCATCACGGGTGCCGCGTACACCGGCGTCAACGCGACCATCCCGGGTCTCGCGATCCTGTCGATCATCGCCGCGGTCGTCGCGGTGCTCTTCCTCGTGACCGCCGTGATCGGCCGCTGGCGGTTCCCGCTTGCCGCCACCGCGCTGTTCGTGGTCGCGTCGCTGGTCGTCGGCATGGGATACCCGTGGGTCGTGACCACCTTCCAGGTGAAGCCCAACGAGAACGCCTACCAGGCCGAGTTCTACGACCGCAGCATCGAGAGCACCAAGGAGGCGTACGGCGTCGCCGACATGGAGGTCACACCGTTCGCCGCGACGACTGACACCGAGCCGGGGCAGCTGCGCGAGGACGCCGACACCACGGCATCCGTGCGCATCATGGACCCGTCGATCATCAGCCCGACGGTGCGCCAGCTGCAGCAGTACCGCTCGTACTACCAGTTCGCTCCCGAGCTCGACGTCGATCGCTACCAGATCGACGGCAAGTCGCAGGACACCGTCGTCTCGGTGCGCGACCTCGATCTGACCAAGCTCGGCGGCGGCGACAGCTGGAACAACCGCGCCGCGGTGTACACGCACGGCTATGGCCTCGTCGCCCTCGCCGGCAACCAGCGCACCAGCGACGGCGAGCCCGTGTTCCTTGAGCAGGGCATCCCCACCTCCGGCTTCCTCAGCGACACCGAGAAGTTCGAGCCGCGCGTGTACTTCGGCGAGTCCTCGCCGGAATACTCGATCGTCGGCGCGCCCAAGGGAACTGATCCGGTCGAGATCGACTACCCACGGGGTGAGGACGGCGCCAGCGACACGAAGACGACTTTCAACGGCGACGGCGGCCCGCGCATCGGCAACACGTTCGTGAAGCTGCTGTACGCGATGAAGTTCCAGTCCGAGCAGATCCTGTTCTCGAACCTGGTGAACCCCGAGTCGCAGATCCTCTACGACCGCGACCCGAAGAAGCGCGTCGAGAAGGTCGCGCCCTACCTGACCCTCGACAACGACCCGTACCCGAGCGTCGTCGACGGTCGCATCGTCTGGATCGTCGACGGCTTCACCACGAGCGCCAGCTACCCGTACTCGAAGACGGTGAGCCTGCGCGATGCCATCGCGGACTCCCGCACCCCGGCATCCGTGGTCTCGTTCGACAACATCAACTACATCCGCAACTCGGTCAAGGCGACGGTCGACGCGTACGACGGGTCGGTGAAGCTGTACGCGTGGGACGACGAGGACCCGATCCTCAAGGCCTGGCAGAAGGTGTACCCGTCGACCGTCGAGCCGATCAGCGAGATGTCGGGCGACCTGATGAGCCACGTGCGCTACCCGACCGACCTGTTCAAGGTGCAGCGCGACGTGCTCGGGGTGTACCACATCGACGACGCACGCTCGTTCGCGCAGGAGGACAACCGCTGGCAGACCCCGGACGACCCGCGCGCCAAGGACCGCCTGCAGCCGCCGTACTACCTGTCGATGAAGATGCCGGGCCAGGATGAGCCGCGCTTCTCGATGTTCTCGACCTTCATCCCCGCCGCGCAGCAGGGTGAGAGTCGTGAGGTGCTGATGGGCTACCTCGCCGTCGATTCGGACGCCGGCAACAAGAAGGGCGAGAAATCCGACGGCTACGGCAAGCTGCGCCTGCTGGAGATCGACACCAACACCACGGTTCCCGGCCCCGGTCAGGTGCAGAATACGTTCGACTCCGACACCGAGATCGCCAACAAGCTGAACGTGCTGACGCTCGGCAAGTCGGACGTCAAGTACGGCAACCTGCTGACCCTTCCGGTGGGCGGCGGACTGCTGTACGTGCAGCCGGTCTTCGTGCAGTCGTCCGAGGGGACCAAGCTGCCGAACCTGCGCAAGGTGCTTGTCGCGTTCGGCGACCGGGTGGCCTTCGAGGACACGCTCACCGAAGCGCTCGACGTGCTCTTCGGCGGCGACGCGGGAGCCGCGGGCGGTGACGGCGACGTGGAGCCCACCGATCCCGAGACGCCCGCTGATCCGGATGCCCCGGCCGACCCGGATCAGGGGAGCACGCCGCCCGCCGGCGAGACGCTGACCGCGCTCGAGGAGGCACGTGCCGCGCTGTCGGCCCGTGAGGCCGCGCTGAAGTCCGGTGACCTCGAGCGCTTCGCCGCCGAGGACAAGAAGCTCACCGCCGCCATCGAGAAGCTGCTCGCTCTCGAGGACGAGGCCGCGAAGAAGTAGAGCCGACAGCAGAAGGAGGGCATCCCGGCGGGGTGCCCTCCTTCTGCGTCCCCGCCCTCTGGCGCCGCGACGATTCCGCACGCACAATGGGTGCACCGGATACTTCGAGGAGGCGATCGCGATGCGAGCAGCAGCGGGTTCGAGGATCGTGATCCACGGCGCGCACGTCGACAGTGCCGAGCGTCGCGGTGAGGTGCTCGAGGCGCGGGGCGAAGACGGCGGGCCGCCGTACCTGGTGCGCTTCGACGATGGCGGTGAGTCGCTGATCTTCCCGGGCCCGGATTGCGAGCTCGAGCACGCACCGTCAGGCCCCGACGCGCCGTGACACACCCGGGGGGCACCCCTCGATTGGCCCTCTCCCCGAAGCCGTGTTAGGCTTTCTGATGTGCCGCGGGGTGGAGCAGTTCGGTAGCTCGCCGGGCTCATAACCCGGAGGTCGCAGGTTCAAATCCTGTCCCCGCAACAAGAAGAAGGCCCGGTCCGCAAGGATCGGGCCTTCTGCATGTCGGCCCTTGTCCGCCTCTTGTCGCCCGGTGCGCAGCCGGGCATGATCGGCGCGGTCGCCCAGTTCTTCCTGCCGTACACGCGCCGCGTCGAAGCCGAGCTCAGCGCGTTCTCGCGCGAGCGTCGTGGTGTGCGCATGGTCCTCACCGAACCCGAGACTCGAACGCGCGCACCGCGGGAGTGAGGGAGGATGGCAGCATGACCGCAGCCGCTCCTCTCGTCGCCGTGTGCCAGTTCGCTCCGGATGCCTCACCCGAGCGCAACCGCGAGCGGATCGCCGTGCTCGTCGCCGCCGCCGCACAGCGCGGAGCGGACGTCGTCGTGCTGCCGGAGTACTCGAACTACTTCACACCCGAGATGGACGATGCCCTCGCGCCCAACGCCGAGAGCCTCGACGGCGCGTTCGTCGAGACGCTGCGCGCGCTCGCCGCCGAACGCGAGCTGGTCGTCGTCGCCGGGATGGTCGAGACCGCCGACGCCGGTCGGGTGCACAACACCCTCGTCGCGGTGTCGGATGCCGGTGTGCAGGCCGTGTATCGCAAGCAGCATCTGTATGACGCGTTCGGGCAGCGGGAGTCGGACTGGATCGAGGCGGGAGAGCTCGGCGACGCGGCCGTGTTCGAGGCCTGTGGCCTGCGGTTCGGGCTGATGACCTGCTACGACCTGCGCTTCCCCGAGGTGGCGAGGACTCTGGTGGACGCCGGGGCGGATGCCCTGATCGTCCCAGCCGAGTGGGTGCGCGGCCCCCTCAAGGAGCACCACTGGAACACGCTGCTCTCCGCTCGGGCCATCGAGAACACCGCGTACGTGATCGCGGCCGACCATCCGGCTCCGATCGGCGTCGGCTTCTCGCAGGTGATCGATCCGCAGGGCGTCGTCGTCGCCGGCGTCAGTGCGGGGGAGGGCGTGGCCGTGGCATCCCTCGACCCCGGCCTCATCGCCCGCACCCGCGAGACGAACCCGTCACTGCGGCTGCGACGCTACCGCGTCGTACCCCGCTGAACGCCCTCCCCCGCGCGCCCGATCGCGTACGAACCGGGGGCCGACACTCCAGATGTCGGACCGATCCGCGTGAAGCGTCCGACATCTGGAGC